>NZ_JCADBM010000073.1:0-504 GCF_059359075.1 Phytohabitans sp. LZ39 | reverse complement strand
GCGGCGGCGAGCTTCTTGCGGTGGAGGATGTTGACGGCCGCCGAGGCGCCCATGACCGCGAGCTCCGCGTTGGGCCAGGCGAAGACGGCGGTCGCGCCGAGGGAGCGGGAGTTCATCGCGATGTACGCGCCGCCGTAGGCCTTGCGCGTCACCAGCGTCACCCGGGGCACCACCGCCTCGGCGAACGCGTGCAGCAGTTTCGCGCCGCGCCGTACGACGCCGTCCCACTCCTGGCCGAGGCCGGGCAGGTAGCCGGGGACGTCTACGAGGACGATCAGCGGCACGCCCAGCGCGTCGCACATCCGCACGAAGCGGGCCGCCTTCTCGGCGCTGGCCGAGTCGAGGCAGCCGCCCAGGCGTAGCGGGTTGTTGGCGATCACGCCGACCGTGCGGCCGGCGAAGCGGCCCAGTGTGGTGACGATGTTGGGCGCCCAGCGCGCGTGCAGCTCCACGGACTCGCCGTCGAGCAGGGCCTTGATGACCGGCTTCACGTCGTACGCCCGG
>NZ_JCADBM010000072.1:0-535 GCF_059359075.1 Phytohabitans sp. LZ39 | reverse complement strand
CGGACCGAGTCGAAGGCGGGGATCTGGTTGGCGCGCTGCATCATCGGGATGCGGTGTGAGGCGTCGCCGGCCCAGGAGGCGCATTGGAAGGTGCCCCGGTTGGGCAGGCCTGGTACCCGGATTTCGATGACGTCTGGCTGGGCGCCGCCGCCGTTGTCCTCGGTGGCGACGAAGAACGCCGGGGCCGGTGCGGGGTCGGGGGCGGCTTGCGTGCTGTTGAGTTGGCGGCAGCCGGTGTGGAAGTGGCCGCGGACCAGGTTTTGTGCGTTGAGGATCGACATGTCGACGTAGTAGCCGCCTTGGCCGGCGGGTAGGAACCGGTCGCGGATCAGGTTGCGGGTGCTGACCCGGATCGTGAACGGCTGGTTCACCCCGACGCTGCGCGGGGCGCTGGTGATCAGCAGGGTGGGGTTTTGGTCGGCGTTGGCGACCTCGCCCATCTGCGTGTCGACGCAGCGGTTGCCGTTCTGGAAGCCGTCGTGCAGCTGGAGGTCGTTGCCCTCGGAGCACTCGTCCGGACCGAAGTCCAGCGGCG
>NZ_JCADBM010000071.1:0-542 GCF_059359075.1 Phytohabitans sp. LZ39 | reverse complement strand
CAGGCGATGACGAGCAGGTCGGCCTTGGCCAGCACCTCGTCGAGCGATACGAAGCGCTCGTCCTTGATGTGCGGATCGGTGCACAACGTCTCGCGCGCCTTCAACGACAAGATCTTGCGCAGCTTGTAGGCGAGGGACTCACGCGGATCGTCGCTGCCACCCTTGAACGCCATCCCCAAAATGCCCACCGTCATCGACGACAGGTCGTAACTGTCCTCCAACCGCGACACCAGATACAACGGCAAACCCTCGTTGATCAGCATCGCCGAGTGACCCAACACGAAGTTGTTCCGGTTGAACGCCGCCAACTGCATCGTGTCCTTGAACAAACACGGACCCGCCGCGAACCCCGGCATCGGCAAATCCGCCGCCCGCGGGTAATCAAACGTGATCGCATGCCGGATCCGCGCAAAGTCGAGCCCGAAATCGTTGGCCATCATCCAAAACTGGTTGGCCGTCGCGAACTTGATATACCGCCACGTGTTCGTGAACAGCTTCGCCAGCTCCGCCTCTTCGGGCTCCAGCGGCACGATCTGGTCGGT
>NZ_JCADBM010000070.1:0-631 GCF_059359075.1 Phytohabitans sp. LZ39 | reverse complement strand
GTGTCCTGGGCCGGGGTGGTGCTGTGGCTGTTGGTGTTACCGGTCAGGTGATGGTGATGTCGCTGCACCACATGTAGGCCTGATCCAGGTGCGAGGCCTGCCAGATCACAAAGAGGATGTGGTTTCCGGTGCGTCCTGCGGGGATCGTGACGTTGAACGAGATGTTCTGCGCCGGCGCGTAGCGTCCGGTCGTCGTGATCAAGTCGAGGTTGCCCCAGCCGAGGCTCTGGGTGGCCGGGTTGAACCCCTGCTTGGTGACGTAGACCCGGAAGTAGTCGGCGCCGTGGCTGGCCTGGTCGTACAGCTGGGCCGTGAAGCTGCGCCCGACGGTGGTCCTCTTCCACGCTCCGGGCTGGTTCAGGGTGTTGTTGCGGGCGAGGCCGTTGCTGCACAGCTGCCCGTCCGGGGTACGGGCCTGGAACTGGCCGCCGAGGCCGTCCCGCAGCGCGCTCATCCAGTTCCACATGGTGTCGGGGTTGGCCTGGAAGGCCGCCCAGCACATGGGGTCCTGCTGCTGCATGGCCGGGTTCATGTGCTGGCTGCCCCAGGTCTTCCAGCACTGGTAGGCGCGCGTCATCGGGTTGATGATCGTGCCGTGCGCCTGGGCCGCACCGGTCCACGGCAGCATGCC
>NZ_JCADBM010000007.1:0-369427 GCF_059359075.1 Phytohabitans sp. LZ39 | reverse complement strand
CCACGTCCGCGTCAGCGGCGGACCGTATGCTCCCGCGGGCACCGCTCCCGGCCGGCGGCTCGCAGCGCTCGCCGAAATCCCCGGCCGTCCACTGCCGGGTCCGCGGGACAAGCCCGAGAGGTGTCTCGCGCCGTCGCAGACCCCCACCTTCGTGGTCCAGACCGCCGCTCGCGCGGCCTGACCGATCCCGCTGCCGGCCGCACTCACGCCGAGCTGTCGAGCTGCTCCGTCTGTGCGCCCAGGTCGACAGCCAATCAGCTCATGGCGCCCGGTCACGCAAACCGCGCCCAGACCGTGACAGGGCTGCCCTCTTGAGAGCAGGGCGGGAGGGGTGAGCGGGACCAGCGGCGGACGGGTGAGGCCGCGGGAGCGACGGTATGGACCACGGCGGACGTCGCGGTAGCTCAGGTCTGCTTTTGAATCGAGGTTTCGAGGTTGCGGCGACAGCCGACATTTATGTTGCCAATTGTCAGCGGAGACGACCAGCCGGGGAAATAGGAGTAGTCTTCCCGGAAACCATTGTGTGGAGGTGTGGGTCGTGGCGCGTCAGGTTATCGAGACTCTGATCGATGACATCGACGGTAAGGTCGCTGACGAGACGGTCAGGTTCGGCATCGACGGGGTCGACTATTCGATCGACCTATCGGGTCGAAACGCGGGCAAGCTCCGTTCGTTGCTGTCGGCGTACCAGGAGGCCGGCACGCGCCTTGGCCGGTCGGGGGCGTCCGCGCCCGGGCGGCGAGAAACCGTGAGTGGCCGGCGGCCCGGTGCCCGGAGTGAAAACAAGGCCATTCGTGAGTGGGCCGCCAGCCAGGGTAAGGCGCTGTCGGAGCGGGGCCGGATTCCCGCGGCGATCGTGGAGGAGTACCACGCCGCCAACAGATAGTGGTGAGTGGACGGTCATTGTCGCCGGCGGCGGGCTCATGGATATCCGGCCGCGGGGCTGTGGGCGGCCGCGTCGGGGAGGGCGAAGCAGCCGGCGAAGGGATCGGGGTATCCGCGCCAGGTCGCCTCGCCGCCGGCGAGTTCGGCGTCGGTCAGCAGGCACCGGGTCAGTGTGCGGTGCAGGCGGGCGGTGTCGAGGTCGATGCCGATGAAGGCCAGGTGGTGATGCCGGTCGTCGTAGTACGGGTGCCATTCCACCGATGCGGCGAGGCGGCGCTGGTCGGAAAACTGATGCCACCGCTCCTCGGGGGTCGCGGCCAGCCAGCGCCCCAGGGTCCTCATGGCGAGCCCGCCGCCGGCGAAGTCCCAGCCGACCACCACGTCGGGCTGGCTGGCGAGCCAGAGATGGCCGCGGGAGCGCAGCACGCCGGTGCCGAGCGCCTCGAGCGTCTCGTGCAACCGCTGGGGGTGAAACGGGCGGCACGCCCGGAAGACCGCGGAGACGACGTCGGACGAGGGGTCCGGCGCGTGCAGGCCGAGCGCGAACCCCTCGAGGCCGCGGGCGAGCGTGCCCGGGACATCCCAGCGGTGCCGGCGGGAGTGGAGCAGCCGCTGGGCGAGGTCGGTGGCGTCGACCCGGTCGTCGGCCAGGTGCAGGTGTGCCGACCAGGGCGCCAGGTGGCGCAGCAGGGCGCGGGGGTGTGCGGTGTCGAACGGGCCGCCGGTGCGCGAGCCCCACAGCACGAGCGTGTCGGCGTACTCGATCTGCCGCACGACCACGTCGGCCAGTGACCGGTGGTCGGCGTCGCCGGCTTGTACGCCGAGCGTGACCAGGTCGGATCCGTTGGCCAGCGCGTCGAGCAGGTAGTCGCCGTGGACCACCGTGACGTACGAGTCGACGCGGACCAGATCGGCCAGCGGGACACCGTCGACCAGGCAACCGGTGCCGGCGGCGGCGACCGCTTCCGGCTCGACCACGGCGGGCGGCATGAGCACCACGTGCCGGTGCGGACGGGCGCGGGCCAGCCGGGCCAGGGCGGGCAGGATCTCGTCCCGCAGGGTGAGCGACATGTCGCCATCGCGCAGGACGCCGCGCCGCTCGTCCACCCGGTCGGCACTCATGACATGGCGCAGGTAGCCGGTCCGGGTGAGGTCGTAGCGGACCAGCAGCAGGGACGGGTCGGCGGCGAGCAGCGCCCGCGCGACCGCGTACGTGGCGCCGGTCCACAACCCGGACAGCACCGTCACGGCCGGCCGGACATCGGCGCTGGGACTCATGCGTGGGCCTCCTTTCTGAAAACGGTTGTCATTATACTTGCATCCGGTCTGGGTACCGGCGGCGGGCCGGGCGCACTCGCGAGGCCGAGCGGTGCCGGCGGTACGGTGTGATCCAATCGCCGCCAGCCGGCCCTAGCTCTGAGGTACTCGGATCCTGATGACCGCAACGCTCGTCGCCAAAGGTCTAGCGGCGGGACACGGCGAACGTGTCCTGTTTTCCGGACTGGACATCGTGGTCGCCGCCGGCGACGTGATCGGGCTGGTCGGCGCCAACGGCGCCGGCAAATCCACCCTGCTGCGCATCCTCGCCGGCCTGGCCACTCCGGAAGACGGCACGCTGCTCGTCAGCCCGCCCACCGCGACCATCGGGTACCTGTCGCAGGAGCCCGAGCGGCGACCTGGCGAGACGGTCGGTCGGTTTCTGGCGCGGCGGACCGGCGTGGCCGCGGCACAGTCCGCATTGGACGACGCCACCCATGCGCTGGTGGCGGGGAAGGCCGGCGCCGACGACGCGTACGCGGTGAGCCTCGAGCGCTGGATCGCCCTCGGCGGCGCCGACTTCGACGAGCGCGCGAACCAGGTCACCGCCGGGCTGGGCCTCGCCGTCGACCTGGACCGGCCGATGACGGCGCTGTCCGGCGGCCAGGCGGCCCGCGCCGGCCTGGCTTCGCTGCTGCTCAGCCGCTACGACATCTTCCTGCTGGACGAGCCCACCAACGACCTCGACCTCGACGGTTTGGAGCGGCTGGAGGCGTTCGTCACCGGGCTGCGGTCCGGCGCGGTCGTGGTGAGCCACGACCGCGAGTTCCTGACCCGGACCGTAAACCGGGTGGTCGAGCTCGACCTGGCCCAGCGGCAGGTGCGCGCCTACGGCGGCGGCTACGCCGTCTACCTGCACGAGCGAGAGGTCGCCCGGCGCCACGCCCGCCAGGAGTACGAGGAGTACGCCGACACGCTCTCCGGTCTGGAGGAGCGCGCCCGTACCCAGCGGTCCTGGATGGACAAAGGCGTGCGCAACGCCCGCCGCAAGGCGAGCGACAACGACAAGATCGGGCGGAAGTTCCGGTCCGAGGCGAGCGAGAAGCAGGCGGCGAAAGCGCGGCAGACCGAGCGGCTGATCGAGCGCCTGGAAGTGGTCGAGGAGCCCCGCAAGGAGTGGGAACTGCGGATGGAGATCTCCGCCGCTCCGCGGGCCGGGGCGGTGGTGGCGGTCGCGCACGCCGCGCAGGTACGCCGCGGGGACTTCACCCTCGGCCCGGTCGACCTCCAGATCGACTGGGCCGACCGGGTGGCGATCACCGGTGCCAACGGCTCCGGCAAGTCGACCCTGCTGGCCGCGCTGCTGGGACGCGTCGAGCTGACCGCGGGCCGCACCTGGCTCGGCCCGGGTGTGGTGGTCGGCGAGGTCGACCAGGCGCGGCGGCTCTTCCACGGCGGCGACACGCTCCTGGACGCGTTCGGCGCGGAGACCCCGGACCTGGCGCCGGCGCAGGTCCGCACGCTCCTGGCGAAGTTCGGCCTGAACGCCGCACACGTGCTCCGGCCCGCCGCGACCCTCTCACCCGGCGAGCGGACCCGGGCGGCGCTGGCGCTGTTGCAGGCCTGTGGTGTCAACCTGCTGGTGCTGGACGAGCCCACCAACCACCTCGACCTGCCCGCCATCGAGCAGCTGGAGTCGGCGCTGGCCGGGTATCCCGGCACGCTCCTGCTGGTCACCCACGACCGCCGGATGCTCGACGCCGTGCTCACCACCCGCCGCCTCGACGTGGCCGGCGGGCGGGTGACGGAGCGCTGACAGGTATTCGCCGACGTCTGATTGATCGTGAATGGTATTCCGACCGATCGCTCAGCGTCGGAAGATGCGGGGCAGGCGGCTCTCCCGCCGTCCGAGTTGCTGGAAAACGGTGCGCACCATGACGAGGGTGATGTCGTGCCGGGTGCGGCGCAGTTCGGCGTGGACCTGCTTTGGGCCGAAGCGGCGGTACTGGTTCATTACGCGCAGGATGGCCTGGCGCTTGGCCTCGGTGAGCGGCGTTGTTTCGGGCGAGGGTTTCCGAGTTCGTCTGACGGGTCGGTAGATGCGCCGTCCGGATTCGTCGTTGGGAACCACCTGAACCTCCCGGCCGCGCGGTTACCTACCCCGACGCTAGAAACGGCCGGATCGCCGGTCCATGCCTGGCATCGGCAGATTGCTGACCGGATTGGTGGCGGAAACCTGCCCGGGGCGTCGCGCGGAGTGGACCGGTGTCTAGGCTGAGCAGCACCTGTCTGCGGCGTGGGCAGGCGCCAATGCGGCACCACACGGAGGTATTGACTGAAGGTGACCGTTCCGCTCGCGGTCATCGACCCAATGCCGGTCTACCGATATGGAATCGCCGCCATCCTGGCCAACCATGGAGTTGAGGTGCACACGCCGACCGACGTCGTGGCGTGGGCGCGCGACCGACGGCGCAGTCTGGTGCTGCTATCCGTTCTGTCTGCCGACGACTGGGATCTGCTTGGCACGCTGTGCCGGTCGAGGCCGCGACCTCTGGTCATCGCGGTGACCGCCGACGACTCCGCCGGGTCCGGGGCACGCGCGGTGCGGCTCGGTGCGCGGTCGGTGCTTTCCCGACAGGCGACAGTACGCGCGGTGGAGCGCGCGGTCGCCGCGACGATCGAAGGGGAGGCGATAATGCCCGCGGCGGTGGCGAGTGCGCTTTCCGCGACACGGCAGCCCGTCACGGCGAGCCAGGTGGGGTTGTCGGGAGAGCAGATCGCCTGGTTGCGGAGCCTTTCCGCGGGCCGGACGATGGCCGCGCTGGCCAAGGAGGCGGGCTACTCGGAGCGGGCCATGTACCGCCTCCTGCGGGCGGTGTACGAGCAACTGGGCGTGCGGACCCGGCTCGAGGCCATCGTGCGGATGCAGGAGGCGGGCTGGCTCGCCGGTGATGTCAGCGAGGCTGACTCTCCGGACATGGCCGGCTGACCGCCAGGTCGTCGAGAACAGGCAGCAGGTCCGCGGGCCGGTCGGCGACGGCGGCCAGCTGCCGGGTGAGGAAGGCGAGGCGGCAGTCTCGTCCCGGCGTGGCCTCGTCCGGTCGCGCCGCGCCTCGCCGGAAGGCAGCCTGTGCCGCCGCGATCTCGTCCGTCCGGCCCCGCGCCACGGCGAAGCAGCGGGCCAGACCCCGGAAGTCCCACGCCGCAACGTCCTGCGCGTCATGTTCGATGCGGCGTTGTGCCTCGTCGGCGAGGCGGAGGAAGAAGTCCGCGGCCGTGGCGCGATGACCGATCCGGAAAGCGGTGAGCGCGCGCAGCGCGATGGTGCCGAGCTGACGGCCGCTTTCCCGGTAGCGCATCGCTCGCGTTATCTGGCGGGCGGCCTCGTGATCATCGCCCTGATGCAGGTGAGCCAGGGCCAGCGTGGTCAGGGTATGCAGGAGTGACACCGGATCCCGCTGCTCCTCGGCCTCGGTCACGGCCAGGTGCGCGTACATCACCGCGTCGCGGTAGCGCCCACGCCGGAGCAGGAGGTCCGCTCGTCCGTTGAGGTATTCCGCGCGGCGGGAGCGGTCGACGTCGTCCGTGGCGATGTCGGCGATCGCCAGCTTGTCCGCCGCCTCGGTCAGCTCGAGGCATTCTGTCCGCCAACGGGCCAGCTTCAGGGCAAGGTCGACGATGCGTTCCGAGCCGCTTTCCCGCGCGATGGCCAGCGCCTCCTCCGCCTTGCGGATCGCTTCGGAGTAGGCGCCGCTTTGCTGGTCACAGTCGGCGAGGCCCTCAAGGGCCAATGCGCGGTCCCCGTCGTCGTACTCGTCCTCCGCCAGGGCCAGCGCCCGGCCGAAGTGCTCTCGCGCCGCGGCAATCTCGTCGTGTTCCCAGTACCGGGTGCCCATGGTCAGGTAGATCGCGCGCATGGCGTCCCGGTCGGTCTCCCGCCGCGCGATGTCCAGCGCCTCCCGGAACGCCTGATCGGCCGCGTCCGGCTCGTCGACCGAGGAGTAGATGTCACCCAGCGCGGTGAGGTTTTCCATCGTGGCCTCCTCGTCGTCGCCGAGGTGGGCGCGGACCGCCTCGCGTTGCCGCCGTAGCAGGGCGCCGGAGCCCCACCGTCGCAGCATCGTGTCCATCGAGGCGATGAGCTCGTGGGCCGGCCCGAACATGCGGGCACGTATGTAGAGGTCGAGCTGCGCGAAGTGCATGTCCAGATCGCCGACGGTATGCACGTCGTCGTCGTCCTTCTGGTGCGTGTAGAGCTCGTTCGCGGCACGATGCAGCAGGTCCAGCGAGGTCGGGTGCTGGCCCGGCTCGGCGTACCCGTCACCGTGGTCGATCCGGTCGAGGATCGCCATGACATCCGCCGGAGGAACCTGGAGGCGACCGTCGCGCCTGCGCCGGATGACGCGGCTGGCGAGAAGGGCGTTCGTCGCCTCCGCGCATCGGTCCCGGGGAAGGTCGGGCTCGAGGACGGCCGCGACGGTCGTCGCCTCGACCGGTATGCCGAAGGCGGCGAGCGCTTCGACGACCAACTGCTGATCGGTGGGCAGATGGTCCGCCAGCCGCCTGACGAGGCGCCGCCCGACGTCATCGTCCGGCAGCGAGGTGAGCCACGCGGCCAGGTCGTCGAGTGTCTGCGGTTCGTGCGTGAGCAGGGCTTGGAGAAGGTCGGCGAGCCGGGGATTGCCGGCGAGGCGTCCGTGTACCTCCAGAAAAACCTTGTCGGATGGGCGGAGGTCGCGGTGCGGGCCGTCGGGGTCGAGCGTGCGCAGATAGTCGAGCAGAAACCGGGGCTCGAGGCCGGACATGTCGATCGAACGGGCGCTGCGGGGCCAGGTGATGTCCGCGTGCGCCGCGGGCGGCGTCTGCGACGCGATGATCACCTTCACGGCGCTCTGCCGCCGATTCGCGATGGTCTCCAGCGCCAGGTCCAGCTCCGGATCGCGAATCCGCCGGTCGGCGTCGAGGAGCTGCTCCGCCGCGTCCAGGACGATCAGCGGTACGGTTTCCCGGCGCGAGTCGAGGGCGATCTCCAGGCGGGCGCGCGACCTCGGGCCGTACAGGTGTTGGGCGCCCGTGGCGATCCCGCCCTCGATGTCCGCGATGAGCGTCTGGATGCTGACGTCGGTGAGTAGTGCGGCCTCGTGCCAGCACACCCGGCGGTCGGAGTCCTCGTGAAGCCGGCCCAAGCCGGCCAGGACGTCCACTACGAGGGCCGTCTTTCCGACGCCCGCGGGGCCGTGGACCACCACGATGGACGTGCGGTCGTCCAGGAGGGCGTCGCGCAGCTCCGTACGGTGGGGTTCGCGGTCGACGATGGTGGCCTCGTCTTCGACGGCGGCCGGGGAGGCGGACGCCACGACGAGCGGCGAACCGGTAGCCGGCTCGTCCGGGCCGAGCAAGTGGCGGGTGAGGCGTCCGGCGAGGCGCAGCGACCACGACCGCGCACCGTCCGTCCCCGAGGCGTAAGCGGCGTGGAACATGGCCTGGGCGAGCAAGGAAACCTTGATCTGGCAATGCCAATCGGCCTCGAACTCGCGGACGAAGTCCTCCTGGACGGATCGCAGGACGTCGACGATGTCGATCATCACCGCTGGTACCCGGCGGGCGAGGCCCTTGTCCCCGTGGTCCGTCAACAGGTAGTCCAAGAGGGCGTTTCGCACGTCGGGATCGCCCGAGGCACCCGCGCGGGGCGTGATCAGGGACATCATCAGGGCGGCGACGTCCCGGCTGAGCGGCGCCAACCCGTCGTAGGTGGAGAGGTCGATCAACCGGAACGCGGCCGGGTGCGGCACACCGTCCCGGTCCGGGATCAGGATGTTGTCCGCGTGCAGGTCACCGTGGGCGCGGCCGACGAGATGCCGCACCTGGCGGCCGGTAACCGGCGAATCCGGCCCGAAGAGGTGGAACGGGTTGGGCAGCGCGCCGTCCTCACCGGGGACCTTCACGCTCGGCGCGTCGAGCAACGATCGCCCCCGCGCCCAGCCGTGTAGCCACCGTCCCGTCTCGAGGTTGTCGCGCAGCTCCCGGCGCACCAGGGCGGCGAGGGTGACGGTGCGGGTGTCGTAGTCGTCGCCGGTCCACTGCCGCAGGAGCGCTTCCCGGATCGTGCGGCAGGCTTCGATCTGCTCTTCGGTGCGCAGCGACGACAGTGGACGGCCGGCCGCGAACATCTGACCCGTGACCACCCAGTCGCGGTCGGAGAAAACCGGCGAAAAGGCCGTCTCGGTGAGATGGCTTTCCCGGAACGGGAGCGGGGCTTCGTCGAGGGCCGCGAGATGCGTGGGATTTTCAAGCTCGCGGCCGAATGGCCCCGGTGGGCAGAGCTTGACGACGCGGCGGCGCGGTGACGGCGACCCCGTCCGCTTGCGAAGCACCACCTCGACCAATCGAGCGCCGGTGTTACCGGACGGAAGCGCTTTTATCGACTCGGGGTCGATGGCCAGGCCGTCGTGATAGAGCCGCTCGACCAGCATCGTAGCGGCGGCCTCGTCCCGGAAAGCCGTGGCGAGAGCCTCGACGGCCGTCCGGAACCCAGCGTCGCGGTACACAGCCGCCTCACCGCGCCGCTCGCCGGACTGGCGGGTGGTCGGGCGGCCGGACACGCCCGGTCGTCCGGGCCCCGGCGCCGGCGTCCGAGCGGTCGCGCTCGGCGTGCGGCGGGGATGTGGTCAACGTCGGTCGCCTCCCTGCCACGCGAGATGAACGGATGCTCCGGAGCCATTGTCCGCCGGTGCGGAAGAGCGCGGCTGCCGGTCGACAGTCGGATCAACGACCCGTTGTGGACGGCGCGCGACCGCTCGGACGCGCGGCCGCGATCGGCTCAGGCCTGTCGCGGGGGCGGCCCGTAGGCGACGCCGGTCAGCCGTTCCGACTCGACCCACAGCTCGCGGGCCAGGGCCTCGTCGTGCGCCGCGGCGCTGGCCCGGACCGGTTTCGGGTTGCCTCTCAACTCGCCGATCCCGCCCGGACCGCAGTACTGGCCGCCGGTCGCCGTGGGGTCGAACCGCCGATCCGGGCCGCCGCGTCGGCGCCCCGGACCGGGTCCCGCACGGCCAGCACCACATGGCACCCGCGCTCGGCCAGCGCCTTGGCCGTGGCGAACCCGATGCCGGCGGTTGCCCCGGTCACCACCGCCACCCGGCCGGCCTGGTCCGGCATTTCGTCAATGCTCCACATAGGGCACTCCCGCGTCGTCGGCCGCCGTGCCGGCTCGCCGAGATCCCCGGTGTCATCGCCCGACCGAGTCAGGCGGTGAGGACCGGCCAGGCGTAGGCGGCCAGGGCCGCGGCGGCACCCAGCAGCGCGAACCTGACGCCGCGGGTGGGGACCGGCAGGGCGGCGATCACCAGGAAGATGATGGCGATGACGTAGAGGACGGCCTGGGTCGACATGGGAAACCTCCTGGAGTGGTCGGTCCAGCGGTCGATGCCCCCGGACCGTCCACATGAAACTCCCGGGGGTCAGACTACCGGCGATCTTGCGAAGGTTTGGTGAAGGGGTTCCGCGTACCCGATGGGTCTGTGCTGCACTGAGGTGTGCCTGACGCGTGGATCGTCGCCGCCGCCAGACCGCGACCGGCCTCGGTCGCCGGCGCCGCCGTGGTCATGGTGTCCATGGCGGTCGTCGGGGTCGTCGCGTCCGCCGCCTTCCTCTTGGCCACTCCGGGCGTCGTCGAGCGCTTCCGGCGCGCGACCGAGGGCCGGACCGCTTTCGACCGGTCCGAGGTCGACGTCGCGGTCAGCAACCTGTGGTGGGACGTCGGCGCCATGGCCGCCTGCCTGACCCTGTTCGCCGCGGCGCTGGTCGCGCTCGCGGTCGGCGACCTGCGTGGCCGCCAGCGCGCCCGCGTCACCACCTGGGTGCTCAGCGGCCTCGGCCTCGTCTACGCCTCGTGCGTCGGCCTCTACGCGTTCTCCGCCCTGACGGACGACTCCGCGTGGTCCCGTGTGGACAATCTCGGCAATCTTCAGGTGGACGCCTACCCGGACTGGTGGGTGCCGGTCTACGCGCTGGTCACCGCCGTGATGTGGCTGGGGCAGGCGATCGTCGTCGTGCTGCTCGCGCTGCCCGGCTCCCATCCCTACTTCCGCGACGTGCCGGTGCGTGACTCGCTGCCGTACCCCGACCCGACGAGCGTGGACTGGTCGCTGCCACAGCGGTAGTGGCGGACATCGGGTCGGTCGTGGTGTGGTGCTGTCGTGGACTGGGTCGATGCCTTCTACTCGCAGACGGGTGCGTGGTGGGGCGACGCGGAGGCGAGGATCACGGATCGGGACCATCGCCGGGCGGCCCTGCTACGGCGGTACGGCGGATCAGGGTCTATGCGGGTGTTGGAGCTCGGATGCGGTTACGGCACCACCGCCGCGGCGTTGGCGGACGCGGGTCATCTCGTGACCGCCGTGGAGATCAGCGATCGGGTCCGCCACGCCGTCGACTTCGCCCGCCAAGCCGGGCACGGCCGGCTGTCCGTCCTGCGGGAGGACTTCTACGCGGTGCGGCTGCCGCGGCTGTTCGACGCGGTCTGCTACTGGGACGGTTTCGGGGTTGGCGCGGACGCCGACCAGCGCGGACTCCTCCTGCGGATCAGCCGCGAGTGGCTCAAACCCGGCGGGGTCGCGCTCGTCGACGTCTACAACCCGTTCGTATGGGCCCGGTGGGACGGCGACGAGGAGCACAAGCTCCCCGACCCGGAGCGGGGATACGCGCACGAGCTCTACGAACGGACCACGTTCGACCCCGTCACCTGTACGGCCACCGACACGTGGTGGGACGCGGCCGACCCTGATCGCCGGATCAGCCAGACCCTGCGTTGCTACACGCCCGCGGACCTCGCGTTGCTGCTCGGTGGCACCGGCCTGGCCCTCACCGCGATCGCGGTCGCGGGGCACACGTTCGAGCCCGGGTCTCCGCGGCCCAGCCTCCGGGAGCTGCTGAACGACCACCACCAGTACCTCGCCGTCATGCGCCACGAACCCCGGACCTCGTGACCGCTAACCTCGGCCCATGCTTGTGCTGTCGAACGCCGGACTCTTCACGCCACCCGAGCCGGGGGAGGGCCGGCGGTACACCGAGGACCTGCGTACGCCCGACCTGAGCGTGGGCACCTACTGCATCCCGGTGGGCGGTGTGGACACCCAGGCCCCGCACACCGAGGAGGAGGTGTACGTGGTCGTCTCCGGCCGGGCCCGGCTGACCGCGGACTCGGGCACCGCCGACGTGGGTCCGGGCTCGGTGCTGTGGGTGCCGGCGGGGGAGGAGCACCGCTTCACCGACATCACCGAAGACCTGACGGTGCTGGTGTTCTTCGCGCCGGCCGAGTACACCCGGCGGGACGCCTAGCGGCGCCCCGCCGGACACCGCCTAGCGGCGGCGGCCGTGCAGGAGCAGCGCGACGCAGAGCAGGGCGAACGAGCTGGTGGTCAGCACGACCCGGACCCAGTTGAACGCCCGCCAGCGGTCCTCGTCGAAGTCGCGGCGCACCTGGGCCAGGTCGCTGATCTGGTCGGGTTCGCCGGCGGCCTTGATGGCGTCGTTGAGCGGCACGTTCACCGCCACCGTGATGATCACGACGACCAGGTAGAGGCCGAACGCGATCGCGATCCAGGGCAGCGCCCGCCGCCCGGCCGCGCCGAAGTGCAGCGCGCCGGCCAGCCCGGTGAGGATGAGCGCGCCGAAGAAGAACGTCATGAACAGCGGGTTGATGATCGCGCGGTCGATCTGCTGGAACGCACCGACGAAGGTGCGGTCGTCCGTCTTGGCCAGGCCCGGCATGATCGTGTTCGCGTACAGGCCGAAGACGCCGGTCACGACGCCGGTGGTCATGGTGGCCAGGATGAGGACGATCCCGGCGAACAGGGAGCCGCCGCCGGTCTGCTCGGCGGCGACCTGGTAGGAGGCGGGAGCGGTCACACCGCCATCACACCACAGCGCCCCTTTCATGATCCTTTCATTCACGCACGTCAGCGGCCGGCCACGCGGAGAGCGCCGTCTCCGCGCCGGCCACGCGGAGAGCGCCGCGTCCGGCCGGCCTCAGTCGAGCCACCAGGTGAGGGCGTCGCGTCCCAGTGGCGTGACCGTCACCAGCGGGAGGGCGAGCGCGGTCACCGCGGCGAAGAGCAGCACCCGCCACGCCGTCCGGCCGGCGGCCGCGGCGACCGTGCGGCGGGTGGTGACCAGCAGTGGCACCGAGACGCTGAGCAGGCCGGGGCTGGCCAGGAAGCTCAGCAGGAACAGCAGGCTCACCAGGGCGTACACCCAGGTGAACGGGTTCAGGCCGGTCATGCCGAACGGCACGAGTTCCTTCGGGTCGTACTCGCCGTGGAGCATGCCGTGACGGTCACCGCCGCTGGCGGCGAGGCGGCCGAGGTAGAGGCCGACGACCAGGCACCAGGCGGCGGCGAACGCCAGGTGGGCGCCGGCGGCCGTCCACAGGCCGAGCCGCCACGGCTGCACCCCGCGGGAGCCGCGCGGCGGCAGGGCGGCGGCGAGTAGGGCGGCCAGCAGCCAGGCGCCCGCGAAGATGTCGAGCGGCCGGACCGCGCCCAAGGCGACGATCGGGAAGAGGACGTTCGTCGGGGACCACCCGCCGGCGGTGACCGCGTTCACGCCGTAGTAGGCGGCGGCGAGCAGCAGCGGCGCGCCGGCCAGCAGGCCGATGCCGGCGAAGACGGTGACCACGGCGCGGAGGCGGCCGTCCGGGTGGCGGGCGCGCCGCATGCCCCAGCCGGCGACCAGCCACCCGGCGACGGCGGCCGCCGCACCGGCGGCCAGCATCCCCGTGGTGAACAGGACTGGTGTGCGCCCGTGCACGTTGGCCCAGATGGGTTCGGCGACGTCGGGCGCGTCGACGAAGCCGCCGATGCTGACCACCTGGTCGCCGCGGGCGGCCGAGAAGGTGAGCACGCCGTAGTCGTCGCGGATCTGGTCGACCTCCCAGCCGGCGGCGAGCAGCCGGTCGCGCGCGTCGCGGATCTCGGTGGACACCGTGCTCGCGGGCACCGCGAACGAGTACCCGACCGCGGCCGGCGCGGGGACGACCGCACCGTCGGCGCCGAGGCTGAGGTGGCGGTCGTACCGGATGGGGTCGCCGGCGGGCGGCAGCGGGATCGCCGTCTCGACGGCCGCGCGGGCGTCGGTCAGGTCGGGCGGGGGTGTGGCCGCGCGCCAGGCCAGCTGGCCGGCGCCGGCGGTGGCGAAGAGGGCCGCCAGCAGCGCGACCATGATCGCGACCGCCGCCGGGAGAGGGCCGCGCGGGATGGCGAACCGGCGGCGCAGGCCGCCCATCACCAGGTCGAGCGCGTCCCGCCGGGTGGGGCGGCGCTGGTCGGGCGCGGCCGCGTCGAGCAGCGTGGTCAGGATCTCGGCACCGCGCTCGCGCCGGTAGTGGCGCGGATAGGCCAGTAGCAGCCGGCGGTAGGCGCGCTCCAGTGGCTCCACCCGGGTCAGCCGATCCCGTAGGCCAGGCCGGGGCGGGAGCGGCGCAGGCGCGCGGCGGCCAGCGACGCGTTGGCCCGCAGCCGGGCCACCTCCGCCTCCAGGCTGGCGACGCCGTCGTCGGTGAGCCGGTAGTAGCGCCGGAGCCGGCCGTCGACAGCCTCCTCACGGTCGACGGTGAGCAGCCCGTCGTCGGTCAGCCGGTCGAGCGCCGCGTAGAGGGTGCCGGCGCGCAGCGCCAGCCGCCCGCCGGAGAGGTCGCTCACCGCGCGCATCACGCCGTATCCGTGCATCGGCTCCTCGGCCAGCGCGGTGAGGATGAAGAACGTCGGTTCCTGCATCGCCATGCCGAGCAACGTACCGGCGGTCGGTATATGCCGTCAATCGGCAGGAGGCGTGGGCGGGGCGGAGGTGCGGGCCGCCCGGGCCATCACCGTCGCGCCGCTGGTCAGGGCGCGGCGCCACGGGGGTACACCGTCGATCTCCACCTGGAGCGAGAAGCTCAGGAACGTCCGGATCAGCACGATCAGGCCGAGCACCGCCACGCTCTCCAGCGTCGGGGAGACCGCGACCGTGCGGATCAGGTCGGCCGCGACCAGCACCTCCAGGCCAAGCAGCAGCGCCCCGCCGAAGAGCTCGCGGACGGTCTGGTAGGCGCGGCGGCCCTCGCCGGCGCGCCACCGGCGGATGGCGACGGCGGCGGCCCAGAAGAGGCCGACCACCAGCACCGCGACGCCGATCACCTCGAAGCCGCGGGCGACGTGTTCCATCGAATCCTCGAACCCCACCGCCGCACGCTACCAACCACGGCGCGGTCCGTTACTCTGTGTCGTCGCATGAGTACGTCGAGGAGCGAAGCATGCCCATCACGCCCGTCGCTGGCCTGCTGACCGCCAGCGAGGCCGCCCGCTGTGCCGTCGTCGTCGAGCAGAAGGGGGACGATCCGGTCGAGTACCGCGAACGGGTGATGGCCGGCCTGGTCCTGCACCGCGCGATCGCCCGCGGCCGTTCGTGCGACTTCGTGGTCGTGGGCGGAGCCGGCGGCGACGCCCCGCCGGAGGTGATCCGGCAGTGGTGCGCGGGCAGCGACGCCGAGCCGGTGATCTGCCACGAGTCGCGCAACACGCGCGACAAGGCCGAGTCGATCGCCCGGTTCGCGGCCGAGCGGCGCACCACCGCGGTCATCCAGGTCACCGCGCTGTACCACTCGCTGCGCGCCTACCTGACCACCGTCGCCGCCCTGCGCGACAACGGTGCGGCCGTCCCGGTCCTCAACTACGTCAGCGACGCGGACGACGTGGCGAGCATCCACGCCTGCGTACTCGACGAGATCTTCCTGGCGAAGGAGATCGACGCACGCCTGGGCTTCGGGCTGGCGCCGGACGCCTACGACACCTACGTGCGGTCGATGCGCGAGATGCGCGCGACGCCCGGCCACCGCACCTACCTGGCGCGCCGGCACGGCGAGGCGCGGCGGCTGGTGGCGTACGCGGAGATCGGCAAAGGACACCTGGTCACCGACCTGC
Organism: Phytohabitans sp. LZ39; assembly: GCF_059359075.1. Taxonomy (NCBI): domain Bacteria; kingdom Bacillati; phylum Actinomycetota; class Actinomycetes; order Micromonosporales; family Micromonosporaceae; genus Phytohabitans; species Phytohabitans sp. LZ39. Next base: position 354,326 of record NZ_JCADBM010000007.1, on the reverse strand, counting down.
CGACCAAGGAGATCCTGAACAGCTACCTGCCCTGGACCATCGGCGCGAAACAACCCTGTCACCTTGACGTTTCCGCAGATCGGCCGGCTTGGTAGCTTGATGTCGTGCGGTCGTGTTGGCGAGAGGACGTGCGGTGACGAGCCGTCCGGCCACGTCGCTTCCGCTGCTCGGCTGGGTCTTCCTGGGCGTCCTGTACGTCGCGACGGTCTACGTGACGATCGTGACCCGGGTGCAGTGGGGCCCCGACACGGCCTTCCACCTGGCCTGGACCTTCCGCCTGCTGGGTGACTCCGAGCCGGAGGCGGTGCGGCGCACGGTCGAGTTCCTCGCGGACAAGGACGGCATCGACTGCGCCACCTCCAGCCTGCCCTGGTGCCACGCCGAGAACTACCAGATGTACTTCGCCGGCGACTACGCCGCCACCGTCGGCCCGCGGGTGATGACGCGGCTGCTGTCCGCCCCGTTCGTGGCGGTCTTCGGGCCGTGGTCGATGGTGGCCGTCTCGGTCGTCGCCTACGCGGCCGGCGTCGCCTGCCTCACCGTGCTGGCCACCCGCATGTTCGGGCCGCGGTGGGGGCTGCTGGCCGGTGCGCTCGCGATCACTCCGTGGCTGGCCGCCAACTGGGCCGTGCACGCCAACACCGAGGCGCTCGCGATGGCGTTCACCACCGCGTCGATGCTCGCGCTGCCGCTGCGCCGCCGCACGAGCTGGCGCGACGTGGTCTGGTTCGTGGTGCTGCTGGGCCTGGGGCTGTTCACCCGGCAGTTCGCCGTCTCGGTGACCGCCGGCACCGTGCTGGCCTGGCTGTTCGTCGCGGTCCGCGACCGGCAGATCAAGAACGCCTGGGCGCCGTTCGCCGCCGCCGGCGTCGCCGCCACCGGCGTGATCGTCTGGGTACAGGGCCAGATGACCGCCTCGTACGCGGGCAGCTTCTCCTCGTACGCCACCTACGAGAACAACACCGGCACGCACGGGCTCGCCGAGGTTGTCGCGTCGGTGCCGGCCACGGCCGCCCGCATCGTCGCCGGCGACTGGAACCACGTCCGCACCGACCTGGTGCTCACCGCCGTGATGCTGACCGCGCTGGTGAGCCTGGGCTGGCGCTTCCGCAGCGAGCTGTCCGCGCTGGTCGTAGGCATGATCGGCACCACGCTCGCGCTCAACCTGATCGTCAACGACGACTCGATCTTCCGCTACCACACGCCCAACTACCCGGTGTACGTGCTCGCCGCCGTCGCGCTCCTCGCCGACCTCGCCGCCGGCCGGCGCCCCGCCGCGGCCACCGAGGCACCGCCGCCGGGCCCGCCGCCCGAGCCGCCGTCCCGCGTGCCGGCCGCCGCGTGGGTCGCGCTCGGCATCGGGTACCTGGTGCTGGCGCTGGTGATCCGCAACGTCAACGTGCGTAAGGCGTCGGTCGGCAGCGGCCCCGCCCTGCCCGACCCGACCGTGGCGACCTGGCCGGAGAGCGTCACCCCGATCCTCGTGTACGGCGCGGCGATCGCCCTCGTCGCCTGGCAGGGCAGCCGGTTGTGGGGGCGGTGGGGCCTGCTCGCCGCCGCGCTGATGATGGTGCCGACGGTGATGGTCCCGCTGGCCCGGCCGGACTTCCTCGAACCCTTCGCCGCCCTCGCCGTCGCCGCCGCCCTCCTCGCGCTGCCGTGGCAGGGCAGGGCGCCGCGCGCCGGGCCGTGGTGGTTCGGCGCCGGGGTGCTGCTGGCCACCGCGATGGACCCGTTCGCCGGGGTGGTCGTCGCCGGCGCGCTCGCCGCCTGGGCCACCCGCCTCGACCGCGGGCTGTCCTGGCCGCGCTCGCCGCGGGCCTCGGGCGGCCGGCGCGCTCCGGCGCCGGCGCCGCGCTCCGCGGAGCGGACGTCGCCGGCCCCGAGACCCGGCAACCCGTGGGCGGCCTACCCCCTCGCCGGCGCCGCCGCGGTCGCCGTCGCGCTCGGCGTGCGGGCCGCCTCCGGGCGCGACCTGGTCGGCACCGCCGCGGGCGACCCGGCGGTGGTCGTCGACTGGGTGCCGGCCGGCTCCGACTTCATGCTGATCGCCGTGGCCGCGCTGGTCGCCGTCGTCGGCGTGCGCGCCTGGCGGGACGAGCCGGCGGTGCCGCTCGCGTTCGGCGCGGCGGCCGCCGCGCTCGTGCTCTCCGCGACCGTCGACGAGGTGACCGGCCTGCGCCCGGTGACCGCGCTGATGCCGCTGCTCGCCCTGGCCGGCGCGGCCGCCGTGGTGCGGCCGCTCGGCCGTCGGCGGCGCGACTTGACTTCGAGCCCGCTCGAAGACGTAGCGTCACGAAGGTGAAATACCGCGTACTCGGGGGCACCGGTATCCAGGTGAGTGTCCACTGTCTAGGGACCATGATGTTCGGGTCGGCGGGCAACCCCGACCACGACGACTCGGTGCGGATCATCCACGCCGCGCTCGACCAGGGGATCAACTTCGTCGACACCGCCGACATGTACTCCGCCGGCGAGTCCGAGGAGATCGTCGGCAAGGCACTGGAGGGGCGCCGCGACGACGTCGTGCTCGCCACCAAGGTGCACTTCCCGATGGGCGAAGGCCCCAACATGGGCGGCAACTCGCGCCGCTGGATCGTCCGCGAGGTCGAGGCGAGCCTGCGCCGGCTGCGCACCGACTGGATCGACCTCTACCAGATCCACCGCCCCGACCACACCACGGACGTCGAGGAGACGCTGTCCGCGCTCACCGACCTCGTGCGCGCCGGGAAGATCCGGGCGTTCGGCTGCTCGGCCTTCCCCGTCGAGGAGATCGTCGAGGCACACCACGTGTCCGAGCGGCGCGCACTGGGCCGGTTCCGCACCAACCAGCCGCCGTACAACATCCTGGCCCGCGGCATCGAGGCGGCTGTACTCCCGGTCGCCCAGCGCTACCGCATGGGCGTGCTCACCTACAGCCCGCTCGGCTGGGGCTTCCTCACCGGCAAGATCCGCAAGGACCAGCCGATCGACACCGCCACCGGTCGCGCCCGCCTCAACGCCGCCCGCTTCGCGCAGTCCAACCCGGCGAACGCCGCCAAGTTCGAGGCCCTCGAAAAGCTCGTGGCGCTCACCGGCGAGCTCGGCTGCACCCTGCCCGAGCTGGCGGTCGCGTTCGTCGCGGCACACCCGGCGGTCACCTCGGTGATCATCGGGCCGCGCACGATGGAGCAGCTCGACGGCTTGCTCAAGGGCGCGACGCTCGCCCTCGACGACGCCACCCTCGACCGGATCGACGAGATCGTCCCGCCCGGCACCGACCTGTACCGCGCCGACGGCGCCTGGCAGACGCCCTATCTCACCGACGCCACGTTCCGCCGCCGCCCGGCAGCCGACCGCGCGGCCGCCTAACTTTCGGGTCAGGTCGCCGTCTGCCCGCTCCCGCCGTGGTGTGCCTGAAGCTTGGGTTGCCCGGGTCCGTGTCAGCTGCGGACCGCCGCTCCCGCCGGAGAGCGCGCGGGTCGGCGGCGAGCTGGCGCTCGCCGAGATCCCCGACCCGCGCTGCCAGGTCCGCGGTGCAAGCCCGCCGGGGCGCCCGCTGTTTGGGCCACGGGCAGATCTTGGTACGGATCGGCCCCCGTAGGGGCCACTAAGTACCAAGGTCTGGTGGCCCGTTGGGTTTGCACCGCGGAGCCGGCAGTGGACGGCCGGGGGTTTCGGCGAGCGCCGCGAGCCGCCGGCCGGGAGTGGTGCCCGGGGGAAAGCACCCCAAGAAAACGCTCCGCCGCGCTCCCCGTTTCCCCGGGGACCCCGCGCATACGGTCCGCAGGACGCGGACGTGGGAAGAACCTGCCTCGACGAGCGGCGATCCTGACCCCGAAGCTCTCCAGTGCGGTGGCCACAAACGCTCACCCGGGCCGGCGAAGCCGGCTAACGTTTGTGGCCACCGCGCTAGCGGCCGTCCGCCGGCTCGGGGCGCCCGATGCCCCGGGGGCCGTCGTCCGTGCCGTAGAACCACCGCTGGTGACCCGGCGGTGGCGGCGGCAGGTCGCCCCGGATGAGGTGGATGACGGCGTCGGCGAGGTCGGCGACAGGGGATGTGTCGACGACCGGCGCGGCCCGGAGGAAGACCGGGGTCTGGTCGACGACGTACCGTTCGGCGGCCTCCGCGGCGGTGATCTGGCGACGCGCCCGCAGCCGCCGCTCCGCCTCCGCGAACAGCTCCACGAGTTGTGCCCGCTGCCCGTCGGTCAGGCCGGACGGGATGTCGAGGCCGTAGGTGCCCTGCACGAGGACCGGCAAGGTGAGGTGGTAGCGGAACTCGTCCAGCCACGGCTCGTCTTTCGCGGCACCGGCCTTGAGCACGTCCAACACCTCGACCGCCAGGATGGCGAGGCTGACGTCGTACGCCCAGAACCAGTGGTCGTCGTCCAGGCGCACCGTAGTCGTTCTGCTCAAAGGTTCCCCCTTCGCGGCCGACCGGACCTCGGAGGGCGACGGTGGCGGCGCCCGCGCGGGTCGGGCGCTCACCAGCGGCGCAGGATCTCCTGTTTCTTGGCCTCGTAGTCGGCGTCGGTGATCAGGCCCTCGGCGCGGAGCTTGGCCAGCTCGCGCAATTGGGCCGGGGCGTCGCCGGCCGGCGTGGCCGACGGCACCGGGACGGCGGACGGCGACGGCGGACCACTGACCGGTGGCGGGGCGACCGGTGGTGCGGGGACCGGCGTGGCGACGGCCGGCGGGTTCCACGCCGGCGGTGCGGGTGGGTGGTCGCGGGGTGGTCCCCAGTCCGCCGGCTGGTTTCCGGGCAGCAGGCGCGGCTCCACCACCCGTGGCCGGGTGATCCGCGCGGCCACGTGTGCCGCCAGTTCCTCCGCCTCGCCGGCCTCGCGGCCGACCGCGCCGAAGGTGAACGCGTCCGGGTCCTTGCCCGGTGCCGGGCGGCGGTATCCGGCGGGCAGGCCGGCGAGCACGAAGCGCACGTGACCGGAGCGGAAGCCCCGGCCCGGATGGAACTCGACCGCGGCGATCGCGGTCAGCGGTATCCATCGCCGTGGTGCGCCGCCGGAGCGGTGCTCGATCAGGACGCCGTTCTCGTCCAGCGTCACCACGTGGCGCACCGTCCGTACCCGCACGAACAGCTCGCCCGGCGGTGGCGGCGGCAGCCCCGGCAGCCGGTGTTGCGGCGGCAGCAGCTGCGGCTCGGGCACGCGGGGCTCCAGCGCGATCCGCCGGCGCACCTCGTCCGCGAGCTCCTTGGCCCGCTCACCCTGGTCCGCGACCCCGAACGTGACGGCGTTGACGTCCTCCGACGGTTTTCGTGGCTGGTACGACGGCGCCTCGCCGACCAGCCGCAGCCGGATGTGACCGCTCGCCCACCCGCTTTCGAGCTCGACGGCCGCGATGGCCGGCAGCGGGACGACCCGGGGGCTGCGGGCCTCTTTGATGTCGGCGGTCCACCGCTCGCCGAAGGTGAGGACCACCCGGTCCGGCTCCAGCACCGCGATCCCGTCGGTGCCGCGCAGCTCCATCCGGAACGGTGCGACGCCCACCTGGCCGGCCAGCCGCTCGACGTCGGCGAGGGTCGGCGCGCTCAGCAGGGCGGCGAGGTGTGCGTCGAAGCCGGCCAGGTCGAGGCGGCCGTCGCGGACGGCGGCGTGCAGTGCGTCGACGGCGTGCTGGCGCTCCCGCCCGGTCGGTGCCCGCAGCCTCACGCTTTCCCCACGGCACGCCATCGTAGGCGGTGTGGACCATGCCCGCGCATCCGGCGGGTAGGCGGGGGTGTGCGGGCGGTGACCCGGATACATGGTGGCGTGTCGCGAATCGGCGGTAGCGGTGTCGGTTGAACGACCGTTAATTGCGGCAGTGCGTGCGATAGAAGCGGCACGACCTGCCAAAACGGGCCGGCACAACGATTGCTGGAGATCGTCGTCCATAAATCGCGAGTTCGTAGACTTCCGCCATGTGGTACGGGGAGTTCGGACTTAAGGGAAGAAAGTTTGAGCGCCACATCATCGACCAGGTCGTCGACGGGTTGGGTTCCGGAGGCGGCGAAAGTGTGCTCCTGATCGGAGAGACCGGGATCGGCAAGAGCGCCCTGCTCCGCTACGGCGCGGAGCGGGCCGGCGAGGCGCGCGTGCTCGCCACCGGCGGCGTACCCGCCGAAGCGGCCCTGCCGTTCGCGGGCCTGCACGCCCTGCTCGGGCCGGTGCTCGACCTGCTGCCGCGGCTGCCGGCGCGGCAGGCGGCGGCGCTGTCGGCGGCGTTCGCGCTGTCGCCGGCGACCGGCGTGGACCCGTTCGCGCTCGCGGCCGGCACGTTCCACCTGCTCGCCGCGGCGGCGCGGGAACGGCCGCTGCTGGTGCTCGTCGACGACCTTCAGAGCCTCGACGCGACCTCGCGCGAGGCGGTGCTCTTCGCCGCCCGGCGCACACCGGGCGAGGGGATCGCCACGCTGCTCGCGGCCACCGCCGACGGGCCGGGCTGCGGTGCGGAGAACGGGCTGCGCGCCCACCGCGTCCCGCGACTCGACCCGCGCAGCGCCCGCGAGCTGCTACTGCGGGCCAGCCCGGCACCGGTGGACGGCGCGGTCGCCGAACGGCTCGTCGACGCCGCCGGCGGGCTGCCGCTCGCGCTCGTCGACCTGCCGGCGGCGCTCACGCCGGCGCAGCTGGCCGGCACCGCGCCGGTACGCGATCCGCTGCCGGCCGGGCCCGAGGCGCGGCGGGTCTTCGGGCCGCGGCTGGCCGCGCTCGACCCGGCCGTCCGCGCCGCGTTGCTGGTCGCCGCGGCGGCCGGGGACGCCGGGTTCAGCGCGACCATCGACGCGGTCGCGGCTCTCGGCATCGACGTCGCGGCGCTCGCCGCGGCGGAGGCGGCGGGGTTGGTGCGGATGGAGGAGCACGGCGTGGTCTTCCGCAACCCGCTGATGCGATCGGTCACATACCACGAGGCGACGCCGGCCAACCGGCGTGCCGCGCACCGGGCACTGGCCGCGGTGACCGGTCACATCCCGCGCGTCTGGCATCTCGGCGCCGCGGCGCTGCGGCCGGACGAGGAGACCGCCGACGAGCTGGAACGCACCGCCGCGCGGGAGGCGGCGCACCTGCCCGCCCGGGAGGTGGCCCAGCTCGTCGAACGGGCCGCCGAGCTGACCGGCCCGGAGAGCCGCCGGGCCGCGCGGTTGGTCAGCGCGGCCGAGGCGTGGCAGCTGGCCGGCGCCGGCGAACGCGTGCGCGAGCTGCTCGACCGGGCCGGGCGGCTCACCGACGACCTCACGGTGCGCGGGCGGGCCCAGGACGTGCTCGCCCGCGAGGAGCTGCGCCGCGGCCGGGCCGGGCAGGCGCACCGGCAGCTGGCCCGGGAGGCGGCGCGGGTGCGTGGTGCCGCGCCGGCCGTCGCCGCCGCGCTGCTGCTGGACGCGGCCGCGGCCGCCCGGCTGGCCGGCGACACCGCGGCGGCGCTGGTCGCGGTCCGCCAGGCGCGGCTGGCCGGCGGGGCGGAGAGTGGCGCGCTGGTCGTGGAGCACGCCGCGGTCCTGGCCTGCGCCGGGCAGCTCACCGAGGCGCGGGCGTTGCTCGACGAACGCCGCGCCGACCTGGAGAAGGAGGTCCTGGCCGGCGGCGGCCACCGGACACTGTGGACCGGGCTGCCGCCGCTGCTGGCCCGCCTCGGCGAGCTGGACGCCGCGCTGCTGCTCGTCGACGACCTGGTCGGCCGGTGCCGGCTGCTCGATGTGACCGGTCTCCTGCCCGGCCTGCTGGTCACCCGCGCCGAGCTGCACCTGCGGGCCGGCGACTGGGACACCGCGCGGGTCGACGCGGCCGAGGCGACCACCGCCGCCGGCCGGCTCGGCCAGGACGGCGACCGCGCCGCCGCACAGGTGTGCCTGGCCCGGATCGCCGCCGGGCGCGGCGCCCGCGCCGAGTGCGCAGAACACCTCACCGAGGCCCGCGACCTGCGTGCCCGCGGCCGGCTCGGCGCCCTCGCGGTGCCGGTCGAGGCGGCCGAGGGCCTGCTGGAGCTGGGCGAGGGCGACCACGAGGCCGCGTACGCCCGGCTGGTGCAGATCGTCCGCCAGGTCGAGGCCGGCCGGGCGCCGGACCCGGGCGCGGTGTGCTGGCTGCCCGACTTCGTGGAGGCCGCGGTGCGCGTGGCCCGGCCCGACGAGGCACGCCGGGTGGTCGCCGCCGTGTCGCCGCACGCGGCCGGCTCGCCGCCGTTCGCCGCCGCCGTGGCCCGCAGCCGCGCGCTGCTGGCCGCCGGGACGGACGCGGCCGAGGAGTGGTTCCGCATCGCGCTGCGCCCGGACGGCAGCGGCGCCGAGCCGTTCGAACGGGCCCGCGACGAGCTCTGCTACGGCGAGTGGCTGCGCCGCCGCGACCGCGCCGGCGAGGCCGCGCCACGCCTGGCCGCCGCGCGCGCCATCTTCGAAACCCTCGGCGCCGCGCCGTGGGCCGGCCGCGCCGGACACGCACTGTCCGCTGTGGACACGATCCCGTCGGGTACCCGCGCCGAAGTACCCGAGGAGCGGACGGTACTGCCGCGCCTGACCGAGCAGGAACGCCGCGTCACCCTGCTCGTCGGCCGCGGCGCCACCAACCGGGAGGCGGCCCGGGACCTGTTCCTGAGCACCAAGACGATCGAGTTCCACCTGCGCAGCGTGTACCGCAAGCTCGGCGTCCGCTCCCGGGCCGAGCTGGCCAACCTGGTCGGCCGATCCACCGGGGAGACCCGGTCCACTGGGGACATCCCTAGTGAGGCGGGCGGGAAAACCTAGGGCGGCCACTGGGGAGTTCACCGGCGCACCCGGCCCCGGCCCGCAATAGCGTCACTCGTGTCGATCCGTACACAGGGGCGCGGGAGGCCGGGGCATGGGGGACTACACCGTCATCGGCGAGGTCTCCACGCTCATCCAGCGCACGCTCGACGCGGCCGTCAAGACGGTCAGCGGCGACGCGCTGGCCAAGCTGGACGACCTCTCCGAGACGGTGTCGCCGTCACCGCCGAAGCTGACCGTCTTCCTGTACGAGATCGCCGAGGACCCGCCGTCGCGCAACCGGCCGCACGTGCGTCCCGACCCGGCCAACCCGCAGATCGTGCGGAAGCCGCCGATGGCGCTGCTGCTGCGCTACCTGGTGACGGCGTGGGGCGTCGACCCGGTCACCCAGCACCGGATGCTCGGCGTCGCGCTGCGCACGTTCTACGACGAGTCCATCTTCGCCGGCGCGCGGCTCACCGGCGGGCTGGCGGCCGGCGCGGACGCGCTGCACTTCACGCTCACCCCGCTCACGCTCGACCAGAAGTCGCTGATCTGGTACGCGATCCAGAAGCCGTACCGGCTCTCGCTCAACTACGAGGTCCGGGTGGTCAACCTGGACGCGACCGAGGACCTGCCGGCCAGCCCGGTGCGCAGCCGCGAGCTCGTCCCCGGGCTGGTGACCCCGTGACTCCACTGTGGACGCCACTGCCGGGTGAGCTTCGGGTGCTGCACAGCCCGGCCTGGTTCGTGCCGTACGACGACTGGCGCCGGCGCCCGGTCGCCGCCGGCTTCACCGTGGCGCTGGACCGGTGGGACGGCGCCGCCTGGCTGCCCACCACCCTGGCCGCCACCCGCACGCCCAGCGGCTACATCGCCTATCCGGGCCTGGGCCGGCGGCGCGAGCCGGCCACCGCCGAGCCGGAGCTCTACCGGGCCCGGTTCGAGTCGGTCGGCTACCGCGCCCTCTACCCGGACCTGACCGCGGAGGAGCCGTTCGCCGCCGACCGGGTGGGCAAGGAGTTCCTCGCCTACCCGTACGACGACACCCACCCGCCGGCGATCACCGTGCAGCCCGAGCCGGTGCCGCTGCTGCCCGGCGTCGCCTACTCCTACCCGCCCGGCACCCGCGTGGTCCGCGGCGCGGTCCGCACCGCCACCGGCGCGCCGGTCGGCAACGCGCTCGTCGAGGCCGCCGGCGAGGCCGCCGACGACGGCACGCCGTGGCGCGAGCGCACGCTGTCCGATGTGGACGGCACGTACCGGCTGTCGCTGCGCTGGGCGGGCGCGCGCGCCGACGACGGCGGGCCGGAGACATTCCGGCTGGTCGCCACCGAGCGACCGGGCCGCACCGGCGAGCTGACCATCCGGCTGCCCGACGACCTGACCCGGACGAACGTCATCGAGATCGGCGCGAGCGAGCTTGCGAGCGAGCCATCAGGCTCAGTGATCGACCAACGGCGCCAGCCCGCGCCACCAGACGGCCATAACTAGCGAGGAGTGCCGCGATGCCCGAGTACCTGAGTCCCGGCGTCTACGTCGAGGAGATCGCCGCGGGCCCCCGCCCGATCGCGGGCGTCAGCACCAGCACGGCCGGCATGGTCGGTGTGACCGCGCGCGGCCCGGCGGCCGGCAAGCCGCAGCTGGTCACCACGTTCCTGGAGTTCCAGGACACGTTCGGCGGCTTCCTGCCCGAGCCGGACGCGGGCGTCCGCGACCGGTGGGAGCAGGACGCGGCCGAAGGCGGCCGGTGGTGGCACTTCCCGCTCGCGGTGAAGGGCTTCTTCGACAACGGCGGCCAGCGCCTGTACGTCAAGCGGGTGGTCAGCGGCACCGCGGTCGCGGCGTCCGGCGCGCTCGGCCGCGGCCTGGTCAGCGAGATCACCCGCGACGCGGCGGCCGGCGCGTCGACCCTCGACCTGCGGCACCTGGTCGGTTTCAACGCCGGTGACACCGTCACGATCGTGCGCGGCGACACCGGCGACGAGATCGACTCCACGACCATCGCCGGATACTCCACCGCCGGGCCGCGGATCACGCTCGCCGCGCCATTGACCGCCGAGGTCCGCGCGGCGCGCGGCGACCACATCCGGATCGGTGGGCCGGTGTCCACCCCGCCCGCCGAGGGCACTCGCACGGTGAGCTTCGCCGCGGTCAGCCCCGGCGCGTGGGGGAGCACCCTCCAGGTCCGGGTCCGGCCGGTCGTCGGCGCCACGCTCACGCTGCTGCCGGCGGTCGCCGAGGGCCCGCTGTTCGTCACCCGGCTCGCCGAGGCCGCCGCACCGGACAGCGCGAGCGTGCTCGTCGACCCGGTCCCCGGCCTCGACGCCGGAGAACTGTCGGACGGCGCCTGGGTCACGATCGGCCAGGGCCGCTTCGCGGTCACCGTCGGCGCGCCCGACGACCAGGGGCGGATCCCGCTGACGTTCGCCTCCGGCACCACCCACCCCGCCTGGTCGCGCGGGCTGGGCGTGCGGCGCGTGCGCCGGGCCAACCCGGACGGCGCCAACGGCGAGATCCGCGTCGGCGGGGCATCCCGGCTGTACCCGGGAGCGGTGGTCCAGGTCGACAACGCCACCGCCCGGCCGGCACACTCGGTGACCACAGTGGACGGTGACAGGGTCACGTTCGACGCCCCGCTGGACGGCGACTTCTTCGAAGGCGACCGCGTCTTCCTCGCCGAGGCCGAGGTGCAGGTGCGGTTCACCGACGAGTCCGGCGACACCACCACCGAGACGTTCGGCAACCTGCGGCTGCGCGGCGACGAGCCGGGCAGCCTGGCCCGCACGGTCGCCGCCCGCTCGCGCCTGGTCCGGGCCACCGTGGAGCAGGAGTTCACCGGAAACCTGGACGAGTTTCCGTCCGGTCCCGGCGGCGGCTGGCTCACGCTGGCCGGCGGCGACGACGGCGACGACGGGCTGGACGTCGCGGACTTCGTCGGCGAGGACGGCGGCAGCGGCGCCCGCACCGGCATCGTCGCGCTCGAAGACATCGACGAGATCGCGATCTGCGCGGTGCCCGGCGTCTGGTCCGGCACGGTGCTGTCCGCGCTCGTCACGCACTGCGAGTCGCTGCGTGACCGGTTCGCCATCCTCGACCCGCGCAACGGGCTGAGCATCGAGGGCATCCAGGAGTTCCGCGAGCCGTACGACACCACCTACGCCGCCCTGTACTACCCGTGGCTGTTCACCCGCCACCCGGTCACCGGCGAGGACGTCGAGGTGGCCCCGTCCGGGTTCATGGCGGGCATCTACGCCCGCACCGACGTGGAGCGCGGCGTGCACAAGGCCCCCGCGAACGCGGTCATCCGCGGCATCCGCACCCGCGACGGCATCGCACAGGACGTCACCCGGCGCCACCAGGACCTGCTCAACCCCCGGGGCATCAACGCGCTGCGGTTCTTCCCCGGCGCCGGCCACCGGGTCTGGGGCGCCCGCACCCTCTCCTCGGACAGCGCCTGGAAGTACGTGAACGTGCGGCGGCTCTTCCTGTTCATCGAGGAGTCGATCGACGAGGGCACCCAGTGGGTTGTCTTCGAGCCCAACGCCGAGCCGCTGTGGGCGCTGGTCAAGCAGACGGTGGAAAACTTCCTCACCACCGTGTGGCGCTCCGGCGCGCTCGCCGGCACCACGCCGGACGAGGCGTTCTTCGTCGCCTGTGACCGCACCACGATGACCGAGGACGACCTGGCCAACGGCCGGCTCATCTGCGTCGTCGGCGTCGCGCCCGTCTACCCGGCCGAGTTCGTGGTCTTCCGGATCCAGCAGAAGACGCGGGAAACCCAGCTCGCCTGACCCTGACTCGTCGAAGAGAGGTACCACCGATGCCGCCCGTCATCCGGGACGACCCGTACGCCGTCTACAACTTCCAGGTCATCGTCACCAACGTCAGCGACGACGGGGTCGCGGTCTCCGGCTCCTTCAACGAGGTCAGCGGCCTGGAGCTGGAGATATCCCCGATCGAGTACCGCACCGGGTCCGAGGACATCACGATGCGGAAGCTGACCGGTCTGGTCAAGTACACGAACATCACGCTCAAGCGCGGGATCACCGGTCACATCGGCTTCTGGCAGTGGATCGTCGAGGCGCTCAACGGCCGGGTGCGGCGCACCTCCGGCTCGATCGTCATGCTCGACGAAAACCGGCAGGAGGCCATGCGCTGGAACTTCGACCGGGGCTGGCCGACCAAGTACACCGGGCCGACCCTGTCCGCCGGCAAGAACGAGGTCGCGATCGAGACCCTCGTGCTGGCCGTCGAGCGACTCGCGATCGCGCAGTAGCCGATGACCGCCGCCCTGCCCGGTCTGTCGCTGACCGCCGTGCCTCGCCGCGCCGAGCCGGAGCCGCTGCGCACCGACGTGGCCGCCCTGCTCGGACGCACCCGGCGCGGCCCGCTCGGCGTGCCGGTGCGGGTGGAGAGCTGGCCGGAGGCGCAGCGCGTGCTCGGTCCGCTGGACGGCGGCGCGGCCACACCGTACGCGCTGCGCGGGTTCTTCGAAAACGGCGGCCGCATAGCCTGGGTGGTGCGGGTGGCCGGGGCGAGCACCACCGCCGGTGCGCTGTGGACGGTCGGCGAGCCGGGCGACCCGGGGTGGCCGGCCCGGGCCGGTTTCCGCTACGCGCGCTACCGCGTGCGTGCCGCCAGCCCGGGCGCGTGGGCCAACAACACCCGGGTGTCGATCCGCTTCCGGGCCAGCAGCGTCGCCGGCCCGCCCGCGCTGACCGTGCGGGTGGCGCCGCCCGCCGAGCCGGCCGAGACGTTCACCGTGATACGGCCGGCCGACGTCGTGGAGGCGCTCGCCGGATCGCGGCTGATCCGCCTGGAGCCGGACGGGCCGCCGGCGCCGCCCGGGGCCACCGGCCCGCGCGGGCCGCTCGCGGCGGGCTGGGACGTGGTGCTCGGCACCGGCGACGAGCGGGGGACCGACGCGCCGCCCGGCCCGGACGACTACGCGCACGCCGTCCAAGCCGTCGCGGACCTGCCCGAGCCGGCCCTGGTCGCCCTGCCGGACCTCGGCGGCGACCTGCCCGAACCGGCCCGCACCGGCACCGCCCTCGCCCTGCTGGCGACGCTCGCACCGCTCGCCGACCGCCTGGTGGTGCTCGACGTGCCGGAAGACGACGCGGAGGCCGCACTGTCCTGGGTGGACGGTCTGGCCGCGACCGGCGACCCGGACCTGCTCGCCGCGGCGGCCGCCTACCATCCGCGGCTGGTCGTCCCCGACCCGGCCGGCGGGCCTGGCGCGCCGACCCGCGCGGTGCCGGCCAGCGGCCACGTGCTCGGGCTGATCGCCCGCCTCGACGCCGAGCGCGGCGCACCCCACACACCGGCGAACGCGGTGCTGCTCGACGCCGTGGACATCGCCGTCACGCTGCCCGATCCACAGCAGGCGCGCCTTTTCGAGGCGGGCGTCAACCTGCTCCGGTGCGCGCCCGGCCGCGGCCTGCGGGTGTGGGGCGGGCGGACGCTGGCCACCGCGCCCGGCCGCCGCTACGTCGCCCACCGCCGCCTCGTGCACTTGCTGGTCCGCGCGCTGCGCCGGGTCGCCGACCCGCTCGTCTTCGACGTCAACGGGCCCGAGCTGCGCCTGGCCCTCGTGCGCGGCGTGACCTCGGTGCTGCTGGAGGCGTTCCGCGGGGGCTCGCTCGCCGGCGCCCGCGCGGAGGAGGCGTTCCGGGTCACCTGCGACGCCAGCAACAACCCACCCACCCAGGACCCGGCGCTGGTCTTCTGCGACGTCGAGGTGGCGCCGGCGACGCCGATGGAGTTCATCCGGCTCCGGCTGGTGCTCGGCCAGGACCGCGGGCTGGAGGTGATCGAGGCATGACCGCGCCCGACCCGCTGCTCAAGTACCGGTTCCTGGTCACGCTCGACCCCGGCGACGCCTACCTGCCGCCGGCGCAGGCGCGGCTGCTGCCGATGGTCGCGGCCGGCGCGTTCCAGGAGGTGGCCGGGCTCGGCGGCCAGCTGGAGGTGCTCGCCTACGCCGAGGGCGGCCGCAACGACTCCACCCTCCAGCTGCCGGTGCGGCACGCCTGGAACAGGCTCACGCTCAAGCGCGGCGTGGCCCGCGACACGAGCCTGTTCGCCTGGTACGCGGCAGGCCTCGCCGACTCGCTCGGCGCCAGACGCGACGGCGCGGTGATCCTGCTGTCGCCGGACGGGGTGCCGGCGGTCGCCTGGGCGTTTCGCGGCGGGCTGGCGGCCAAGTGGTCCGGCCCCGACCTGCACGCCGAGCAGAACGGCGTCGCGGTCGAGGCACTGGAAATCGCTCACGAAGGGCTGACACAAGTGGGACAGGTCAGGTGACGCGGCCGTGGCAACGGTGACCATCCACCACCTCGAGGTGCGCTTCCAGGTGAGCGGCGACGACGACCAGGCCGTGTTCACCCGCCTCTTCGAGCGGCACATCAACGCCTGGTGCCGCGCCTACGAGGAGCAGTGCGCCCGGGAGAAGCGCGGCGCGATGGAGCGCGGCTTCGGCGACCGGAAGGCGAAGCGGTGACCGCGCCCGTCTCCGCGGCCGGCCGCGGCGCCGCCCTGGCCCGGCTGGAGATCGTGCGGCCGGAGATCGCCGACGAGCGGGCCCGCCGCGTGCCGCTGCGCTTCAACCCCACCGACTACAAGCTCAGCAAGGCCAACACGTTCGCCGAGATCGCCATCCCCGGGCTGGAGTCGCCGCCGATCCAGTACGTGCGCGGCGGCAGCGAGACGCTCAGCGTCGAGGCCCTGGTCGACACCTCCGACACGCTCGAAGACGTGCGCGCCAAGTACGTCGAACGGCTGCGCGGGCTGATGAGGCCGGACAGCCGCGAGCACGCCCCGCCGATCGTGCGCTTCGTGTGGGGCCGCTCGGTGTTCACCGGCGTGCTGGAGAAGCTCGACATCACGTACCAGCTGTTCCTGCCCGACGGCACACCGCTGCGGGCGAAACTTGACATCGGCCTCAAGGAGTACCGGCCGGCGGCCGTGCAGGCGATGGACCCGCCGCGCTCGTCGCCCACGGTGGAGAAGAGCTACCTGGTGCGCCGCGGCGACACGCTCAGCAGCATCGCCGCCGCCCTCTACCGCCAGCCCGACGCGTGGCGGGAGCTGGCCCGCGCCAACGGCATCACCGACCCCCGCGACCTGCGCCCCGGCCAGGTGCTGACGGTACCGAGGTTGCCATGACCGCACCGGCCAACCTCGTCGAGGTCGCCTCCCCGGACCGGTACGCGCCGGACTTCCGGGTCGAGATCGAGGGCCTCGAACTCGACCCCACCACCAAGAACGACATCATCGACGTCAAGGTGCACCGCGACCTGGAGGAGATGTCCGGCTTCGAGCTGACCCTCAACAACTGGGACGACGTGCTGCTGCGCTTCAAGCACAGCGACTCGCCACGGTTCACGCTCGGCCGGCGGGTGGTCATCCAGCTCGGGTACGGCGGCACGCTGCTCACCGTCGCCACCGGCGCGATCACCACGATCAGCCCCACCTTCCCGGACGCCGGCTCGCCGACCGTCGCGGTCAGCGGCGTCGACGGGCTGGTCAAGCTCAAGGACCGCAAGCCCGCCGGCACCGAGCCGAAGGTGTACCGCGGCAAGACCGACTGGCAGATCGCCCAGGAGGTCGGGCAGCGCAACAAGCTGCGGGTCGTGGTGACCGAGAGCGGGCCCGCGCACGAGCAGGTCGTGCAGAAGAACCAGGACGACGCCACGTTCCTGATGGAGCGGGCCAAGCGGGTCGACTTCGACTGCTTCCTGCTGCCCGACCCGGACAGCGGCCAGGACACCCTCTACTTCATCCGGCCCACCGACGGGCGGGACGGGCGGCCGGTGCGGGTCTACCGGCTCGCGTACGCCCCCGGTCTCGCCACCGGCCCGAGCGGCCAGCCCGCGGACCTGATCCCCAACCTGATCACCTTCACGCCCACGCTCACCGTCTCCGGACAGGTCGGCAAGGTGACCGTGCGCGGCTGGGATCCCCGCACCAAACAGGCGATCGCGTTCACCGCGGACGCCTCGCACGTGCCGCCCTCGGCGGACGGCACCGGCGAGAACGGTCCGTCCTCGGCCGACTCGGCGATGGGCGGGCGGCAGGACGTGGTCGTGGACGCGCCGGTCGCCAGCGACGAGGAGGCCCGCGAGCTGGCGGTGAGCCTGCTGCGCGAGCGGGCGTACGAGTTCGTCACCGCCACCGGCCGGGTCGCCGGCCTGCCCGAGCTGCGGCCCGGCGACAACCTGGAGATCTACGGCCTGGGCCGCCGCTTCTCCGGGAGCTACTTCGTCAAGCGGGTCGACCACACGCTCGACTCCGGCGGCTTCTTCACCGAGTTCACCGCCCGGCGGATCCACGATGGAGGGACGCGATGAGCTCGCTCGCCGCCCGACCGGTCCACGATGGAGGGACGCGATGACGTGGGTCGAATCGCGGTCGCGGAGCGCCGACCAGCGCTACTACGGCGTGGTGGAGGCGCTCGTCGAGGAGGTCGACGGCGACGACGAGGCGCGTGTGAAGCTGCGCTTCCCGTGGTTCGACGACGGCACCGTGACCGACTGGTGCCGGGTCAGCCAGCTCTACGCCGGCGGCGGCTACGGCGCGGTATTCGTACCGGAGAAGGGCGACGAGGTGCTCGTCGCGTTCGTACACGGCGACATGCGCTTCCCGATCGTGCTCGGCGGCCTCTACAACGGCGCCGACAAGCCGCCCACCAGTCGCCGCGACGGCCAGGACCGCAAGATGATCCGCACCCGGCACGGGCACGAGCTGGTCTTCGACGACCAGGAGTCGCAGGCCGCGGTCCGGGTCACGTCGGCGGCCGGGCACGTGGTCGAGCTCGACGACGCCGGCAAGGCCATCCGCGTCAAGGCGGCCGGCGGCGGCAGCGTCTCCGTCCAGGCCGACGGCGCGATCACCCTGGAGTCGTCCACCGCCATCACGCTCAAGGCGCCCACCGTCAACCTCGGCGACCCCACCACCGACCCGGTCGTGCTCGGCGGCAAGCTCACCCAGGCGTTCGCCAGCCACGTCCACCCGGCCGGCACGCCCAACACCGGCCCGCCGACCCCGCCGGCGCCGCCGTTCGTGTCCGGGGTGGTGAAAACCGCATGACAGACGATTTCCTGGGTACCGGCTGGCGGTTCCCGATCCTGCCGGACGAGGCCGGACGGCTGCCGTACGCCAGCGGCGAGGAGAGCATCGCCCACTGCCTGCGCGCGCTGCTGCTGACCGGGCTCGGCGAGCGGGTGATGCGCCCCGACTTCGGCACCCGCGCGCCGGACCTCGTGTTCGCGCCGGACAGCGTCCAGAACCTGCACGACCTGGAGGACTCGATCCGCGACGCGGTGCGGCAGTTCGAGCCGCGGGTCGAGCTCGACGACGTGCGCGCCGAGGTGTCGCCCGGCGAGGAGGGCGTGGTCACGGTCTCGGTGACGTACCGGATCCGGCGCACCAACACCCGCGCCAACCTCGTCTTTCCGTACTACCTCGGGCTCGTGGGGGGTTGACCGTGACCGTGCCGCTCCCGCGCCTGGACGACCTCACCTGGGACGCCCTCATGACGGCGACCCGGCAACGCATCCCCGCCGAGTCGGGCGGGGCGTGGACGCTGCACGCGCCCGCCGACCCCGGTGTGACCGTTCTCGAGGTCCTCGCGTACCTGCTCGAACAGCGCCTCTACTGGCTCGACCAGGTGCCCGACGCGCTGGTCGTCGCGGTGCTGCGCCTGCTCGGCGTGCCCGGCCCGGCACCGGCCCGGTCGGCGGCCACGGTGCTGCGGCTGTCCGGTTCCGCCCCGGCCGGCACCGTGTTCTCCCGCGACCCGCTCGAATGGGTGACATTCACCCTCGACGACGACGTGACCGCGGTGCCGGTCGACCGGGTCGCGGTCTGGGTCGACGGCCGGGACCACGGCGCCGACCTGGGCGCCGGCCGCGGCGTGCCGCTGCTGCCCGCCGGCGGCGGCCCGGGGGAGTTCCGGATCGCGCTCGACGGCGCGTCGGCCGCCCCGGGCGCCGTGCTGTCGCTGCTGTTCGACCTGGACACGCCGAGCGGCGTGTCTCCACAGTGGAGCGCGGATGCGGCCGACGTGCCACCTCCCGCGAAGCTGACCTGGTCGTGGTCCCTTGTGGACGACGGCACCGCCGGGCTGCGCCGCTCCGGCATCGTGCGGCTGCGGGTGCCCGCCGGCGGCGAGCTCGTGGTCCGCACCCGCGACGCGTCCTACGCCTCGCCGCCGGTGCTGCGCCAGCTCGTGCCCAACACCGGCATCGCCACCCACCGGGAGACCCGCACGGTCACCGGCGCCGACCTCGCCGACCAGCTCGACCGGTGGCTGCGCCTGCCCGGCCAGCACCTCGACCTGCCCGACGCGCGGGGCGTGCTGCTCGCCGCCGCGCCGCGCCTGCGCCGCGGCGGCATCGCGCGCGAGTGGAAACCGGTGCCGGACTTCACGTTCGCCGGTCCGGGAGACCCGGTGTTCGTGCTGGACCGGTCCGAGGGCGCGATCCGCTTCGGCGACGGCCTGACCGGCGCCATCCCGGTGCACGACCCGGTCGCCGACGACCCGGCCGCCGTCGAGGTCGAGTACGTGCGCGGCGGCGGCGCGGCCGGCAACGGCGGGCTGACCGGCAACTGGTGGGTCGTCGGCCGGCCCGACGGCGCGGTCACCGCCGCCAACGTGGTGCCGGCCGAGGGCGGGCGCGACCCGGAGACCGTCGACCAGGCCCGCCGCCGCGCCGGCGAGGAGCTGTCCCGGGTGACCCGCGCGGTCACCGCCGCCGACTTCGCTGAGCTGGCCGGCGGCACCCCCGGCGTCGCCGTCGGACGGTCCTATGTGGGCATCGGCGAGCACCCCGGCTACCCCCGCGACACCGTGCCCGGCGCGGTCACCGTGCGCGTCGTGCCGTCCGTGGCCGAGGGCACGCCCGCGCCGCGACCCGACCCGGGGATGCTCGTCGCGGTCCGGAAGCACCTGGAGCGGGCCCGCCTCGTCGGCACCGAGCTGTACGTGTGCCGCCCCCGCTACCGCGCCACCGCGCTGCGGGTCGACCTCGCCGCCAGGCCGGCCGACCCGGCCCGCGTGCGGTCCGTGCTGCGCAGCGCCCTGGGCCGCTACCTCGACCCGCTGCGCGGCGGCGACGGCGGCGACGGCTGGCCGTTCGGCGGGCCGGTACGCCCCTCCGCGCTGCTGCGCGTCGCCCAGGCCGCGGTCGGCGACACCGCGGAGGTCACCGCCGTCGCGATCGGCCTCGACGGCGCACCGCCCACAGAGGACTGCGCCGACGTACCCCTGCGCCCCGGCGACCTGGTCGCCCTCACCGACGTCACGATCGGGGTGGCCGCATGAGCGAGCGAATCATCGGGCACTGTGCGCTTGGCGCCTCGTGCCCGCCCGCGGCGAAGCGAGGACGGGCATGAGCGACACCATGTGGTGGGAGCGGGCCGCCGCGGAGGGCGAGGGGCGCACCGTCCCCGGGCCGGGACCGACCGGCACCCAACCGGAGCTCGTCGAGGCGACCCGCGAGCGGGTGCGGGCGCAGATCGGCGCGCGGCTGCCCGCGTACACCCCGGACTGGAGCAACCCCGACCGGGCCGACGCCGGCGTCGCGCTCGTGCGGCTCTTCGGGGCCCAGGCCGAGCCGGTGCTGCGGCGCCTCAACCGGCTGCCCGAGAAGCTGCTCGCCGCCCACCTCGGCATCGCCGGGGTGCGACCGCTGCCGGCCACCCCGGCGACTGCGCTGCTCCAGTTCACCGTCACGCCGCCGGACGGGGCGTCGGTGCTCGTACCGGCCGGCTTCCAGGCCAGCGCGGCGCCGGCGCCCGGCACCGCCTTCGTCCCGGGCCAGCAGGTCGTCTTCGAGACCGACCGCGACCTCTACGCCACACCCGCCACGCTCGGCGCGGTCGCCGTCGCCGAGTCCGACCGGCTCGCCCTCGTCCCCGGCGCCGCGAGCGGGCAGGGCCGGCCGTTCGCGGCGTTCGGCGCCCGCCCCCGGCCCGGCAACGCGCTCTGGATCGGCCTGGCCGGCGGCGCCGCACCGTACCCGCTGCTCTCGGTCGGCCTGGTGCTCGCCGCGCCCGGCGGCGCGGACCCCGCCCCGCTGCTGCGCTGGCAGATCCTCGACGGCGGCCGGTACCTTCCCGCAGAGGTCGCCCGCGACGGCACCGCCGGGCTGACCGCCTCCGGGATCGTCGAGCTGCGACTGCCGCGCACCTGGCGCCCGGCCCGGCCGCCCGGCCCGCGCCCGCTGCCCGAGCTGCGGTGGCTGCGGGTGACCGTCGCGCACGGCGTGTTCGCGGTGCCGCCTGTGCTGACCGCCGTGCGGCTCAACCTCGTGCCCGCCACGGCCGTGCGCACGATCCGCGACGAGGTGCCCCAGCCCGTCCAAGGTGGACCGGCCGACGGGCGCACCCGCATGCGCCTCACCCAGGTGCCGATCGTGCCCGGCAGCGTCGCGGTCACCGTCGACGGGGACGCCGAAGGCGACGTCTTCGGCACGACCGCCGCCACACCCACCCGCTGGCGCGAGGTGGAGAGCCTGGCCGGCCGCGGCCCCGACGCGCGGGTGTTCACAGTGGACCACGCTACGGGCGAGCTCACGTTCGGCGACGGCGTCGACGGCGCCCGGGTGCCACTCGGCTTCCGCAACCTCGTCGCCGAACGCTACCGGGTCGGCGGCGGCGCGGCCGGCGGCGTGCGGGCCGGGCAGGTGAAGTCGCTGGTCACCTCGCTGCCGTTCGTCACCGGGGTGACCAACCCGTTCCCCGCCGAGGGCGGCGCCGACGCCCAGCCGGCCGAAGACGTCCTGCGCCGCGGACCCGAGCAGCTCGCCGCCCGCGGCCGCGCGGTCACCTCGGCCGACTACGCGCTGCTCGCCCTCCGCGCGCCCGGCGCGCTCGTCGCCCGCGCGCACGGGGTACCGGGACTGGATCCCGCCCGCCCCGGCCGCCCCGAACCGGGCGTGGTCGGCGTGCTCATCGTGCCGGGCGGGCCGCCCGTCGAGGGCGACCAGCCGCCGGTGCCGGACCGGCGCACGCTCCGCGCGGTCGCCGACCACCTCGCCGCCGTCGCCGCGCCCGCCGGGGTGCGGATCGCCACCGGCGCGCCCCGCTACCACCGGGTGACCGTCGAGGCGTGGCTGGTGCTCGACCCCGCCCTGGAACGGGCCGACGTGCTCACCCGCGCCGCCGACGACCTCACCACCTACCTGCACCCGGTGCGCGGCGGCTACCCGTTCGGCGCACCGATCCGGTACGTGACGCTCGTGCGGCGCCTGCTGGCCGTCCCGGGCGTGCGGGCGGTACCGCGGCTGCGCCTCGTCGTCGACGGCGTCGCCGCCCCGCCCTGCGCGGACCAGCCGCTGAAGCCGAACGCGCTGCCGTGGCCGGCCCGCCCCCTGTTGGTTCCGGTGGACGCGTCCGTGGGAGGTGCGGCATGACCTGCGGACCGGCGAAGGCGACCTTCCGGCTGCTCGACGCCTACGTGGGCTGGGACGACGCCGGTGTCACCGGCCTCGAAGGCCTGGACGACCCGGCCGGGCTGCGACTCGAGACGATCGGCGGCCGGCCGAGCCGGCAGGAGCTGCTCCCGTGGTTTCCCGACCCGCGCCTCGCGCCCGGCTGCCGCGACGGCAGCTGGTTCCTGGCCACTTCGTCCACTGTGCTGCGCCGCGACGGCGTGGGCTGCCCGTGGCTGCCGGTGTGGCCGCCGCACTGCGCCCCATCCGGACGGCCCGCCGCGGTCGCGACCGCCGGCCGGTGGCTCGCCGTCGCGAACCGGCACGGTCCGGTCCGGGTGTTCTGGCGGGAGGGGGAGACGGTCGTCACCGAGGTCTCCGGCCCGGCGCGGGTGCTCGCGCTGACCCGGCGCGGCGACCTCTACGTCGCCCGGGACGGCACGACCGACATCCGGCGCTACCGGGCCGGCGGCACCGACTTCGACGTGATCCGCACCGGCGTCACCGGCCGGATCGACGGGCTGCGGGTCGGCCGGGACCGTCGACTGTGGATTCTCACCACCGGCGGCAACGGCCCGCGGATCTGGGTGGACGGCCGCGCCGCCACCCTCGCCGAGCTGGCCGACGCCTTCCCGCCCAGCACGCTGGCGTCCACCTGGGACGGTGGTTTCTGCCTCGGCGGCGAGTGCTTCGACTGGGACGGCGCGCCGCTCGACGGGCCGCCACCGTCGGCCACCGGGCTCCAGGTGCGGGGGCGCCTCGACACCGCCGCGATCGACAGTGGACTGTCCCGCTGCCGCTGGCACCGGGTGGCGCTGGACGCGGACGTACCGGCCGGGACGGCGATCCGGGTGGCCGTGGCGGCCGGCGAGGACAGGGGCGCGGTACCCGAGCCGGGGGACTGGCACGAGGCTCCGGCCGGCGCGCTCGACTTCCTCGTCGACCAGCCGCCCGGCCGGTACCTCTTCCTGCGCCTGTGGCTCACCGGCGACGGCACGGCCACGCCGGTGGTCCGCCGCGTCCGGCTGGACTTCCCGCGCGCGACGAGCGCCGAGCTGCTGCCCGCGGCGTTCCGCGCGGACCCGGCGGCCGACGACTTCACCGAGCGGTTCATGTCCCTGTTCGACGCCACGCTCGACGGCATCGACCGGGTCATCGAGCGCTACCCGGCGCTGCTCGACGTGCGCGGCGTGCCGGACGCCGCCCTGCCGTGGCTCGGCGGCCTGCTCGGGCTCGCGTTCGAGGGCGGGTGGAGCGCGGACACCCGGCGGGAGCTGCTGGCGGCCGCCCCCGAGCTGTACCGCCGGCGCGGCACGCCAGGGGCGCTGCGCGAGGTGGTGCGTATCGTCGCCGGCGTCGAGCCGGTCGTGACCGAGCTCGCGACCGAGCGGGCGTGGCTCCGCCTCGGCGCCGGCGCCGGCGCCGGCTCCTGTGGCTGTGCCGGTGCCGGCTCCGGCGGGCGTGACGGCGCGTGCTCCCGTGGGGGTGACGGTGCGTGCTTCGGCAGGGGTGACGGCGCGTGCTCTTGCGGGTGTGGTGGCCGCGGGCGGGAGCGGGGTGACGGGCGGCTCGGGAGCGTGCGGCTGTTCGGCCGTTCCGCGGCCCGCTTCCGGGTCGGCACCTCCGGCCTGTCCGGCGCCCCCGTGCGCGGCGGCGGCGACCCGCACACCGACCCGCTGGCCGCGCACGCGTACCGGTTCCGGGTGGCGCTGCCGCCGCACGCGCCCACCACTGTGGACGACGCGGCGCTGCGCCGGCTCGTCGACGCCCAGGCGCCCGCGCACACCGCCGGCACCGTCCACCGCGGCGGGCTGGGCTGGGTGGTCGGCGTGTGGTCGGCGGTCGGTGTGGACACCGCGTTCACGGCGTTGCCGGCGCCGGTGCTCGGGCCGGTGGACGGCGGTGCGGCGGGTCGCGGCCGGCCCGTGCGGTTGGGCCGCTCCAGTGTGGTGGCGACGAGCCGGCGCGGGCCGCACCGCGCCATGGCCGTCGGCGAACGGGCGACGCTCGGTGTGGATTCGGTGTCGTGGTGAGGAATGTCGCGGTGACAAAACGGGAGGAAGAAACGATGACGGAGACACGAACCGGGTTCGACGTGCCCGAGCTGCGGCGGTTGCGATACTTCCACGGCCGGCTCCTCGGGGCCCGTGACCTTCAGCGCGAGCAGGAGTACTTCCGGGACAAGCTCAAGCTGCGCATGCGCTACCTGCTCGGGTACGGCGTCGTATGTGGACTGTTCGTCGAGCCGGTCGCCGGGTCGAAGGAGGCCGACGCGTCCGCCGCGAAGACGACCGAACGCGTCGCCAAGGTGCGGATCACGCCGGGCCTGGGCGTCGACGCGTACGGCAACGAGATCGTGGTGCGGGACGCCTGCGAGCTCGACCTGTGGGACGCGCTCGCCGGCTCCGCGCACACCACCACGACCGACCCGAAGACCGTGTGGGTCGGCGTGGAGTACGAAGAGGACCCGGTCGACAAGACCCGCACCATCTTCACCTCCGACTGCGGCGACACCACCGACTGCGACTTCGGCTGGACCCGCGAGACGTACCGGATCCGGGTCACCGCCGACCGCCCGGAGGCCGACCGCCGCTGCGACACCTGCGGCGACCTCCACGGCGAGGGCAGCGGGATCCTGTGGCTGGCCCGGATCGACGACATCGACTGGCACAAGCCGCTGAAGGCCGCGCAGATCGACCAGAGCATCCGGCGCCCGTTCGGCCGGCGGGTGCCCACGGTCATCACCGGGATCAACTGGCGGCACGGCCACACCTACACCGTCAGCGAGGCCAAGGAGCTGCTCGGCACCGTCGACGACAAGGGCGGCCTCGTGATCCGCTTCTCCGACGACATCCGGGTCGACTCGCTGCGCCGCGGCGTCATCGACATCCAGGTGATCGAGGGCGGCGCGGGCAAGAACGCGGACTCCTGGTTCATGGGCGGCGAGTTCACCGGGCTGCCGAAGACCGAGTTCACCCGCGAGTTCCGCTTCCGGCAGACCACCCGGGAGACGCTCCAGGACGACGACCGCGTGCTCATCACCGTGCGCTCGGCGTTCCTGCTCGACCGCTGCTGCCGCCCGGTGGACGGCACGCACGTCGGTGGGAAGGTCCCCTACCTGCGGCCGCGGTCCGAAAAGGACGCCGACGCCGAGCCGGACGTGGACACCGCGACCGACGTCGGCTGCGCCCTGCCGCCGTCCGGCATCGGGCCGTGGACCTCCGGCGTGGGGCTCGGCGGGGATGTGTTCGAGAGCTGGTTCTTCGTGAGGGAAGGCTGACATGGCTGTCACGGCTCCGGCCCGGTCGGGCTGCGGGTGCGGGCGGTGCGGCGGTGCGGACACGCACCCGTCCACCGGCTTCACACGGCCGCGTTTCTACGCTGGCCAGCTGCTCACCGAGGACGACCTCCAGGCGCTGACCGGGTACGTCACCGGCAAGGACCGGCTGCGCAACAGGCTCCTGTTCGGACCCGGCGTGGTCTGCGGGCTGCACGTCGCCTGCGACCCCTGCGGCGGCGGTGTGGTCACCGTGCGCCCCGGGTACGCCATCGACCCGTGCGGCAACGACATCGTGGTCGGCTGCGCGGAGAAGGTTGACGTGGTCGCGCTCGTCCGCGACCTGCGGGTGCGCTCGCTCGGCGCGGACTGCGGCGACCCCTGCTCCGCCGACGGCGACCGCGTCTACGGGCTCTACGTGCGGTACACGGAGGAGGCGATCGAGCCGATCGCTCCATACGCGACGGACGAGAGCGCGCCGGGAGACGGCTGCGTGCCGTCCCGCGTCCGCGAGACGTACCGCTTCGTCGTGCGCTGCCTCGACGAGGATGGCGACCCGCGGTACACGCCCGGGAAGGCGATCGCCGCCCGTCTCGGCGACGCCGAGCCGCTGGCCGCGGAGCGGGCCCGCGCGGCCCGGCTCGCCGCCTACCGCCGGCCGCTGGGCGGGGCGGTGCGCGCCGCCGCCGCGCCGGTCCTCTTCGACGGCGACACCCGGGACCGCTGGGAGGCCGCCGCCCAGGACCTCGGCGGGCTCGGCTCACCGCCCACGCTCGAGCAGGCCCGGCTGGCCACCGAACACGTGCGGGTGCTCGCCGGCGCGGTGGCCGCCTTCGACACCTACGACCAGGCCAGCCAGGCCGAGCTGGTCCGCCAGTACGGGGTGGACGCCACGGCCGCCCGCGCCCTGCTCGCCTCCTCGGTGTCCACCTTGGACGGGCTGGACGCCGAAGCGGTGTGGCCCGACCCGGCGCGGCGCGCGATGGCCGCGGCCGTCCTGGCCGAGACCCAGGAGCGGGTCGTCGACCAGCGGGTCGAGGGCGCGCCGCTGGAGGCGCGGCTCGTGGCACAGGGCGCCCCGCTCAGCTACGCCATGCGGGCCGAGCTGATCGCCGACCTGGCCCGCACCCGGCACTGGCTGCTCGGCCGCCTCGACCGCGACCGGGAGCTGGCCGACTGCGGCATCCGCGAGGCGGTCGCCCGCGCCGACCTGCCGCCCGCGCTGCCCGACGAGCCGCCCCCGGGCCGGGAGGTGGCCGGCGCGACCGAGCTGAGCCTCGCGTCGGCGGCGGCCGGGCGGCTGTCCACCGCGCTGACCCGGTACGTGACCGACGTGGCCTGCGCCAGCGTGCTGCCGCCCTGCGCGCCGGCCAACGACGGCGACGTGCTGCTCGCCCGCCTCGAACTCAGCGACTGCGAGGTGCTCCGGGCGTGCGCCGCCGAGCGTCCACAGTGGCTGCCCGGCGGTCCGGGGTACGCGGCCTGGGCGCCGGTGCTGTACCAGGCGCGGGAGCTGGCGGAGGAGGTCTGCTGCGAGCCGCTGCCGGTCGCGGGCGACCCGCCGCCACCCGCGCAAGGGGGCGCGCCGGTCGCGCTGGAGTGGGTGCACGGCCTGCTCGACGGCCCGCCCGCCGACTCCAAACTGGACGAGCTGCTCGCCCTGCTGGCACCCGCGCCGGCGGTCCCGCCGGCGGCGGACGTCGACCTGCGGCGGGAGGTGGCCGAGCTGCGCTCGCTCGTCAAGTCACTGGCGTCGGCGGTGCGTTCCACATCGGTCCTCGACGCCGCGGAGGAGCCCGAGGCGACGCCGGAGCCCGAGCCCTCGCCCGAGCCCTCGCCTCCGGCGAAGGCCCAACAGCGGGCGAAGGCGGTGCCGGAGCCCGAACCTGAGCCGTCGCCTCCGGCGAAGGCGGTTCCGCGCAAGGCGACCCGGGGCCGGCGGACCGGCGGGCAGGAGGGCTGACCGCCATGACCGACCTCCAGCGGCCCGCCTTCTTCGAGGGCCAGATCCTCGCCGCCGCCGACCTCGCCGGCACCGTCGACCACGGCCGGGGCCGCGCCGCGCGGCACGACCGGTACCTGCACGAGTGGGGCATCGCCGAAGGGCTCGCGCTCACCGGCGAAGGGCAGACCGACCCGGACAGCGGCACCCGGTACGTGGAGGTGACGCTCCAGCCGGGCGTCGCCGTCGACGGCACCGGCCGCGAGGTGGTGGTGGCCGAGCCGGTCACCCTCCAGGAGACGCTCTTCCACGAGGTAAACGGCGCCGACCAGCCGACCGGGGACGCGTACCCGGTCTTCCTCGCCGGCCTCGACCGGGAGCCCGCCGCCGGCGCGCTGACCGCGGACCGTTGCGGCACCGGGGCCGGCGCCAGCCGGGTCGACGAGTCGTACCAGGTCCTCTTCGGACGGTTGGGCGACGAGCGGCTCGTCGCCGACCAGCGCCCGCCCGCCGTGGGCGACGGGCCGGGCGACGGCACCACCCCGTGGCTCATCCTGCTCGGCTACGTCACGTTTCGGGACGGGAGGTTTCGCGACGTGCTGCCGGACGCCGGGAGCGTGCTGCCCCGGTACGCCGGCGTGCGTGCCGACACCGTCGCCGCCCGCGCCGGCCACCTCGCCCTGCGCACCGCGCCGGCCGCGGCCGAGGGCGGACCGGTCGTCACGCTCGACCGGCAGGCCGGCCTGGCGTTCGGCCTCTACCGCGCCGACGGCTCCGTCGACGAGGTGCTCGCCGTCTCGCCGCGCGGCGACGTCACGATCCGCGGAAAGCTCTCCATCGGCACCACCGGCGGCGCGGTCGCGGCGGTCTCCGGCGTGGCCACCGACGGCGTCCTGCTGCCGCTGCCGGCCGGCGTGGCCGACGAGGACGTGCGGGAGGGGCGGGTCGTGCTGCACACCATGGTCAACCCACGACCGCCCACACTGGACGGTGTCTGGCTGAGCGCACCGGTCGAGTGCACAGTGGACGGCCAGCGCCGGGTACGCAGCCGGATGCGCAGCATGCGCCCGGACGGCGAGGTGCGCGACGACACCGTGCCGGTCGAGTTCCTGGTCCTGGCGGCGGCCGTACCGGACCCGGAGGCGAGCGGGGGGAGCGGCACATGAGCCTGACGGTGGCGTACGCGACGGACACCGGCCACGTGCTCGGCGCGATCGCGGCGTCCGGACCCGTGGCCTCGCGCGACCTCGTCGGTGACGGGCTGCCGCTGTGGGTGTCCCGCCAGGACGGCACGGTGGACGACCTCACCGTGCCCGCCGCGCGGCTGTCGGTGGCGGCGGTCGACGACGAGCCTGGCGCCCTGGTGGCGCCGCGCGACTACGAGGTCCCCGACGGGGCGGGCGCGTTGCGCACCCTCGCACCCTGGACCGGCGGCATCACCCTGGCCGCGGACGGCGTGACGGTCACCGTGTCCCGGCCGGTCACCGAGCCGGCGGCGGTGCTCGTCGCGCTCGCCGGCGTCCCGCCGCTCCTCGGCCGGATCGGGACGGGTGAGCGGGAGACGACCATCGGCGTGCGGGTCGGTGAGGGAAAGCACGGCGTGCTGGTCCTGGTGAAGGGCTGGGTGGGACGGCTGGAGCTGGTGGAGCGGACGTGAGCGAGGTGGCCGGCACCGGCGGCGGGCCCGACATCGTCGTGCGCCGCTGCGACGTCACGGTCGTACGCGACGGCGGGTGGAGCTGGGGTCCCGCCCCGCGCGACCTGGTGCGGCGGGTGGTGGAGGCGCTGCCCGCCCTCGTCACCGCCCACCTGGAACGCGACGAGGACTTCGCCGCCGCCGCGCGGACCACTGTGGACGGCGACGTCGAGATCACCGAACCGGTCCGGGTGGTGGTGTCGCTCTCGCTGGCCGACCTGATCGCCGGCCGCGTACCGTCGCCGACCGTCTCTCTGCCCGCGGGCCGGCCGTTCGCGCCCGAGGCCGCGCCACCCGCTGCCACGCCGTCGACTCCGCCGGCCGCGGCGACCACCCCGCCGGCGGTTTCCGCGGCGCCGGCGGTGGGAGCGGCCGTCGAGCCGCCGGCCGTACCCGGGCTCGAAGGGCTGACCCCGCTGCTGGCCGCGCTGGCCGACCGGGGCGAACTGGGCCACCTGCTCGACACGCTGCCGCCGGCCACCCGGACCGCCCTGGCCGCCACCACCGCGGACCCGACCGGCTCGGCGGCGCCACACCGCACGCCGCGGACGGGCGAGGTCGAGGTCGGCTCGGTGCTGCCGTTCCTTGTCGCGGCCGCACTCGACAAGATCGACCTGCTCGCGCCGATCGGTCCACTGGCCGGCGATCCGCGGACGTTCGCGGCCGGGCTGGCCTACAAGGTGCTGTCGCCGCCGCGGCACGGGTGGCGGCGCTCGACCGCCGACGTCGAGGCGGCGGCCGCTTTCGCCGGGCTGGACGGGTCGGTGCCGGACGACGCGCTGACCTCGCTCGGCCAGCGGGCGCGGGACACGCTGCCGGTACTCGACTCGTTGGTCGGGCTCGCGGTCTGCCGGGGGCACGACCCCGACCGCCCGCTCGCCGTCACCGCCGCCGGCGGCGGGTTGCTGCTGGTCGAGCCGGACGGGCTCTTTCCGGTCGCGTGGGAGGACGACGGGGCGGAGCTCGTGCCGTTCTGGGAGGCCTCCGGGCGCCCACTCCTGGTCGCCGCCGGCGATGCCGCCGTCGACGACCTGATGGCGGCCGGCGTGCCGCTGGTGACCGGCACGCCACCGGCCGGCGCCGGCTCGGTCCGGCACGCTGACCCGGGCCGGGCGTGGCGGCGGCTGCCGGGCGCCGGGCGGCGCTGGATCGCCGGTCCCACCGATGCCTGGGCCGGCGGGCGCCTGGCACTGCGGGCGGCCACCGCCGACCTCACCGGCCCGGCGGCCGCCGCCGGGGAGCTGATGGCCGCGATGGCCGCCCGCCCCGCCGCGCCCCGCGCGTCCCACCCCGGCCTGGAACGCACCCTCACGCTCCTCGCCACCGCCGGCCTCGGCACCATCGCCTGGCTGCTGTGGCGGCACCGCGAGCCGACCGACCCCCAGCTCGCCCTCACCCGCCTCGGCGACCTCGGCGGCCTGGTCCGCTTCGACGCCGACGAGGTACGGGTCCGCCTGCCGTACGGCCGCCGCCACGACGACCTCGCCGCGCACGGGCTGCTCGCGGACGTACCGGACGTGTCCTGGTTGGACGGTCGCACGCTGACGTTCGGGCGGGGGTGAGCGGATGACCGCCCGCACCGAACTCGCGCTCGCCCACCTGCGCCTGCGGTTGCGTGCCCCGCACCATGCCCTGCGCGCCGCGGCGGGGCGGCAGGCCGCGCTCGCCGCCCGCCTCACCCGGCCCGACCTGACCCCGTTCTGCGTGACCGACGAGCAGGCCGCGCTCCTGCTGGAACGGGTGGAAAGCTGGTCCGCGCCGACCGAACCGTCCACCGTGGACGACAGCGCCGAGCTGGCGGCCGAGCGCGACCTGCGCCGGGACGCGGCCGCCGCGGGGATCACGCTGCCGCTCGACGACCTCGCCGCCCGCTGCGGCCTCGACCGGGTCGAGCAGGACGCGTTGCTGCTCGTCGCCGGCCCCGAGCTGGACCCGGCCTACGAGCGGGTCTACGCGTACATCGTGGACAACCTCCAGCGCCGCCTACCCTCGGTCGAGCTGATCGCCGTCACGCTCGGCGGTGCCTCGGCCGAGGGGCGGCTCGCGGTGCGGTGGCTGCTCGGGCCGGCGGGGCGGCTGCGGCGGCACGGCCTGGTCGAGCCGCTGCCGGGTGCCGCCGTCGAGCTGGCCCGCGACCTCGCGCTCGGACCCGGCGTGTACGACATGCTGCTCGGCGTGGCCGACGCGGGCCTGGTCGGGCACGATCCGGGTGCCGTGGCCGCGCCGCCGGGGTACACGCCGCCGCCCCAGCTGGATCCGGACCGGCTGGCCCGGCTCGGGCGGGCGCTCGCCACCGGACAGGTCGACGTGGTGGGGTTGTGGGGCGCCGCACCGTCGGCACAACGCGACGCGGTGCTCGCGCTCGCCGCGCACACCGGCCGTCCACTGCGGACCGTCCCGGCGGGCGCCGACCTGGCCGAGGCGGTCCGGGTCGCGGCGGCCCTCGACGCCGTGCTGTGGCTCCCCAGCGGCGAGCCCGTAGATCCGGCGTCCACGGTGGACACACTGGTCCGAGCCCGGCTGCCGGTGATCCTGAGCGGCGAGTCGGCCTGGCGACCGGTGCCGCTGCTCGCCGCGCGCGCGTACGCGGAATGGGAGCTGCCCCAGCCCGACTACCGCCAGCGGCACGAAAGCTGGTCGGCCGCGCTGCCCGGCGTCGACCCGCCGCTGCTGGACGACCTCGCGGCCCGCTACCGGATGGGCGGCGACGAGCTGCGCGCGGTGGCCGCGGTCGCCGGGGCGGGCGCCCGGTTCGCCGGTAACGGCCGCCCGGCGCCGCTCGCCGACCACGTCCGCCCGGCGGTTGCCGCCGTGACCCGGGGCCGCACCAGCGGGTACGCCCGCACGGTCACCCCGCGCCGCACGCTCGACGACCTCGTGCTGCCACCGGAGCAGCTGCGTCACATCACCGAGATCGCCGCCGCGTTCCGGGACTGGCCGCGGGTGGCGGACGCGTGGGGCTTCGGCCGGCACCCCGGCGACGCGGGCGTGAAGGTGCTCTTCAGCGGCGAACCGGGCACCGGCAAGACGCTCTCCGCCGAGATCCTGGCCGGCACGCTCGGCGTCGACCTGCTCACCGTCGACCTCTCCCAGGTGGTCTCCAAGTGGGTGGGGGAGACGGAGAAGAACCTCGACGCGGCGTTCCGGCAGGCCGAGGAGAGCCGCGCGGTGCTCTTCTTCGACGAGGCCGACTCGCTGTTCGGCAAGCGCGGCGACGTGCGGCACGGCACCGACCGCTACGCCAACCTGGAGATCGGCTATCTGCTCCAGCGGCTGGAGTCGAGTGACGTGCTGGTGATCCTCGCCAGCAACCTGCGGGAGAACATCGACGCGGCCTTCACCCGCCGCTTCCACTTCGTCGTCAACTTCACCCGCCCCGGGCCGGCCGAGCGGCGGCGGCTGTGGCGGCTCGCGTTCCCGGCCGCCGCGCCGCTCGCGTCCGATGTGGACCTCGCCGCGCTGGCCCGGCTGGACATGACCGGCGCCGCCATCGCCGCGGCCGCCCGCAGCGCCGCGCTGATCGCCGCCGACGGTGGCGCCGGCACGATCACCATGCGTGCGGTGGTGGCCGGCGTGGCCCGGCAGTACCAGCGCGAGGCCCGCCTGCTCCGCCCGGCCGAGCTCGGCGCGCACGCCGGCCTGCTGGAGGCCGCCACCCGCCCGGCCTGAGCCGCGGATCAGCCCGCGCGGCGCGGTTGCGCGCTGGATAACCGTGGGCTAGCCCGGCGGCGCGGTTGCGTGGCTGGGGTGTGTGGGCTAGTCCGGCGGTGCGGTTGCGTGGCTGGGTGCGTGGCCTAGCCCCGCAGCGGGATTGCGTACTGGGTGACCGTGGCTCGGCCTGGCGGCGCCGCCGTGCGCCGGCGCCCCGGCTGAGCTGGGGCTCAGCCTGTGTACGTGGCGGCGCCGCTCTGCCAGGCTGTGCCGGTGCGCGAACGGAACCTCCTGCTGGAGGAGGGCGAGCGGCTGCGCGCCGAGGCACGGGCCCGGTCGGTGGCTTCCGTATGGCCCGCGTACGAGAAGCTCACCGAGCGTTACCAGGAGCTGCTGCCCGAGGTGCCGGTCGCGCGGTGCCCGTTCACCGACGCGCCGGTGTGGTGGCCGATCGACACGGCCGGGCTGGACGGGTGGTTCTGGGAGTACCCGAGCGGGGTGCGCCGCCACCCCCGCGAGCGGCCGCCGTCCTGGGTGGCGATGACCGGGGCGATGCGGCTGGCCGAGCCGGTCGAGCACACGCCTTTCGCGGTGGCCCCGGGGCCGGGCGCGCCGTTCGTGGTGCCGCGCCTGCTCGGCGCCGCGCCCGAAGTGCGGGCGGTGATCGCGCAGGTGCCGGTCGGGCGGCACACCGGCTGGGCGATCAGCTACTTCGGCCGGCCGGCGGCGGGCACCCGGCTGGTCAACCTGTGGGGTACCGGCTCCTACCCGGTGGTCGAGGACGGCCTGTGGACGGGCTGGGAGCGGGAGGAGTCGGGGGTCGAGCGGTACGACTTCGACCTCGAGCCGTGGGTGGGCACCGGCGCCCTCCTGTGGATAAGTCCCGGGGACGAGTCGGCGACCCTGCGCGAGGGTGTGGACGGCTGCCCCTACCTCGGCCTGCCCGGTCCGCGCCAGTTCGCGGTCGTCGAGCGCGGCCAGGTGCGGCGCACCGCGCGGTTGGGCTGACCCGCGGGCGGGTACCTCCCCAGGGAAATTTGAGGAGGTCGTCATGATGCAACCCTTCATCCCCTGGGCCTGGCGTGACCCGGCCCTGCTGGCGGGGCAGGACCCCGCGCTGGGCGAGCGGCGCGACGAGAGCATCGAGGCCGACGAGGAAGCGCACGCGAGCCTGGCCGGCTACGACGTCGAGGCCACCGACGGCGGCATCGGCTCGATCGACGAGGCCAGCTACGCGGTCGGCGAGTCCTACATCGTCGTGGACACCGGACCGTGGATCTTCGGCCGCAAGGTGTTGCTGCCGGCCGGCACGGTGCAGAACGTGGACCACGCCGAGCGCAAGGTCTACGTCGACCGCACCAAGGACCAGATCAAGGACTCGCCCGAGTACGACAAGGACACGTTCAGCAGCCCCGAGTACCGGGAGCGCGTCGGCACCTACTACACGGACAGCTACCGGGACTTCCCGCCGGTTATGTGAGCACCCAATCGGGTGTTTATGGGTGACTTGGGGCGTAACGGACTGATCTGATCGGGGGGCCCGGACCTTCCAGAAAGGCTGGACCCCCCGTGACGCAACCCTTCACGCTGCCCGCGTTCTACATGCCGCACCCGGCCCGGCTGAACCCCCACCTCGAACAGGCGCGCACGCACTCCAAGGCGTGGGCGCGCGAGATGGCGATGATCGAGGGCTCCGGCGTCTGGGACGAGGCCGACTTCGACAACCACGACTACGCGCTGCTGTGCGCGTACACGCACCCGGACGCCACCGCCGCCGACCTCGACCTGGTCACCGACTGGTACGTGTGGGTGTTCTTCTTCGACGACCACTTCCTCGAGGTCTACAAGAAGACCCGTGACATCCCCGGCGCCAAGGCGTACCTGGAAGGGCTGCGCGCGTTCATGCCGGTGAGCCTCGACGAGGGGATGCCGGAGCCGACCAACGCGGTCGAGGCCGGGCTCGCCGACCTGTGGCGGCGGACGGTGCCGGCCCGGTCGCCGGCGTGGCGCGAGCGCTTCGCGGACAGCACGCAGGCGCTGCTGGAGGAGTCGCTCTGGGAGCTCTCCAACATCAGCGAAGCGCGCGTGCCCAACCCGGTCGAGTACGTGGAGATGCGCCGCAAGGTGGGTGGCGCGCCGTGGTCGGCGGACCTCGTCGAGCACGCCGTACACGCCGAGGTGCCGGCCGAGATCGCGGCGAGCCGCCCGATGCGGGTGCTCAAGGACGCCTTCTCCGACGGCGTGCACCTGCGCAACGACATCTTCTCGTACCAGCGGGAGACGGAAACCGAGGGTGAGCTCAACAACGGCGTCCTGGTGATGGAACGCTTCCTCGGCTGCACCCCGCAGCGCGCAGCGGACACGGTGAACGACCTGCTCACCTCGCGGCTCCAGCAGTTCGAGAACACGGCGCTGACCGAGGTGCCGCCGCTGCTGGTCGAACACGGGGTCGACCCGGCGCGCTGCGCGGACGTGCTGCGGTACGTCAAGGGGCTCCAGGACTGGCAGGCCGGTGGGCACGAGTGGCACATGCGGTCGAGCCGGTACATGAACAAGGGCGGCACCGTCCACCTCGGACCGACCGGCTTCGGGACGGCGGCGGCGCTGCTGCCCGGCGTCGCCCTCCGGGCGCGCGGCCACTCCTACAAGCCGTACCTGCCGGTCGGTCCGGTCGAGCTGCCCGACTTCCACATGCCGTTCGCGGTGGGGACGAGCCGGCACCTCGACCGGGCGCGCGAGGCGTCGGTGGACTGGGCCCGCCGGATGCGGCTCGTCGACGCGCCGCCCGGCGTGCCCGGAGCCGGGATGTGGGACGAACGCAAGCTGCGCGGCTTCGACTTCGCGCTCTGCTCCGCCGGCCTCGACCCGGACGCCACGCCGGAGGAGCTGGAACTGTCCGCGCAGTGGCTGACCTGGGGAACGTACGCCGACGACTACTTCCCGCTGGTCTACAACACGACCCGGGACGTGGCCGGCGCGCGGGCCTGCCACGAGCGGATGAGGCAGATGATGCCGGTGGACGGCCCGGCGACGGCCTCACCGTCCACACCCCTCGAACACGGCTTGGCGGACCTGTGGACACGCACCACGGCCGGCATGCCTGTGGACAACCGGCGCCAGTTCCGCGCGGCGGTGGAGACCATGACCGAGAGCTGGCTGTGGGAGCTGTCCAACCACGTCCAGCACCGCATACCCGACCCGGTGGACTACATCGAGATGCGGCGGCGCACGTTCGGCTCGGACATGACCATGAGCCTGGCCCGCATCGGCCACGGCCGCCTGGTGCCGCCGGAGATCTGGCGCACCCGGCCGATCCGCGCGCTGGAGAACGCGGCCATGGACTACGCCTGCCTGACCAACGACATCTTCTCGTACCAGAAGGAGATCGAGTTCGAGGGCGAGCTCCACAACGGGGTGCTGGTGATCCAGCACTTCCTCGGCTGCGACCCGCCCACCGCCGTCGCCGTGGCCAACGACCTGATGACCGCGCGGATCCGCCAGTTCGAGCGGACCGCGCGGACCGAGCTGCCCGCCCTGTACGACGACTTCGACCTGGACGCGGAGGCGCGGTCCGCGCTCGACGCGTATGTGGGGGAGCTGCGGGACTGGATGGCGGCCATCCTGCGCTGGCACCGGCTCACCAGCCGCTACCAGGAGGCGGAGCTGCGCCGCGCCGGCCCCGGCGCCGGCGGCGGCTGGGCCGGCCCACTCGCCGCGCTCCCGGCCGCGGGCTCCCTGGCCGCACTCCCCGCCGGCTCGCTGGCCACGGTCCCCGCGGGCTCGCTGGCCACGCTTCCCGCCGGCTCGCTGGCCGCGCTCCCCGCGGGCTCGCTGGCCACACCCCTCGGCGCCTCGCTGGTTCCACGGCCTGGCGCCGCACCGGCGGTCGGAGGCGCTGCCGGCGCGCTACCCGCCGCCGCGGTCGCGACGGTGCCGGCCGACCCGCCGGTCGCGCCGCCGGGAGGCACGCTGGCGGGCGCGCCCACCGGGGGTTCGGCGGCGCCACCCGTCAAGGCCGCGTCCGGCCTGCGCGGTCCGACCGGCCTGGGCACGTCGGCGGCACGGATGTTCATGCGCCCGGTCGTTCCGGCGTCACCACCGTGACAAGGGAGAACCCGTCCCCGGCTTCAACCACGGCCCCGGGCGGACAATCGCCGCATGGACTACGTCTACTACGCCTCGCTGTCGGCCGGCCGGACGCGCGCGAACCCGGCCGGCGTGGTGCGCCGCCGCATGACCAGCGGCGTGCCTGTGGACGAGGCCTTCACCCGAAACCTGCGGTGGGAGCGCACGTGGGCCCTCTACGAGGCGGAGCGGCTCGGTGGCGACGGCGAGTTCGCGCCGATCACCGAGGCCGAGGCGGAGGCGTTCGTCCAGAGGGCCATCGCGAAGTTGAGCCCACCGCCAACCTGACGCGGTGGGCCCCAACCCCCGGCCCGGGTGAACCGCTCGGCCGGTGAATTTCGTGGCCACCGCACCAGGGGCACGCGCCGATACCCAAACCGCGCCCGCCGTCGTAGGATCGACGCATCGAGATGGATCGATCTCGAACCCGCCACCACGACGGAGGATGTCATGACCGTCACGACCCGGCCCACGGGCCGCACCGCGCCGCCCCGCCGCGCCCGCCGCGCCTGGACCCGCCCCGAGGTGCGGTGCCTGGAGACCCGCCCCGAGGTGACCGCGTACTCCGGCGACACCGGCCCGTGGCTGTAGCCCGGCCACGCGGCCGGGACGAGTTCGCCGAGGCTCTCCGGGGCCTCGGCGACCGCTACTGGGACCGGCACCCCTTCCACATCCGGCTGCACGCCGGCAAGTGCGAGCCGGACGAGGTCCGGTCCTGGGTGGCAAACCGCTGGTACTACCAGCGCTCCCTGTCCCAGAAGAACGCCGCCATCATCGCCAACTGCCCGCTGCCCGAGGTGCGGCGCCGGTGGGTCGAGCGGATCACGTTCCAGGATGGACACGAGGGGAGCGACGGCGGGCTCGGCGACTGGCTCGTGCTCGCCGACGCCGTCGGCCTCGACCGGGCCGACATGGTGGCCGAACGCCACGTGCTGCGCGGTGTGCGCTTCGCGGTCGACGCGTACGTCGCCTTCTGCCGCGACCGCCCCTGGTGGGAAGGGGCGGCCGCGGCCCTCACCGAGCTGTTCTCGCCGGACCACATGGCCGACCGGGTCTCCGCCTGGCGCCGACACTACGGCTGGATCGACCCGCACGGCTTCGCCTACTTCGAAAGCCGCATCCCGGTCGTCCGGGCCGACTCGGCGTACACATTGGACCTCGTGCTGGTCCACTGCGACACCCGCGAGCGGCAGGACGCCGCGCTCTCCGCGCTGGCGTTCAAGTGCGACGTGCTGGGCGCGATGCTCGACGCGATCGACTACCACGGCGGCCGGCGGTGAGCGCGGTGGACGCCGCCGACCGGCCCGGTCTGCGGCCCGGCGTCCGCCTGACCTACGACCCGGTGCGCGACCAGCACGCCCTGCTGTACCCGGAAGGTGTGCTGCTGCTCAACGAGACCGCCGCCGAGGTGCTCGCCCGGTGCGGCGGCGGCACCGTCGCCGAGATCGCCGCGCGGCTGTCCGAAGAGTTCGACGGTGTCCCGGTCGACGACGTCGCCGCGCTGCTGGACGACCTGGTGCGGCGGCGCCTCGTGACGGTGTCCGGCGACGGCCGGCCGGTGCAGCCGCTGGCCGCCCCGCCCGCGGAGTGGACGCCGCCGCGCGAGCCGGTGCCGGCCGGCATGCTGGCCGAGCTGACCTACCGGTGCCCGCTGCACTGCACGTACTGCTCGAACCCGACCACGCCGAGCGACCGGCCCGAGATGTCCACAGAGGACTGGTCGCGGGTCCTCGACCAGGCGCGGTCACTGGGCGTGCTGCAAGTGCACTTCTCGGGCGGGGAGCCGCTGCTGCGCGCCGACCTGGCCGCGCTTGTCGCCCGCGCGCACCGGCTCGGTCTCTATAGCAACCTCATCACCAGCGGCATCCCGTTCGACGACAAGGCCATGGGGTCGCTCGCCGCGGCCGGCCTCGACCACGTGCAACTGTCCATCCAGGACGCCGACCCGGCCGCCGGCGACGCGGTGGCCGGCCTCCGCGCGCACGACCGTAAGCGGGCGGCCGCCGCGCTGGTGCGCCGCTACGGGCTGCCGCTGACCGTCAACGTCGTGCTGCACGCCGGCAACGTCGACCGGCTCGCCGCCATCGCCGACCTGGCGGTGGAGCTGGGCGCCGACCGCCTGGAGCTGGCGCACACCCAGTTCTACGGGTGGGCCTGGCGCAACCGGGCGGCGCTGCTGCCCACCGCCGAGCAGCTGGCCCGCGCCGGCGCCGCCGCGGCCGGCGTCAAGGAGCGGTACGGCGACCGGGTCGAGATCGTGTACGTGGCCGCCGACTACCACGGCACCCGCCCCAAGCCGTGCATGCAGGGGTGGGGCCGCCGGCAGTTGGTCGTGGCGCCGGACGGGTCCGTGCTGCCCTGCCTTTCCGCGGCCCAGCTGCCCGGCCTCGGCGTGGTCGACGCCCGCACCGCCGACCTGGCCTGGATCTGGTACGAGTCGCCGGCGTTCAACCGCTTTCGCGGCACCGGCTGGATGCCCGCGCCGTGCCGCGACTGCGCGCTGCGCGAGGTCGACTTCGGCGGCTGCCGCTGCCAGGCGTACCAGCTGCTCGGCGACGCCGCGCTCACCGACCCGGCCTGCGACCTCTCGCCCCACCACGGCGTGCTCACCGACCTCATGACCGGCGCCGGCGAGCGCGCGGCGGCCGTGCCGCGGCGGCTGCGGTGAGAGTCCGCCTGCTCGGCACGGCGGCCGGCGGCGGTGTTCCACAGTGGAACTGCGCCTGCGCCGCCTGCGACCGTGCCCGCGAGGCCGGAGCCGTGCGCACCCAGGACTGCGTCGCGATCAGCGGCGACCGCCGCTCCTGGTACCTGCTCAACGCCTCGCCCGACCTGCGTGCCCAACTCGCCGCCGCGCCGGAGCTGGCACCCGGGCCGGGACCGCGCCAGACGCCGGTGCGTGGCGTGCTGCTCTGCACCGCCGAGCTCGACCACACACTCGGGCTGCTCGCCCTCCGCGAGGCCGAGACCGTCACCGTTTACGGCACGGCCGCGGTGCTCGACGCGCTGTCCGGCCCGTTCCCGGTGCGCGGCGTCCTCGGCGCGTACACCTCGCTGGCCTGGACACCGGTAGCGGTCGGCGAGCCGTTCGAGCTGGCCGGCGGGCTGACCGTCACCGCCGTGCCGGTCGGCGCCAAGCGCCCCCGGTACGCGGCCGGCGCACCGTCCACAGGCGACTGGGTGGTGGCGTACCGGATCAGCGACCGCCGGACCGGCGGCGTCCTGGTGTACGCGCCCTGCCTGCCCGCGCTCGGCGGGCCGTTCCACGCCGCGACGGCCGGCGCGAGGGCGGTGGTCGTGGACGGCACGTTCCTCTACGACGACGAGATGGCGCGAGCCACCGGCGCCGGCCGGACCGCGACGGAGATGGGCCACCTGCCGGTGAGCGCGTCGCTGCGCGACCTCACCCGGACCGGCGCGCGCGTACTTTACACCCACCTCAACAACACCAACCCGCTGTGCGCCGCCACCGCACCGGAACGGGAGACGCTCGCCGCGTACGGCGCCGAGGTCGCCGAGGACGGTCAGACCCTCACCCTCTGAGAGGCGGTTTCCGCCGGCCGTCCACCGCCGGGTCCGCGGGACAAGCCACTGGGGCGACGGATGGGGAGCGCCGGCGGCGCGTCGACTCCATCGAGGGTCATGGTAGGTTGCGCCCTGTGGTTTCGCATTCGCCCGAAAACGCCGCGTCCGAGCATGTCAATCGCGTAGCGGACTACTACGACGCCAACACGCGGCGCTTCCTGCGGTTCGGCGAGAGCCCGAGCAACGACGCCATCCACCGCGGAGTGTGGACGCCGGGCGTTACGAACACCACCGAGGCCGCGGACGCGGTCAACCGCCTGGTGGTCGAGCGGCTGATCGGCCACGTGCCGGCGGGTGAGGGGCGGGTGCTCGATCTCGGCTGCGGTGTGGGCGCGACGGTGGTCAGGCTGGCCCGGGAGGTGGACGCCCAGGTGACCGGCGTGACGATCAGCCGGGTGCAGGCCGAGATCGCCGAGCGGCGGCTGGCGGCCGAAGGTCTGGCCGAGCGGTGCCACGTCGCCTGCGGCGACTTCGCCCAGCTTCCCGCCGAGCCCCGCTACCACGCGATGGTCGCCATCGAGTCGGTGGTCCACGCGCCGTCGCTGGCGGAGCTGATCTCGTCGCTGGCCGCGCGCCTGTGTCCGGGCGGTCGCCTGGTCGTGTGCGACGACTGGATGACCGACAACGATCTGGGGCTTCCGGCCCGCGAGCGCTGCCTGGATCAGTTCCGCGCCGGCTGGCGGATCGGCAGCCTGCACACCGTGGCGGAGTTCGCGGCCATGGGCGAGGCCGCGGGCCTGCGCCTGCGCGAAGACCTGGACCTCACCGCCTACCTGCGCCTGGGACGCCCGCGAGACCGGGCGATCAACGTGATCCTGGGTGCCGCGGGTGTGGTGCCCCGGATGCTCGACCGGATGGTCGAGAAGCCCTTCTGGGCCAACATGATCGGTGGCTCGGCATTGCAGACGGGCCTCTCCCGGCGCTGGCTCGAATACCGCCTGCTGGTGCTCGAACGGGTCTGACCGCCGCGGGCCGGGGCCGCCGGCCGGCCGCGACGGCCGCGCGCCGAACGGATCTGACCGCCGCGGGCCGGGCCGCCGGCCGGCCGCGACAGCTGCGCGCCGAACGGATCTGACCCCCGCGACCGCGGCCGGTCTCCCCGCCGGCCGGCCCCGACGGCTGCGCGCCGCGCGGGCGTCCACCTCGGCCCGCGCGGGAGGCGCCCACCTCGGCGGGCGCCTCCGTCGCGGCGAGCGGCTCAGCGGGCGCCGGCTCCCGCCAGCTCCGCCTCGGGCTCGCGTGCCGCCGGGGCCGGCAGGTGTCGCTCCGGCTGGCCCTCGACGTGCAGCTCGGGCAGGAGCCGGCCGAGCCAGCGCGGCATCCACCAGTTGGCGCGGCCGAGCAGGTGCATGACCGACGGGACGAGCAGCATGCGTACCACGGTCGCGTCCACCAGGATGGCGGCGGCCATGCCGACGCCGATCACCTTGAGCACGAGGTCCGGGCTGGGCACGAAGGCCGCGAACACCGCGATCATGATGGCCGCGGCGGCCGTGATCACGCGGCCGGTGCCGGCCAGGCCCTCGGTGATCGCGCGGCTGTTGTCGCGGGTGCGGGTCCACGCCTCGCGCATCCGGCTGACCAGGAACACCTCGTAGTCCATGGACAGCCCGAAGAGGACGGCGAACATCAGCACCGGCACGAAGGCCGGCAGCGGCGTCTCGGTGTCGATGCCGATCAGCTGGCCGGCCCAGCCGCCCTGGAGGACGTACGCGACCACGCCATAGGCGGCGGCGACCGACAGCAGGTTCATCGCCGCGGCCTTGACGGCCACCGCCACGCTGCGGAACGAGGCGAGCAGCAGCACCATCGACAGCAGCACCACGCCACCGACGAGCAGCGGGAGGCGGCGCGCGGTGTTTTCCGTGCTGTCGATCGACGCCGCCGTCACCCCGCCGACCCGCACCGTTGGGCCCGAACCGCCGGTGGCGGCCGGGATCGTCTCGTCGCGCAGGCGGTGTACCAGATCCTCGGTCCTGGCGTCCTGCGGCCCGGTGGCCGGCAGGACGGTGAGCACCGCGGTGTCGCCGGCGGGGTTGAGCTGAGGCGGTGTGACCACGGCGACGCCCGGTGTTTCCGCGACGGCCGCGCGGAGGCCGTCGAGCGTGGCCGCGTCGCCCGGCCGGGGCAGCTCGGCGGTGAGCACCAGCGGGCCGTTGGCACCCGGGCCGAACGCGGCGGCCTGCATGTCGTACGCCTGCCGGGTGGAGGTCTCGGCACGGTTGTTGCCCGCGTCGGGGAAGCCGTAGCGGACGCCGAGGAACGGCGAGGCGAGCGCGAGCAGGATGCCCACACCGGCGAGCGCCGCGATCACCCGGTGGCGCTGCACGAGGCGGCTCCACGCCAGCCAGCCGCGGCCCGGCTCGATGTGCCCGCCGACCGCGACCTCGGCCGTGCGGCGGCGGCCGAGCGGCAGGCGCAGCCGGTCGACGTGCTTGCCGAGGTAGCCGAGCAGGGCCGGGAAGAGCGTCACGCTGGCGGCCATCACCACGAACACGCCGAGGATCGTGACCACCGCCGCGCCGCGCATGAAGGACAAGCCCATCGCGAACAGGCCGAGCATGCTCACCACGACCGTGCTGCCGGCGACCATCACCGCGCGGCCGGCGGTGTCGAGGGTGGCGACCGTGGCCGCCTCCGGGTCCAGGCCGGCGGCCCGCCACTCGCGGAAGCGGGTGACCATGAGCAGCACGTAGTCGATGCCGATGCCGATGCCCATCATGGTGGCGAGCGAGGTCGACCAGTCGGGCGCGTCGACGAAGCGCAGCACGAGACCGGTGAGCGTGCTGCTCACCGCGAGGCCGGCGACGGCGGTGAGGATCGGCAGGCCGGCGGCGACCACCGAGCCGAACGTGAGCAGCAGGATCACCGCCGCGGCGAGCAGGCCGATCATCTCCGAGCCGATCTCGCCCTGCTCGGCCAGCTGGATCGCCTGGCCGCCGAGCGCGACGTCGAGGCCGGGCCGCTCGGCGCTGTCCGCCACGGCGAGCAGCCGCTCGGTGTCGGCGACCGGCATGTCGTTGGGGTTGGTCACGTCGAGGCGCAGGTGGGCGACGAGCGTGCCGCCGTCCGGTGAGACGCCGCCGGGTGCGGTGAACGGGTCGTCCACGCTCGCCACGTGCGGCACGGCCCTCAGGTCGGCCAGCAGCGTCTGCACGTCGCCGCGCGCGCTGGCGACCCCGCCCTCGGCCCGGACCAGGACGTCGACGACCTCGCCGGACTGAGCCGGGAACCGCTCCCGCAGCAGGTCCTGCGCGGCCTTGGAGTCCGAGCCGGGCGCGGAGTAGTCGGCGGCGAAGTCGCCACCGAAGGCCGCCGAGAGCCCGGCGGCGAGCATGAGGGCGGCCAGCCACAGAAGCACGGTGCGGCCGCGGTTGCGGTAGGTGAGCCGGGCGAGCCGGCCGAGCGGTCCTGCATCGTTCATTGTCATTCCCCGAGTGAAGTCGAGTCAGCTCCGTTACGCTCCATAACAAACACGATGGAGTGTCACTTGTCAAGCGCCTTCACGTCTGTAACGATGCTTAACGCGACGCTTACAGGAGGAACACATGAGCCCGACCCCGCGGAGCGCCCCCCGCCGCGAGCGGGCGCGAGCAGCCACGATCGACGAGATCAAGCAGACCGCGCT
This sequence comes from Phytohabitans sp. LZ39, assembly GCF_059359075.1. NCBI lineage: Bacteria > Bacillati > Actinomycetota > Actinomycetes > Micromonosporales > Micromonosporaceae > Phytohabitans > Phytohabitans sp. LZ39. The sequence goes on along the minus strand of NZ_JCADBM010000007.1, from coordinate 310,288 downwards.
CGCCCTCATGCGGGAGGGCGGGACGGTCGAGGTGCGGTTCACCGACATCGCCCGTGTCATGGACATGACGCCGCCCGCGCTCTACCGCTACTTCGCCGATCGCGACGAGCTGATCAGCGCCCTCATCCAGGACGCGTACAACGCGCTCGGCGAAGAGGTCGCCAAGGCCCGCGCCCAGGTGCCGCACGACGACGTCGCGGCCGCCTGGGTCGCCGCCGCGCAGGCCTACCGGCGGTGGGCGCACGCGGAGCCGCAGCAGTTCGCGCTGATCCTCGGCATGCCGCTGCCCGGCTACGCGGCACCGGCCGACGGCAGCACCAGCGAGGCCGCCGGCCGCGCGATGGCGCAGCTCTCGTCGCTGTTCGTCGACGCGCTGCGGCTGGGGCGGCTCGGCCCGCCGACGATCACCCGGATCCACCCCGCGGTGGAGGAGTGCGCGAAGCTGAAGCACGAAAAGCACGAGGTCGGCGTCGGACCGCTGCACTTCCAGGCGATGCTGCACGCCTGGGCGTCGCTGCACGGCTTCACGTCGCTGGAGGCCAACGGCCACTTCGCCTGGATGACCGAGGAGGCGCGCGACGCGCTCTTCCTCGGCCAACTCCGCCTCGCCGCGGAGGCGGCCGGCCTACCGGTGCCCGAGTAGGGCCTGTTACAAGATCCTTGCCGGGCTGCGCCGGGCCCAGACGACGACCAGCGGCGTCGGGCGAAAGGCCGCATACAACACCGGTGTGCGACCTTGCGCCCGCCACCACCGGACGCCGCCTGGACTCCGGCTCGCCTCGACAATCCTTTTGAAACAGGCCCTAGCCGGCGGTCGTCGCCACCGGGGTCGGCGGCAGCGGGAGCGGTACCCCCGGCAGGCCGTCGATGCTGGTGGCGATGTGGTCCTTCTTCGCGAAGTAGGCGCTCAGTGAGGCGTCGTCCTCGCGGGCGAACCGCTTGCCGTGCAGGTCGCGGTCCTCCTCGTACGACATCAGCGGCACCGCGTAGCCGCACGAGTCGCGGATCAGCTCGGCCCGCACCACGATGATCGCGCGGTGCCCGTGCCGGGTGGCGTCGATGTCCGGGAAGTGCGCCATCAGCTCGCCCCAGCGCGGGTCGTCGCGGAAGACCGGCTCGCCCCGCCCGTGCAGCCGCACGATGTTGGGCGGCCCCTGGAAGGCGCACCACATCAGGGTGATCCGGCCGTTTTCCCGCAGGTGGGCCACCGTCTCGGCGTTGCTGCCGGCGAAGTCGAGGTACGCGACGGTCAGCTCGTCGAGGATCGCGAACGAGCCGCGCAGCCCCTTCGGCGAGAGGTTGACCGTGCCGTCGGCGGCGAGCGGCGCGGTCGCGGTGAAGAACATCGGCTGCGCCTCGATGAACTCGCGCAGCCGCCCGTCGATGCGCTCATGAACCTTCCCCATGATCACGATTATGACCGCGGTACGCCGCCGGGTCGCCGGTGATTCCGCTGGGTGGACGCTCGCCCGCGACGATCGGCGGCAACGCGTCGAGCGTGTCGACGGCCGGGACGGCGGCCGGCGGCGGCGCCCCGCGCAGCAGGACGACGCCCCGGTAGCCGAGGTCGATGGCCGCGGCGACCAGGGCCGGATCGTCGTCGACGAACAGGCAGTCACCCGGGGCCAGGCCGAGCAGGTCGCTGCCGGTCGCGTACATCCGCGGGTCGGGCTTGCGGCAGCCCATCAGCTCGGAGATCACGAAGCCCTCGAAGTACCGCTCGATGTCGAGCTGCCGGTAGTGGGCCTCCAGTCCCGCCCAGTTGTCGGAGACCACTGCCATGCGGACGCCCCGGTCCTTCAGGGTGTCGAGGACGCGCCGGGTCTCCGGGAAGAGCTCCAGGACCGGGCCGTCCGCGGGCGCCTCCAGCTCGCGCAGCAGCGCGGCGGACGGCTCGCCGACGCCCAGCACCCGCAGCATGGCCCGGTGGTAGTCGGTGCGGGTGGCCGTCGTGGTCTCCGCGTCGAGCACACGCTGGCCGGCGGCGAACGCCTCCGGGAACGCCTCGACCCGGATCTCGGGGTGGTGCGCCAGGACCACGCGCTCGAAGTCGTACCGAGGGTTCCAGCGTCCGCCCCGCGGACCGACCAGGACCCCACCGGAGTCGAACAGGATTCCGCGAACGTGCTGGCCACGCGGCATGGCCGCAAACGGTACCGGTTCGGGACCACAGCCGCGGGGTAAGTGGGACAATACGGGCACGCGCACGCGGGGGTGGGTGATCGACGATGAGCGAGCCCTGGGAAGGTGAACCGGACACCGCGCCGGCGGAGCCGTCGGCGAAACCCGGCCGCTCCCGGATCGGGGGCGCGTGGGTGAGCCTGGTGCTCGGCGCGCTGGTGCTGATCCTGCTGCTGGTCTTCGTCCTGCAAAACCTGGAAGACGTCCGCGTCTCCTTCCTCGGCGCGGACGGCAAGGTGCCGCTGGGCGTGGCGCTGCTGCTCGCCGCGGTGGCGGGCGCGCTGGTGGTCGCGGTGCCGGGCAGCGCCCGCATCCTCCAGCTGCGCCGCGCCAACCGCAACGCCCGCCGCGCCCTGACCAACCGCCCCTAGTGCGGTGGCCACAAACGTTGGCCGGCCTCGCCGGCCGGGTGAGCGGCGGCCTTCGGCCGCCGCTCACCCGGTGAAGGTTTGTGGCCCACCGCACTAGCCGCGGCGGCGGGTGCCGGCCAGGGTCAGCGCGACCATCACGGCGGCGGTGAGGGCGAAGCCGATCGGGTACCCGGCGGCGCCGGCCACCACGCCGAAGCCGAGCGCGCCCAGCCCGTACCCGGTGTCGTAGGCGACGCTCCAGATCGCGGTCGCGGTGCCGTAGGCGGCGGTGGAGACGCGGCTGTACATCATCGCGAGGCTCGCGTTCTGGACGATGCCGAAGCCGGCGCCGAACGCGACCATCCCGGCCAGCACCGCGAGCGGGCCGCCGCCGGCCAGTACCAGTGTCAGGATGCCAGCGGCGGCGACCAGCGCGCCGGGTACGAGGAGCCGGGCGGCGCCGTGGCGGTCGCCGAAGCGGCCGGCCCACCAGCGGGCGACGGTGGTGGCGCCGGCCTGGGTGAGCAGCGCGACCGCGGCCAGGCCGCCGGCGCCGCCCGGGACCGCAGCCGGGACGAACGTGACCACGATGCCGGCGGCCATCGCGGTGCCGGTGAACACGATCGCGGGCCGGATCAGGGCGGGTGAGCGCAGGCCGGCGCCCATCCCGATGTCGCCGGCCGGGTCACCCGAAGCGTCGGTGCGGCCGGCGGGCAGGCCGATCACCGCGACGAGGCCGGCGAACGCGGCCAGGGCGCCGAGCGCGAAGACGGCCTCGGCGCCCCAGCGGGCCATCAGCCACACGCCGAGCGGGGTGGCGACGACCGCGGGCAGGCCGGCGACGACCCCGAGCACGCCGAGGCCCTCGCCGCGGCGCTCGGCGGGGATGAGCTCGGCGCCCCACGCGCCGCACACCACGAAGATCACGGCGAGGCCGAGGCCGCGCAGCACGCACACGGCCACCACGACCGGCAGCGCGGCCGAGGCCAGCAGCGCCAGCGCCGGCAGGGCGAGCAGGGCCAGGCCGGCGGCGAGGACGGCGCGGAAGCCGTACCGGGAGACGAGCCGGGGGATCGCGAACTCGCCGGCCACCGACGACAGCATCAGCACGCCGGTGGCGAGGCCCGCGGCGAAGCCGCCGGCGCCGGCCGCGGTCAGATGCGCGGGAACGACCGAGAGCAGCAGGTAAAAGCCGAACAGCCCGGCGAAGTCGGCCAGCATGACCAGCGCGAGCGGGCGGGAGACCAGGCGGGGGGCCGAGGGGGCCAGGGCGATCGTCGTCATGTCCTGAACGTATGGGCGCAGGCGGCCCCCGCTAAGCTCCAATTCCATGGCGATCGAGTGGGCCGGTTTGGGTCCGGAGGTGCTGCTGCGGCTCGACCGGGACGGGGCCGAGCCGCTCCGCGCCCAGCTGGAGGGCGGGCTGCGCGCGGCGATCCGGGAGGGGCGGTTGCAGGCGGGGGAGCGGCTGCCGTCCACGCGCGAGCTGGCCCGGCAGCTGGGCGTGTCGCGCGGCCTGGTGCAGGACTGCTACGGCCAGCTCTACGCCGAGGGCTACCTCACCGCGCGGGTGGGCTCGGCCACGCGGGTCGCGGCGGTCGCGGCGACCAGCTCCACAGTGGACAAGAGCCGGCCGGAGCGGCCGGCGCCGGGGACGGACTTCGCCTCCGGCGTGCCCGACCTCGCCAGCTTCCCCCGCGCCGACTGGGGTTGGGCGGTGCGCGAGGCCTGCCGCACCGTGGCCACCGCCGACCTCCACTATGGAGACCCGCGCGGCGACCGCACGCTGCGCCGCGTGCTGGCCGGCTACCTGCGCCGGGTGCGGGCCGCCGTCGCCGACCCGGCCGACATCGTGGTCTGCACGGGCTTCGCCCAGGGCCTCGGGCTGGCCTTGCGGGCCCTGTCCCGCCAGGGGGTGGGCACGGTCGCGGTCGAGGATCCCGGGTACGGCCGGGGGGAGACCCTCGACGCGGTCGGCCGGCTGGGCTTCGAGGTGGTGCCGGTACCCGTGGACGAGGGCGGCGTCGACGTGGCCGCGCTGGCCCGCACGGGTGCCCGGGCGGTCGTGCTGACGCCGGCCCACCAGTCGCCGACCGGCGTCGTGCTCGCCCCGGACCGCCGGCACGCGCTCGCCGCCTGGGCCGCGGAACGCGACGCGGTGATCGTCGAGGACGACTACGACGCCGAGTTCCGCTACGACCGCGAGCCGGTCGGTACCCTCCAGGGCATCGCGGCCGCGCGGGTGGTGCTGCTCGGCACCGTCAGCAAGTCGCTGGCGCCGGCGATGCGGCTCGGCTGGGTGGTCTGCCCGCCGCACCTGACCGCCGCGATCGTGGAGGAGAAGCGGCTCAGCGACCGCGGCTCGCCCGTCCTGGACCAGCTCGCCCTCGCCCGCCTGATCGAGTCCGGCCGGTACGACCGGCACCTGCGCCGCATGCGCGGCGTGTACGCGGCCCGCCGCCAGGCCCTCGTCGACGCCCTCGCCCGGCACGCGCCGGGGGTGCGGCTGACCGGGCTGGCGGCCGGCTTCCACGCGGTGGCCCACCTGCCGGCGGGCCGGCGCGAGGAGGACGTGGTCGCGGCGGCGCGGGAGCGGTCGGTCGGGCTGTACGGCATGAGCGCCTTCCGCATGTCCGGCGCCACGACGCCCGCGCAGCTGGTGATCGGCTTCGGCAACCTCGGCGAGCGCGCCATCGAGGAGGGGATCGCGGCGGTCGGCGACCTGCTGGGTACGAAGGGGGGGTGATCGCGGTCGCGGCCTTGTGGATCGGCTCGATCAGTTTGGCCATCAGGCGCCGAGCCGAACAGCACGCCGACACCCGCCGACCTGCTCGCCGCCATGCGGTCGATCACGCCATAGGATGCGGCGCCATGGGCAGATGGCGGCGGTGGTGGCGGATCGTCCAGCGGGTCGGGCTGGTCGCGCTGGCGGTGGTGGCCGCGTTCGCCGTCCTGGTCGGGCTCGTCTCGCTCTGGGCGGTGCGCCGCTCCTTCCCCGAGTACGGCGGGGAGAAGCCGCTGCCCGGGCTCGCCGCCGACGTGACCGTCTACCGCGACGCGTACGGGGTGCCGCAGATCTACGCGGGCAACGCCGCCGACATGTTCCGCGCCCAGGGGTACGTGCACGCGCAGGAGCGCTTCTGGGAGATGGACTTCCGCCGCCACGTGACCGCCGGGCGGCTGAGTGAGCTGTTCGGCCGCGACCAGCTGGAGACCGACACCTACCTGCGTACGCTCGGCTGGCGCCGGGTCGCCGAGCGGGAGTGGGGCATCATCGCCGAGGAGAGCCGCGGCTTCCTCCAGGCGTACGCGGACGGCGTCAACGCCTGGCTCGACCAGCACGGCGGCGGCGAGCCCGGCGCCGACGTCAGCCTGGAGTACGCGGTGCTCGGCCTCACCAACCGTGGCTACCGGATCGAGCGGTGGAGCCCCGTCGACAGCCTCGCCTGGCTCAAGGCCATGGCCTGGGACCTGCGCGGCAACATGTCCGACGAGATCGAGCGGGCGATCCTGGCCGGCAGCGGGCTCGCCCGCGAGCAGGTCGGCGAGCTGTTCCCGCCGTACCCGGAAGATCGGCACCGGCCCATCGTCGGCGGCGGGCGGGTCAGCGGCGGCGCGTTCCTGGCGGTGGACGCCGGCGGCGCCGGAGGCGGCTGGCTGCCGGCGCTGGCCGCGGTGCGCGACGGGCTCGCGAGCCTGCCGGTGCTCCTCGGCCGCCAGGGCACCGGCCTCGGCTCCAACTCCTGGGTGATCGCCGGCAGCCGCACCGCGACCGGCAAGCCGCTGCTCGCCAACGACCCGCACCTGTCGCCGAGCATGCCCGGCATCTGGTTCCAGGCCGGGCTGCACTGTGGATGCGGCTTCGACCTGTCCGGATTCACGTTCGCCGGGGTGCCGGGCGTGGTGATCGGTCACAACGACGCGATCGCGTGGGGCTTCACCAACCTCGGGCCGGACGTCACCGATCTCTACCTGGAGGACGTCGCCGGCGACAAGGTGCGCGTCGGCGCCGGCTGGCAGGACCTGGAAAAGCGCACCGAGAACATCAAGGTCGCCGGCGGCGGCACGGTGACTGTCACGGTGCGGTCCAGCCGCAACGGGCCGCTTGTCTCCGACGCCTCGAAGGAGCTGCGCCGGGCGGGCGACCGGTATGCGGTCGCGCTGCGCTGGACCGCCCTCGACCCCGGCCGGACGATAGACGCGCTCTTCGCGCTCAACCGGGCCCGCGACTGGGCCACCTTCCGCGCGGCGGCCGCGCTCTTCGAGGTGCCCGCGCAGAACCTCGTGTACGCGGACGTGTCCGGCAACATCGGATACCAGGCGCCCGGCCGCATCCCGGTGCGCGGCAACGGTGACGGGCGGTGGCCGGCGCCGGGCTGGGACACCAGCTACGACTGGCGTTCGTACATCCCCTTCGCCGAGCTGCCGAGCGTGCTCAACCCGGCACAGGGGTACGTCGTGACCGCCAACCAGGCGGTGGTCGGTTCCGGCTACCCGTACCTGCTCACCCACGACTGGTCGTACGGCTACCGCTCCGAGCGCCTCAACCAGCTCGTCGAGCAGGCCGGCCGCACGGTCACCGCCGACGACGCCGGGCGGATGCAGATGGACGGGTACAACGGGCTCGCGCCCATCCTGGTGCCGCACCTGCTGCGGGTTTCCTCTACTGTGGACGCCCGCGACCTGCTGCGCGGCTGGGACTACCAGCAGCCGGTCGACTCGGCGCCGGCCGCGTACTTCAACGCGGTGTGGCGGGCCCTGCTCGCGCGCACCTTCGACGAGCTGCCCGACGACTACGAGGCGGACGGCGGCGACCGGTGGTGGGAGGTCGTCCGCGGCCTGCTGGAGCGGCCGTCGTCGCCGTGGTGGGACGACCGCGCGACGTCCACTGTGGAAACCATGGACCAGGTGCTGTCGGCGTCCCTTGTGGACGCCGCCGACGAGCTGACCGACCGGCTCGGCGACGACCCGGCGGGGTGGCGCTGGGGCGATCTGCACACGCTGGCGCTGCGCAACGAGAGCTTCGGCGAGTCCGGCGTCGCCCCGGTCGAGTGGCTGTTCAACAAGGGTCCGGAGCCGGTGGCGGGCGGATCGTCCATCGTGAACGCGACCGGCTGGGACGCCGCCGACGGCTACGAGGTCGACGCCGTCCCGTCGATGCGCATGGTGGTCGACCTCGGCGACCTGGACGCCTCCCGGTGGGTGCAGCTGAGCGGCAACTCGGGGCACGCGTTCAGCGCGCACTACGCCGACCAGTTCGGGCCGTGGCGCCGGGGCGAGCTGCTACCGATGCGCTGGGACCGCGCGACCATCCGCCGCGAGGCCGCGCACACCCTGCACCTGACGCCGGCGTAGCGGGCGGCCGCGTCCAGCCGCGGGTGTTCGTCGCGTCCGGAACGCTCCCGCGAGCGCGGACGGCCCCGGGCCGACCGGGATGGCGGTCACTGGGCGTCGGAGAGCTTGGCGATCGTCGCGGTGGCCCTCCTGACGGTGCGGATCCGGCCCGACGGTATCGCCTCGTCGAGGAAGGCGTAGCGCTTGGCGACCTCGGCGTGGCCCCGTTCCTTGGTGGCACGCCACCAGTCGCCGATGTCGCCCCAGCCGGGCGCCGACAGGGAGCCGCCGAAGTGCTGCACCGACAGCGCGGCCACGAGGTTGGCGAACGCGAGCCGGTCGGCGAGCGGCCAGCCAGCGAGGGTACCGGCGATGAAGCCGGCGCCGAAGACGTCGCCGGCGCCGGTCGGGTCCAGGGCCTCGACCGGGATGCCCGGCACCGACGCCGCCTCGCCGGTGCCCGCGTCGAGGGCGAGCGCGCCGGCCGGGCCGCAGGTGACGACGGCGACCGGCACCCGTTCGGCGAGGGCGCGCAGCGCGCCGTCCGGTGTGTCGGTGTGGGTGTAGCGCATCGCCTCGACCGCGTTGGGCAGGAACGCGTGGCAGTGGTCGAGCACCGACAGCGCCTCGGCCGACCAGGAGCCGGTGGCGTCCCAGCCGGCGTCGGCGAAGACCAGCGTGCCGGCCGCGTGCGCGCGGCGCACCCAGGGCATCGGCTCCCGCTCCAGGCTGACGTACGCGGTGCGGGCCGCCGGCAGGTCGCCGACCAGCCCCTCCACGGTCGCCGGCGCCGGGTGACCGTGCGTGATCATGCTGCGGTCCCGCTCGTACGCCAGCGACACCGTCACCGGCGAGTGCCAGCCGTCGAAGCGGCGGGACGAGGAGAGGTCGACGTTCTCCTCGCCGGCGAGGATCTGCCAGCAGAAGTCGCCGTACGCGTCGGAGCTGATCGGCGAGCTCAGCCCGGTACGCACGCCGAGCCGGCTGGCCGCGACCGCCAGGTTGGCGATGCCGCCCGGGCTGGAGCCCATGCCGCCGGTCCACACCTCGGTGCCCGGCGCGGGCAGCGCGGGCAGGCCGGTGAAGATGATGTCGAGGTAGACGATGCCGGCCGCGAACAGGTCGAGGCGGGGCCCGTCCACAGTGGCCGACATCTGCCGATCATGCCACGGGCTGATCACCCTCGGCGGGAAGAGTCACGCGGACGAGCAGGCCGCCGCCGTCGCGGGGCTCGGCGGTGACCTCGCCGCCGTGCGCGCGGGCGACCGAGCGGACGATCGACAGGCCGAGGCCGGCGCCGCGGTCCCCGTCGACCCGCTCGGCGCCGTACCGGCGGAACGGCTCGAACAGCCCCGGGATCTCGTACCGGGGCACGACCGGCCCGGAGTTGCTGACCGTGAGCTCGACGAGGCCGTCGGGCAGCGTGCGGCAGGCAACCCGCACCCAGCCGTCCGGTCCGGTGTTGTGCCGGATGCCGTTTTCGACCAGGTTCTGCACGAGGCGTTCCAGCAGCACCGGGTCGCCGAGCGTGGGCGCGGGCGACGGCTCGCCGCCGACCCGGACGTCCGCCTTGTCCGCCTCCGCCGCCAGGTGGGTGACCGTGTGCTCGACGATGTCGGCCAGGTCGACCGGGCTCTTGTCGAGCATGTCGTTGTCGGTACGGGCGAGCAGCAGCAGCCCGTTGATCAGCCGCTCGTGCCGCAGGTTGATGTCGAGCAGCAGCTCGGTCAGCTGCCGCACCTCCGGCGGGAGGGCGTCCCGGTGCGCCGCGTACTCCAGCACCGCCCGGCTCAGCGTGAGCGGGGTGCGCAGCTCGTGCGAGGCGTTCGCGACGAAGCGGCGCTGGCCGTCGAACGAGCGGTCGAGCCGTTCCAGCATCGTGTCGAACGTGTCGGCCAGCTCCTTGATCTCGTCGCGCGGGCCGGCGAGGGCGATCCGCTCGTGCAGCCCCCGGTCGGCGGCGGGCGCGGCGGCGATGCGGTGCGCGGTCTCGGTGATCTGGTGCAGCGGCTGGAGCGCCCGCCCGGCCAGCAGCCACCCCAGCCACACCGCCACGGCGGTGACCAGCACCAGCGCGATCGTGCCGGTGGTGAGCATGTCCTGGAGGGCGGCGTCGCGCAGCTTCTGCGGCAGCTCCGACAGGTAGACCTGGTTGCCGTCGGGCATCGCCACCGGCTGGTCGGCGCCCTGCCCGCGGGTCTGCGTCGACAGGTACCGCACGGCGGTCGGCATCCGCTGGCCGACCAGCACGTAAGTGACGGCCAGCAGCACGATGCCGGCGGCCAGCAGCAGGCCGCCGTAGAGCACGGTCAGCCGCGCCCGGATGGTGAGGCGACTCATCGGATCACGTACCCGTCGCCGGGTACCGTCTCCACGACCGGCGGGTCGCCGAGCTTGCGGCGCAGTTTGAGGATCGTCACCCGTACCGCGGCGGTGAACGGGTCGGCGTGCTCGTCCCACACCTTCTCCAGCAGGTGCTCGGCGCTGACCACCGCCCCGTCCGCCCGCATCAGCTCGGCCAGCGTGGCGAACTCCTTGCGGGACAGCGACACGTACCGCCCGTTCCGGTACACCTCCCGCCGCGGCAGGTCGACGGTGATCCCGGCGCGGGTGAGCACCGGCGGCGCGGCCGGCCTGGCCCGCCGGCCGAGGGCCAGCACGCGGGCGGCGAGCTCGGCGAACGCGAACGGCTTGGGCAGGTAGTCGTCCGCGCCCAGCGAGAGGCCGGCCACCCGGTCGCCGATCTCGGCCGCCGCGGTGAGCATCAGCACCCGCGTCTCCGCGCCGGAGTCGACCAGCGCGCGGCACACGTCGTCGCCGTGCACCACCGGCAGGTCGCGGTCGAGCACCACCACGTCGTAGTCGTTGACGCCCAGCCGTTCCAGCGCGGTGTCGCCGTCGTACGCGACGTCCACCGCGTGGGCCTCACCCCGCAGCCAGCGGGCGATCAGGTCGGCGAGCAGCCGCTCGTCCTCGGCGACCAGTACACGCATCGCCCAATGATTACCGACCGTCGTGTTCGTTCCGCGTTAACGCCCGCGGAAACCGCCGGGTAACGCGCCGCCGCGTTCACTCGTCCACGGTCGCCGGCGCCGTTCGCCGGCCCGAACAGGAGTGACGGATGAGACGACGGATGGCAACGGTGTTCGCGGCGGCGGTGTTCGCCCTCGCGCTCGCCGGCTGCGGCGGCGATGACGGCGGCGGCGGGGTCGCCTCGGCGGGCGGCGACGGGAGCGCGGCACCGGGCGCCAGCCCTTCGGCGAGCAAGGACACCTACCAGGCGATGCTCGAGTTCACCGAGTGCATGCGCGGCGAGGGCGTCGAGATGCCGGACCCGGAGCCCGGCGGCGGCGTGCAGCTGCGGTTCCAGGGCAGCGACCCGAAGAAGGTCGACGCCGCGATGGCCAAGTGCCGCCACCTCATGCCCAACGGCGGCGAACTGCAAAAGGCCGACCCGGAACGGATCGAGAAGGCCCGCCAGTACTCCAAGTGCATGCGCGACAACGGAGTGACGAAGTTTCCCGACCCGGACCCGGAGACCGGCGGCATCATGCTGCGGGGCGGACCCGACAGCGGCCTCAACCCGAACGACCCGACGTTCGCCGCCGCGCAGAAGACCTGCGAGAAGCTGCGTCCGGTCCCGCCGGGGAGCGGCGGATGAGCAAGCGCAAACGCGGGCGCGCGCTGCTCGTCGCGGGGGTCGCGGTCGCCGCGGCGGGCGGCAGCGCGGCGGCGGTCACCCTCGACCGCGGCGACAGTGGAAAGGCCGGCGGCAGCACTCTGCCGCCGGCCACGGCCCAGGTGCAGCGCTCGACGCTGGTCGACGCCGAGACGGTGGACGGCACGCTCGGCTACGGCACGGAGACCGCCGTCACGCCACGCCTGCGCGGCACGGTCACCTGGCTGCCCGCGGCCGGCTCGACGGTCAAGCGGGGCGGGCGGCTCTACGGCGTCGACGACACGCCGGTGGTGCTGCTGCGTGGCACGCTGCCGCTCTACCGGCCGCTCGCGCCGGGCGTCGAGGGCGCGGACGTGAAGCAGTTCGAGCAGAACCTGTCCGCGCTCGGCTACGACGGCTTCACGATCGACGAGGAGTACACCGACTCGACCGCCGACGCCGTCCGCGAGTGGCAGGAGGACCTCGGGCTCGACGAGACCGGCACGGTCGAGGTCGGCCGGGTCGCGTACGCCGTCGGCGACGTGCGGATCTACGAGGTGGGCGGCCAGGTCGGCGACCCGGCGGGCGGGCAGCCGGTGCTGTCCTACACGGGTACGACCCGCGTGGTCACCGTCGACCTCGACGTCGACCAGCAGCGGCTCGCCGCCAAGGGCGCCGCGGTGAGCGTGGAGCTGCCGGACGGGCGTACCGCCGACGGCAAGGTCGCCTCCGTGGAGACCGTCATCGAGCTGGGCGGCGGCACCGGGCAGGAGCAGGAGCCGGAGACCAAGCTCGAGGTCACCGTGGCGCTCACCGACCAGAAGGGGCTGGGCACGCTCGACCAGGCCGCGGTGGACGTGTCGTTCACCGCGGAGAAGCGGGAGGACGTGTTGAGCGTGCCGGTCGCCGCGCTGCTCGCGCTCGCCGAGGGCGGCTACGGCGTGCAGGTGGTCGACGGCGCGTCGACCCGGATCGTGCCGGTGGAGATCGGCATGTTCTCTGCCGGCCGCGTCGAGGTCACCGGCGACGGCCTCGCCGAGGGCACGACCGTGGGCGTCGCGTCATGACCGGTCACCCAGTGGACGAGGACCCGGTGGGCGGCGCGGCGACCGGTCACCCGGTGGGCGGCGGCGGCGTGACCGGTCACCCGGTGGGCGGCGGCGTGACCGGTCACCCGATGGACCGCGTGACCGGTCACCCCGGGGCGCGGGCGACCGGTCACACCGCGGAGGCCGTGCCGCGTCACGTGCTGGAGCTGGTGGACGTCACGAAGACGTACCCGGGCGGCGTCGCGGCCGTGCGTGGCGTCTCGCTGGCCGTCTCCCGCGGTGAGATGGTGGCGATCGTCGGCCCGTCCGGCTCCGGAAAGTCGACGATGCTGCACCTGATCGGCACGCTCGACCGCCCCACCACCGGCACCGTGCGGGTCGACGGCTGGGACGTCGCCCGCCTCTCCGACCGGGAGCTGTCCGCGCTGCGGGCGAGCCGGATCGGGTTCGTCTTCCAGCAGTTCCACCTGGCGGCCGGCGTGCGCGCGGTGGACAACGTGGCCGACGGCCTGCTGTACTCCGGCGTCTCCCGGCGGGAGCGGCGCAAGCGGGCCGCGGCGGCGCTGGAGCGGGTGGGCCTGGCCCACCGGCTCGACCACCGCCCGCACGAGCTGTCCGGCGGTGAACGGCAGCGGGTGGCGATCGCCCGCGCGGTGGTGGGTGAGCCGGCGCTGCTGCTCGCCGACGAGCCGACCGGCAACCTGGACACCGCGTCCGGCACCGCCGTGATGGCACTGCTGCGCGAGCTGCACGCGGCCGGCACCACGATCGTCGTGATCACCCACGACCTGGAGATCGCGGCCAGCGTGCCGAGACAGGTGCGGATGCGCGACGGCCAGGTCGAGGCGCCGGTGGTGGCGGCATGACGACCACCACCCATCGGCTGGCGCCGGCGCGCATGCGGGCGTCCGACGTCCTGCTTGTCGGCGGGGCCGGGCTGCGGACCAGGCCGCTGCGGGCGTTCCTGTCCGCGCTGGGCATCGCCATCGGCATCGCCGCGATGGTCGCGGTCGTGGGCGTCTCCACGTCCAGCCGCGCCGACCTCCAGCAGACGCTCGACCGCCTCGGCACCAACCTGCTCACCGCCGGGCCGGGCAACGACATCTTCGGCGACGCGGCCACGCTGCCCGACGAGTCCGTCGACATGATCAGCCGGATCGAGCCGGTCACGCAGGCGTCCGCGGTGGGGAAGGTGCCGGACGCCAAGGTGTACCGCTCCGACCGCATCCCCGAGATCGAGACGAACGGCCTGCTGTGCCTGGCCGCCCGCGAGGACCTGCTCGCCACGGTCAGCGCCACGGTGGCCAGCGGCACCTGGCTCAACGAGGCCACCGCCCGCTATCCGGCGGTCGTGCTGGGCAGCGCGGCGGCGACCCGCCTCGGCGTCGGCGCGGCCGGGCAGGACGTCCAGGTGTACATCGGCGGCGAATGGTTCACCGTGATCGGTGTCCTGGACGCGGCCCCGCTGGCTCCCGAGCTCGACTCGGCCGCGCTGATCGGCTGGCCGGCCGCCGAGTCCTATCTGGACTTCGACGGCCATCCGACCACTGTGTACACCCGCGCCCGCGAGGAGCACGTCACGGCGGTGCGCGACGTGCTGGCGGCCACGGCCAACCCGGAGGCGCCGAGCGAGGTGGACGTCTCCCGCCCGTCCGACGCGCTCGCCGCCAAGCAGGCCGCGGACCGCGCGTTCACCGGCCTGCTGTTGGGCCTGGGCGCGGTAGCGCTGCTGGTCGGCGGCGTGGGCGTGGCCAACACGATGGTCATCTCGGTGCTCGAACGCCGCGCCGAGATCGGCCTGCGCCGCTCGCTCGGCGCCACCCGGGGGCAGGTGCGGGTGCAGTTCCTGTCCGAGTCGCTGCTGCTGTCCGCCCTGGGCGGCGCCGGCGGGGTGGTGCTGGGCGCGGCGGTGACCGCCTTCTACGCCGCCACGCAGGACTGGCCGGCGGTGATACCGCCCTGGGCGGCCGCCGGCGGCATCGGCGCGACGCTGGTGATCGGCGCCATCGCCGGCCTCTACCCGGCCATCCGCGCCGCCCGCCTCCCTCCGACGGAGGCGCTGGCCACGCCCTGACGGCGGGCTGTGCCGGCCGCCCGGTACCCCGGGCGGCCGGCCTACCCTTGACCGTCCAGGGCGGTGCCCGCCCGGGCCGGCGAAGCCGGGTGGTGGCGGCCCACCCGCGCCGGCGACGCCGGCCACCGCACCAGCCAACCTTTTGGAGGCCGCATGGAGAAGGTCGACTACGACGCACGCCTGCACGCCGTCTACGTCGACGGCCGGCAGATGTCATCCGAGGCGCTGGACACCTGGACGGCGGCGTTCGCCCGCCACCTGCCGCCGGCGCGGCCGCTGGTCTGGCTCGACCTGGGCTCGGGCACCGGCCGGATGGCGCCTTCGCTGGCCCGTGCCTTCGGCGGCCCCGTACACGGGGTGGAGCCGTCGGACCGGATGCGGGCCCAGGCCGTCGCCCGCGCCGGCCACCCCGCGGTCACGTACCTGGCCGGTTCCGCCGAGCGCATCCCGTTGCCGGACGCCTCGTGCGACGCGGCGTTGCTGTTCTTCGTCTGGCACCACGTGGCCGACCGCGCGAGCGCCGTGCGGGAGCTGCGCCGGGTGGTCAAGCCGGGCGGCACGCTCTTCGTCCAGATGAACTTTTCCGACCGGATGCCGGACGTCTGGTGGTTTCGCCTGGTGCCCGAGTGGCTGGACGCCGACCGGGCGCAGTTCCGGTCCGTGGCGGAGGTGAGAGCTGACTTCGAGGACGCCGGGTGGACGCTGGTCTCCCGCGACGAGGTCACCTGGCCCGCTCGGCGAGCCTGGCCGAAGACTACGAGAAGCTGAAGCTGCGGGCGGTCTCGGTCTTCGAGCACCTGAGCGAGGAGGTCGTCGACGCGGGCTTCGCCAGGATCGAGGCGGCCCTGCCCTCCCTCGACCCCGGGCCGCCGTACGAGACCAACGAGCTGCTCGTCTTCCGGACGGGTTTCTGACTGAACGCGTCATTTTTTCGCGTGTCGGGCGTTGGTACCGGTGGGGAGGTACCAGCGGATGGACGACGGGACGGGACGCCGGCCGCCGGCGTGGGTGACGGACCAGCGGTCGCGGTCGCTGCGGCGGCACCGCACGCCCGCCGGCGCGGTCAAGGACGCGTGGCGGGCGGCGATCGAGCACCAGGGCTGGGTGCGGCCGGAGGACTGGTGGCACCCGGCCGTCGAGGCGCTGGCCCGCGCGGTCGCGCGCCGGCAGGACGTGCGGCCGGCCGGCACCCGGCTCGGGCACGCGCGGGCGCGGGCGGGATGGGGGATCCGGCGGACCGTCGACGACGTCTTCGCGCTGTACCGGCGGATGCCTTTCACCGGCCCGCCTTCCCGGCTGGTCCGCGCGGTCGTCGAGGCGTGGGCCGAGGTGGCGCTGGCGCCGACCGACGTGACGCTCTGCGGCGACCCGCGCCGCGGGTCGGTGACGGCCAGCTACCTCGCCTCGCTGCTCGCCGGCGTCTACCAGCTCGGCGGCGAGGACGGGCCGCCGCTGTCCGACGAGTTCATCGTGCTCGTCGTCGACGTGCCCGCGCCGGAGGGCGGCACCGGCTGGGAGCCCGTCACGCTGCTGCTCGACCAGGGCGCCGCGCTGCTGCCGGTGCTGCCGGCGCACGCGCTGATCGTAACGTTCTCACCGGGGCGGGTCGGCACGCTGGTCCGCCGCGACGCGGCCCTGCGTCCCCTCGTGGCCAAGCTGACCGCGCACGCGGGGGAGGAGGGGAGCGTCGTGCTGACCGCGGAGATCCCCCAGGACGTACCCGCCGCACACCGCCTCCTCGACCGGGTCGCCGCGGGTTAGCCGACCTGTTCCAAGACATTTTCGAGCTACCGCGACGTCCGTCGTGGTCCCGACCGTCGCTCCCGCGGCCTCACCCGTCCGCCGCTGGTCGCGCTCACCCCGCGTGCCCTGCTCTCAAGAGGGCAGCCCTGTCACCGTCTGGGCGGGTATACGGGAGCCCTGTTGGGAATTACGCCCAAGAGGTCCGCCGCTGACGCGGACGCGGGCAAACATGCCTCGAAGGAACGCCACGACGAGCGGCGACCCTGACTATGAAAGGTCCGTATGGGGCGGGCCGGCACCGCCGGGGGCCATCGCCGTCGGTGCCGGCCCGGGTCTCACACGCGGCGCGTCAGACGGCGCGCCACAGGGCGGGGACGTTCGGGGGTTCCCAGCCGGGAAGCGCGGTGTGCGCCTGGAGGCACTGGTACGTCCGGCCGCCGTAGGTGACGCGCGCGCCCACCGCGTACGCCGTGCCGGCCGCCCACGTGCCGCCCTGGGACGGCGGTGGCGTGGTCGGGTTGGGCGGCGGCGTCGTGGGGTTGGGCGGCGGTGTGGTCGGGTTGGGGTTGCCACCGCCGACCTGGAGGTCGACGCAGGCGTAGAACGCCATCGGGGTGTCGGCGATGTTCCAGATCGCGAGCACGGTCTGGCGGCCGCTCGGGATGCCGCTGACCGTGTGCGACAGCGTGAACGGCGGCTGCTGGTTGTTCTGGTTGAACGTCGCCAGCAACCGGCTGCCCACCCAGTACTCCCAGGTGGTGGTGCGGTGCGCGGCGGTCAGCCGCCACGAGAAGGTGACCGTGCTGCCGGAGCTGGTCGCGGGGAAGCGGGAGCTGTCGTTGAGCACGGCGAACTGGGCCAGCCCGCCGTTGCAGCTGCGCAGGCCCTTCGGGCCCTCGACGCTCTGCGGCTCGTACTGGATCGGGCCGCAGTTGGCCACCCGGCCGGTGGCGCACATGTCCTGGCGGCTGGGCGGGGACGTGATCCAGCCGTGGGCGCTGGCCGGGGTGGACGGCAGCGCGACGAGCACCAGCGGCACGGCCGCGATGCCGCCGGCGAGGGCCGCCACCTTCCTTCGTAGGTTCATCCAGCTCTCTCCTTGTGGGGGATACAGGGGATTCGAGCCGTGGGTAGCGAGAGGTTACATCGGTGCGACACTATCTGTAAATATTGTTAAGAGAAGATGTGCGCCTTACTCTTAATCCTCTTTACGGTTGGGAGTGTCGATGTCACGTCGCGCGGTCGTGCTGGTGGTGGCGCTCCTGCTCGCCGGCTGCTCCGGGCCGCCCCGGTCCACACCGGACGTCCCGAGCCGGGGCCCGCTCAACAACACCGACGTCATGTTCCTCCAGATGATCCTGCCGCACCACCGGCAGGGCGTGGAGCTGGCCGCGCTCGGGCACACCAAGGGCGGGCGCGCCGAGCTGGTGCGACTCGCCGCCGCGATCGAGGCGACCCAGCGGGACGAGGCCGAGATGCTGGCCGGCGTCCTGGCCGACTCCGGCGCGCCGCCGAGCCCGGCGGCGACCGGCGGCGAGGACCCGCACGCGGCGCACGGCGGCCTCCCCGGCACCAGCGAGCTACAGGTCGCGGCGTTGAAGGCGACCACGGGCACCGAGTTCGAGCGCCGCTTCCTGAACACGATGATGGCCCACCAGGGTGACGCCATCCGGCTGGCCAAGATGGAGGTCGCCGGCGGCGCCGACAAGCGCCTGGTCGACCTCGCCCGACGGATCGAGCAATCCCGCACCGCGCAGATCGAACAGATGCAGAAGCTGCTCGACGCCACCCCGCGCTAGATTGGCGCTTATTTCATCGCGTGGTGGAAGTGCGGGGGGCCGGTGGACGCGAAGCGGGCGACGGTACGGGACATGCGCCGCCGCAACCGGGCGGTGTTGCTGTCCAGGCTCTACCACGACGGCCCGCTCAGCCGGCAGGACCTCACCGGCGCCACCGGCCTGAGCGCGGCCAGCGTCAGCAACCTCGTCGGCGAGATGCTGGAGCAGGGTCTGGTCGAGGAGGCCGGCGCGGTCGACTCCGACGGCGGCCGCCCGCGCACGCTGCTGCGGGTCCGGCCCGGCTACGGATACCTGGTGGGCGTCGACGTGGGCGAGACCCGCGTCCAGGTGGAGCTCTTCGACCTGGCGATGACCGGCCTCGCCAAGGCCGACCACCCGATCGAGTCGGCCAAGCCGGACCCGGACACCGTCGTGCGGCACATCCTCGCCGGCCTCGACGCGGTGACCGCCTCCGCCGGCGTGCCGCACGGCGCGCTGATCGGCGTCGGCATCGGCGTGCCCGGCGTGGTCGAGCAGGGCGCGTCGGCCACCGTCCACGCGCAGACGCTCGGCTGGGAGGCGGTGCCGCTGGAGGCGATGCTCCGGGCCGGCACCGACGCCCGCCTGTACCTCGACAACGGCGCCAAGACGCTCGGCCGCGCGGAGATGTGGTTCGGCGCCGGGCGGGGCGCGCGCCACGTGGCGATCGCGCTGGTCGGCTCCGGCGTCGGGGCGGCCGTCCTTACCGACGGCGTCAGCTACCGCGGCGTCAGCAGCAGCGCCAGCGAGTGGGGCCACACCACCATCGTGTACGGGGGACGGCGGTGCCGCTGCGGCGCGGACGGCTGCCTGGAGGCGTACGTCGGCGCGGAGGCGGTGCTCGACCGGTGGCGGGTCGCCCGCCGCGGCCGCGCGCTGCCCGGTCCGGACGAGGAGAGCGCGATCGCCGCGCTGGTCACCTCCGCGGAGCGGTCCGAGTCCGCCGCGCGCGTGCTGGAGGAGACCGCCGGGTACCTCGGCGCCGGCATCGCCAACCTGATCAACCTGTTCAACCCGGAGCGGATCGTGCTCGGCGGCTGGGCCGGGCTCGCGCTCGGCGGCGCGCTGCTGCCGCGGATCCGCGCCGTGGCGGCCGCGCACGCGCTGCGCCACCCGTACGGGCAGGCGTCGATCGAGCTGTGCCGGCTCGGCCCGGACGCGGTCTCGGTGGGCGCGGCGACGCTCCCCGTGGCCGAGCTGCTGGTGACCGGCGGGACTCGTTAACTTATTTCAATGCTTGTATTGACTATTAATAGTAAACCTTCCTAACCTTCGTGGCATCCACGCGGTTCGCTGTCGGCGGGCGGCCCGCGACCGGACGACTACCGGAAGGATCGTCGATGTCACGAAGGGCCCTCACCGCCATGCTCGGCGCGGCCGCGACCGTCGCCGCCGCCATGGTCGCGGTGCTCAACCCGTCCACCTCCAGCGCCGCCGTGCTGCCGAACGGCTTCAAGAGCGTCGGCTACATGCCGTCCTGGTCCGGCAACGTGAACAGCGTCCAGTACGGCAAGCTGACCCACATCAACTACTCGTTCGCGCTGCCGAACGCCAACGGCACCCTCCAGCCGGTGGAGAACATCCCGAAGCTCCAGCAGCTCGTCTCGCTCGGCCACGCCAACAACACCAAGGTGCTGATCGCGGTCGGCGGATGGAACGACGGCAACGACTCGGCGTTCGAGTCCCTCGCCGCGAACGCGTCGACCCGCACCACGTTCGTCAACACGATGGTCAACTTCGTCACCCAGTACAACCTGGACGGCGTCGACATCGACTGGGAGTACCCGGACCCGGGCACCTCGGGCAACAACTTCACCGCGCTGATGCAGCAGCTCAGCACCGCGATGCACAGCCGCGGCAAGCTGCTCACCGCGGCCGTCGTCTCCGGCGGCGGCACCGCGAACGGCGTGCAGCCGGCCGTCTTCGGCTACGTCGACTGGCTCAACATCATGACGTACGACGGCGGCAGCCCGCACGCCAACTACGACTGGGCGGTCAGCAACGTCAACGCCTGGAAGGCGCGTGGCCTGCCGGCCAGCAAGACCGTGATGGGCGTGCCGTTCTACAGCCGGCCGGGCTACTTCACGTACGCGAACCTGGTGTCGATGGACCCGGCCAACGCCAACCGCGACTGCACCACGGCGGGCGGCGCCCAGCAGTGCTACAACGGCCTGCCGACCGTGCGGCGCAAGACGCAGTACATGATGGCCAACGGCGGCGGCATGATGAACTGGGAGCTGTCCCAGGACGCCACCGGCGCCAACTCGCTCGTCAGCGCCATCTACGAGGTGGCCACGGGCGGGACCCCGCCGACCACGCCACCGCCGGGCGGCCGCACCGGCCAGATCACCGGCATCGCCGGCAAGTGCGTCGACGTGGCCGGCGCCAGCTCCGCGAACGGCACGGCGGTCCAGCTGTACGCGTGCAACGGCACCAACGCTCAACAGTGGACGGTCGGCACCGACGGCACGATCCGCGCGCTGGGCAAGTGCATGGACGTCGCGGCGGCCGGCACCGCCAACGGCAGCCTGGTCCAGCTCTACGACTGCAACGGCACCGGCGCCCAGGTGTGGCAGGCGCAGGGCAACCTGACGCTGCGCAACCCGAACTCGAACAAGTGCCTCGACGCCACCGGCAGCAGCTCGGCCGACGGCACCCGGCTACAGATCTGGGACTGCTTCGGCGGCGCCAACCAGCAGTGGCGCCTGCCCTAGCCGGCCCGAGTGTCCAGTTAGGACGTCGCGGGCTCCGCTCCGCGCCACCCCGACTGCGCCGGACTCGGCGGCATCGAAGGTAGCGACGCCATCCGTGGCGTTGCTACCTTCGTGCAGGCCGGAAGACAGCGCGTGTCTTCGATGTCGTGGGTGCGGGGAGCGGGTATGCGAACCATCGACTGGCAGCAGGACCGGGTCGTGGCCATCGACCAGACCCGGCTGCCGCACGAGCTCGTCCAGATGAGGATCGACACGGTCGAAGGCCTGGTCGACGCCGTCAAGCGCCTGGCCATCAGGGGCGCACCGGCGCTCGGTGCCGCCGGTGCCCTGGGCGTCGCGCTCGCCGCACGGCTCCACGCCGGCGACCCGACCACGGTGGGTGCCGCCGCGGCCGCCATCCGGAAGGCCCGGCCGACCGCGGTCAACCTGGCGTGGGGAGTCGACCGGGCCATGGGCCGCCTGCCGGAGGGCGCCGACGCGGTGTTGACCGAGGCGCTGGCGGTGCTGGAGGAGGACGTCGCGGCCAACCGCGCGCTCAGCGAGCGCGGAGCGCTCTGGCTGATGCGGCACGTCACCGGACCGGTCACCGTACAGACCCACTGCAACGCCGGCGCCCTCGCGTGCGTGGAATGGGGGACCGCGCTCGGCGTCGTGCGCGCGCTGCACGAACGCGGCGCGCTCGCACACGTCTACGCCGCGGAGACCCGTCCGCTCTTGCAAGGTGCCCGGCTCACCGTGTGGGAGCTGGCCCAGATGAACGTCGCACACACCCTCGTCGTCGACTCCGCGGCCGCCACGGTCCTGGCGCGCGGGCTGGCCAAGGCCGTCGTCGTCGGGGCCGACCGGGTGACCGCCAACGGCGACGTGATCAACAAGGTCGGCACCTTCCCGTTGGCGCTCGCCGCCGCGCACGCCGGTGTGCCGATGGTGGTGGCGGCGCCGGAGTCGACGATCGACTTGTCCACGCCCACCGGTGCGGAGGTCGACATCGAGATCCGCGGCGCGGACGAGATCGCCCGCTGGGGTGACGTCAAGGTCGCACCGGACGGCACCGAGACGCTCAACTACGCGTTCGACGTGACGCCGGCGGCGCTCGTCACCGCTATCGTCACCGAACGGCGCGTCATCCATCCCGCCCTGGGTGGGCGCCCGGACGACGATCCACCCGCCGCCGACCGATAGGGGAGCCAGATCGCATGCGCAACGCGTGGGACGCCGCCACCGCACCACCCGCCTCCCAGCCTCTGGAGCAGCTCGTCTACACCTCACGACTGCTCGGGCGGGAGCCGGCGCTCGTCCTCCACGGCGGCGGCAACACCTCGGTGAAGACCACCGTCACCGACCTGACTGGAGACGCGGTCGACATCCTGCACGTCAAGGGCAGCGGCTGGGACATGGCGACGATCGAGGCGGCCGGCTTCGCCCCGCTGCGCCTCGACCGGCTCCGGCAGCTGTTGACGCTCGACAAGCTCAGCGACACCGACATGATGAACGAGCTGCGCTGCGCGTCCGTCGACGCCGGAGCGCCCGACCCGAGCGTCGAGACCCTCCTGCACGCACTGCTGCCGCACACCGCGGTCCTGCACACCCACGCGGACGCGCTGCTGGCGTTGACCAACCAGCCCGGCGGCGCCGAGATCGTCGAGAAGGTGTTCGGGCGAAGCGTGGTCGTCGTCCCGTACACGATGCCCGGGTTCGACCTGGCGCGCCGGTGCGCCGACACGGTCCCCGGTCAGATCGGTCCCACGACCGTCGGCGTGGTCCTGCTGCACCACGGCTTGTTCACGTTCGGCGCCGACGTCGAGG
The DNA here is from genome assembly GCF_059359075.1 of Phytohabitans sp. LZ39. NCBI lineage: Bacteria > Bacillati > Actinomycetota > Actinomycetes > Micromonosporales > Micromonosporaceae > Phytohabitans > Phytohabitans sp. LZ39. The sequence goes on along the minus strand of NZ_JCADBM010000007.1, from coordinate 287,562 downwards.
AGGCGTACCGGCGGCACATCGAACTGATCAGCCGCGCCGAGCAGCACCTGGCCGAGCGCCGCCCGCCGGCCGTGCGCACAAGCCAGGCGGCGGCGCCGGTCGACCCGCTACGGCTGGCGCGGCTGCGGCACGAGGTCTCGGGCGCGGCCGGTGTGCCGATGCTCCTCACCCGCCACGGCGACCCGGAGATCCAGGCGTTCGTGTCCCGCCCCGACCTCCAGGAGATCGCGCGGCGCGGCCCCGCCACCCCGGACCACGTGCTGCGCACGAAGCGGATCCCGCTCGTCGGCGCCGACGTGGCCGGCTACGCGCGCGACTACCGGCGCTACTTCGAAGAACACCGGGAGCGGCGGGGCACCGCACTGACCATGTTGGACCCCGCGCCCCGAGTGATCCTCGACCCGGAGCTCGGCCTGCTGACCGCCGGACGCCGCGCCAAGGAAGCACACGTCGCGTACGACATCTACCGGCACACCATCGACATCATCGAGCTGGCCGAGCGGATCGGCACCTACCGCGCGCTACCCGCGGCGGACATCTTCGACGTCGAGTACTGGGAGCTGGAGCAAGCGAAGCTGCGGCGCGGACGCGCGGTGCCCGACTTCGCCGGCGAGGTGGCCCTCGTGACCGGAGCGGCCTCCGGCATCGGGCGGGCCTGCGCCGACGCCCTCCGGGCGCGCGGCGCCGCGGTCGTCGGCGTGGATGTCGACCCGGGGATAGCCGAGCTGGACGAGGACGACTTCCTGGGCGCCCACGCCGACGTCACCGACCCGGAGGCGATCGACTCCGCCGTCCGCCGCGCCGTCGACCGGTTCGGTGGGATCGACATGGTCGTGGCCGCGGCCGGCGTCTTCCCGCGGAGCCGCAGGCTGGCCGAGCTGGACATGTCCACGTGGCGCCGCACCATGTCGGTCAACGTCGACTCCATCGCCTACCTGTTCTCCCGCCTCCACCCCTTCCTGGCGCTTGCCCCCCGCGGCGGCCGGGCGGTCGTCGTCGCCTCCAAGAACGCGCCGGCACCGGGCCCGGGTGCGGCACCGTACTCGGCCTCCAAGGCCGCCGCGGTCCAACTGGCCCGGGTGGCCGCGCTCGAGTGGGCGGGCGACGGCATCCGCGTCAACGTCGTCCATCCCGACGCCGTCTTCGACACCGGCCTCTGGACCGACGAGATCCTCCAGCAGCGGGCCCGCCACTACGCCATGACCGTCGAGGAGTACAAGCGGCGCAACCTGCTGCACACGGAGATCACCAGCGCCCGGGTCGCCGACCTGGTGGCGGTGATGTGCTCCGACGCCTTCGGCGCCACCACCGGCGCCCAGATCCCCATCGACGGCGGCAACGAACGGGTCATCTGACCCCGTGCCACCGCCAGTCGTGGTCACCGTCGACCGGATGGCGAGTCCCACGCGTCGTGGGCGATTTCCACCCTGATTTTCCCCGGTCCGCGTCGGCTGCGGACCGTATGCTCCCGCGGGCACCGCTCCGGTCGGCGGCGAGCTGGCGCTCGCCGAAATCCCCGACCTACGCTGCCAGGTCCGCGACACAAGCCCTTCCCTCGATCGACGCAGACGCCGGCCGCCGCTGGTCACTCTCACCCCGAGGTCGTGCCGCGCACGGTTCGTTTGTCCACAATGCCGCGTGCCGAGTCGACGGGCCCCAGACCGGACAGGGGCACCGTCACCGCGAGTAACCGCCACAGCGATGTGAACGGCGTCCGATGCCAGATCTTGGAGAGTTAGGGCGCCATATCAACCCTAAGTCTCCTAGATCTCAAAGCCCGACCCCCCGACGCTGGTGACGCTGCGTCAGGATGCCGTCGGTAGGGGCTTGCCCCGCGGAGCTGGCAGTGGACGGCCGGGGATTTCGGCTCGCCCTGGCGAGCCGCCGGCCGGGAGCGGTGCCCGCGGGAGCATACGGTCTACCGCTGACGCGGACCTGGGAAAATTCTGCCTCGGAGGTAGCCCCATCTCCTTGTCGCACCAAGGTTTTCGAAACCACGGAGGGGCGACCCGGACCGGAAGCTCTCTACTCGTGGCCGGAGACGGCGTGTGGTACGTACGGGGCCTCGAGTGAGGCCGCCTCGTCGTCGGTGAGCTCGACGGCGGCCGCGGCTACCGCGTCCTCGATGTGCGGGAGCTTGGTGGCGCCGACGATCGGTGCGGTCACGGCGGGCTGGCGCAGCAGCCAGGCGAGCGCCACCTGGGCGTTGGGGATGCCGCGGGCGGACGCGACGGCGGTGACCGCGTCGACGACCTTGTCGTCGGAGGCGGCGGACGCCGCGTAGAGCTCGCGGACGTACTGGTCGCTGCCGGACCGGGTGGTGCCGGTGCCGCGGCCGCGGGCGAGCAGGCCGCGGGCGAGCGGGCTCCACGGGATGACGCCGACGCCCTCGTCGAGGCAGAGCGGCAGCATTTCCCGCTCCTCCTCGCGGTACATCAGGTTGTAGTGGTTTTGCATCGCCACGAACGGCGTCCAGCCGTTGGCCCGCGCCACCTCCTGGGCCTTGGCGAACTGCCAGGCCCACATGCTCGACGCGCCGATGTAGCGGGCCTTGCCGGCCTTGACGACGTCGTGCAGCGCCGACATCGTCTCCTCGATCGGGGTGTCGTAGTCCCACCGGTGGATCTGGTACAGGTCGACGTGGTCGGTGCCGAGCCGGCGCAGCGAGTCGTCGATCGAGGCCATGATGTGCTTGCGGGACAGGCCGCGGTCGTTGGGGCCGTCACCCATCGGGTTGTACACCTTCGTGGCCAGCACGTAGTCGTCGCGCCGGGCGAAGTAGGCGCCGAGCAGCTTGCCGGTCACCTCCTCGCTGCCACCCACCGAGTACATGTCGGCGGTGTCGAAGAAGGTCACGCCGAGGTCGACCGCGCGGCGCACGATCGGCTCGGCCGCGTCGTAGTCGAGCGTCCACTCCCGCCACGGCTTCGAGCTGTAGCTCATCATGCCGAGACAGATCCGCGAGACCTTGAGGCCGGTCGAGCCGAGTCGTACGTAGTCCATGATTCTCACCCTATGCCGGCGGCGGCGGCACGGCCGCGCCGCCGCCGGCACTTCGGGCGGGTTACGCCGGGGTGTACGCCTTCACTTCGAGCAGGCCCACCGAGTCGGCGGCGCTCTGGAGCACCACCCGCAGCTGGGTCGTGCTGATCGTGTTGAAGGTGACGTTGTTGTACTGGTTGGCCGCGACCGGATAGCCGCTGCCGCCGGGCACGTCCACGAAGGCGCTCCCGTTCCAGTACTGGAGCTTCCACGACGCGGGCAGGTCGATGCCCTGGCCGTCGTCGAAGAAGTAGACCTCGGCGCGGTTGAGGGAGACGGCCGACGACCAGGTCAGCTGCGCCCACTGTTCACCCTCGTTGGGCCAGGTGCCCCAGCGCGGGTTGACCGTGTCGTTGGACGACGGCGGGTCGACGTTGTCGTTGAGCGCCGCCACCGACTCCCAGGACGAGGTGTACGACGCGGTCGGGGTCGCCGACGGCGCGACGTTGCCGGTCGGCCCGGGCCCGGGGTCGGGGTTGGTGCCGCCCCGGTTGTACGCCTTCACCTCGGTCAGGCCCACCTTCGACCCGGACGCGTTGGTCATCTGGATCCGGATCCGCTGGGTGTTGACCGGCGTGAACCGCACGTTGTTGTAGTTGCCCTGCGGTGTCGCCGGTGTCTTGACCTGTGCCGCGACGTTGGTCCAGGTGCTGCCGTCGAGGTACTGCACGTTGTACGACGACGGCGCCCGGTAGGTGGCGTTCTGCGGCCGGCTGTCCCGGAAGTGGATCCGTAGCTCGTCCACCGCCCGCGACTGGCCGAAGTTGATCTCGTACCAGTCCTGGGCGTTCGGCGAGCCCGCCGCGCCCCAGATCGGGTCGTTGATCGTGAAGCCGTCCACCGCCGCGCCGGTCGAGGTGCCCGAGGCGGTGAACGACGCGGACGTCGACGCGCCCTGCGCCAGGTTGGGCAGCGTCGAGGTGAGGTCGACGCCGGCCTTGGCGAACATGTCCACCATGCGGGGCGAGTTCTGGTTGACCGCACCCGGCGCCTTCACCGACGAGGTGGTGTTGAAGCTGACCGCACCGCCGGCCGGCAGCGACACCGCGCCGGTCGCCGGGTTGTAGACCACGCGGGTCAGCCGGTCCACCGTGAACGCCCGCTGCCCGTTGACGAACACCGAGTAGCCCTGCGGCACGCCCGCGTACCGGGTCACGCCGTCGGCCGGGTCGTCCCACACGATCGACAGGTCGGTGTCGCGGTACCGCAGGTTGTTGACCGCGAAGTGCGACCAGCCGATGTTGATCGGCCAGAGCTCGACCTGCGCGTCGTTGCGCGGCCGCAGGCCGGCGACGTCCTCGATCACGGTCCAGTTGCTGCTGCCGAGGATGTTGTGGTGGATCCACGACCGGTACGTGATCGAGCTGCCGTTCCAGTTGGCCCAGAACTCGTTGGCGTCCGGCCACGCGGTGTTGCCGCCGACGTACTGCGCCCAGGCGTTCCAGTAGAGCAGCTTCTTGTACCACTCGGTGTTGATCCACTGGTTGGGGTAGTTGCGCAGCACCTGCGAGAGCAGTCTGAACTGGACGGTCGAGTTGATCGTGGAGAAGTTGTTGCTGCCCGTGCCGGACGCCGCCTTGTCCCGCTGGTTCGCGGTGTAGAACGGGAAGATCGGGTACTCGGCCGGGTCGTCGAACAGGCGCAGCGCCTGCTTGTACTGGTCGGTGTTGGGCATCAGGCCGACCGCGAACGGGTAGAAGTTGTTGATCTCCTTCCACGGCACGAACTCGTTGCTCGACACGTGGCGGTGCTCCAGCATCTGCCGGGACGGGTTCCAGAGCTGGTTGATGATGCCGTTGCGCACCCGGTCGGCGATCGTCTGCATCTCGTTCGCCTTGGCCGTGTTGCCCAGCGCCTGGTACGCCTGCACCGCGGCGAGCGCGTTGCTGTACACGTACGCGCCCTCGGCCCGGTCGAGCCAGCCCGAGCGCCAGTGGAACGACACCGCGTCGGCGTCGTTGCCGGTGAGCGCGCCCCAGTCGTACTCGATCACGCCGTCGTTGTCGTGGTCGTAGAAGGACAGCTGGCCCTTCACGTCCTGCTCGGCGTACCGGGCGAAGTTGGCGAGCATGGCCGGCTGTCCACCGTGGATCTGGTACGCCCGCCACCCGGCCTCGGAGATGTACTGGGTGTAGGAGTTGCTCCAGTTCGCCGGGTCGCCGGGGTTGTCCATGTAGCGGCCGTTGCGCGACACCGTGCCGACGTTGAGCCAGTCGCCGTAGGCGTAGGCCGGGTTGCGCAGGTACTTCAGGTCGTCGATGTGCATCGGCTGGGTCAGCACGATCGCGTTGTTGTAGCCCAGCGCGCCCTCGACCGACGACGGGAACTGGAAGGTCTGGCCGGGGATGTCGCCGTCGAAGTTGTTGTAGCGCATCAACCACCAGCGGTAGAAGATGTTCTTCTTGATCGCCGCCTCGGGGACGTCGATGTACGGCACGTTGTCCGCCCACCACTTGTTGTACGCGCGCACGTGGGTGGCGAAGGCGGTGGCGTTGTTGAAGCCGCGGTAGGTGTTGTACTCGGACAGCGACGCCGGGATCTCGTTGACCACCAGGCCCAGCTGCACCTTCGCCTCGACGGTTTGGCCGGCGCCGACCGTGACCGAGCGGTTGAGGCCGCCGCTGTTGACGGCGAACCCGCTGTCGCCGCTCAGCCGCGGGAAGAGCGTGGTCAGGCTGTTGTACGAGGCGCGGCTGCCGGTCAGCTCGGTGCCACTGGCGGTCGTCGCGTACGGCGAGGTGGCCCGCAGCTGGAGCGTCGTCGACGCCGAGCCGGTGTTGGTGATCGACAGGTTGGTCACCAGCACGTTGTTGTCGGTGATGAACTTGGTCTGGTTGATCCGGACCGAGCCGGAGGTGTGCACGCTTCGCCAGTGGCTGGGTGCCTGCCACCGCTGCGCGACCTGCTCGGTGAACGTGCCGGGGGTGACCGCGACCGTGTACGCGGCCTGGTCGCTGATGCTCTCGAAGTAGGCGAGCCGCCCGGCGAAACCGATGGTGCCGGGCGTGTGGATCTTCATGAAGGCACCACGGCCGCGGGTCATCAGGATGCCGCCGTCGGCGTCGGACGGGTCGCTGCCCGACCGGGACAGCAGGCGGTCGACCCAGAAGTCGGTGCCGCCGCTCTCCGCGTCGTAGATGGCCTGCATGGTGTTGCCGGTGTTGTAGCCGACCGGCGGCTGCGGGATCGACCCGCTGTTGCCGAAGCTCGGATAACCGATGGTTTGGGCGGCGCTGGCGGGGGAGGCCAGCAGCGCGGCCGCGAGGACAGCGACCACGCCCGCGGCTAGGGGTTTGCGCATCGCGTAACTCCTACGTGGGGGACCGGGCGTAACCGGTGCGAGACCGGTGTGAGCGACGCCGCCCGGCCGCGCTCACGTGATGCGTAGAGGCGAGCGTACATTACGCTCGGCCCGTGCTCTACCCACCGCGACGCCTCGCCGACGCACAGAAGGCCGTCAATGCCGCTGGCCTCGACGCGCTCCTGCTCACGCCCGGCTCCGACCTGCGCTACCTGACCGGCTACCACGCCCACGCGCTCGAGCGCCTGACCTGCCTGGTCCTGCCCGCGCAAGGGGAAGCGACGCTGATCGTGCCGCGCCTGGAGCGCCCGGCGGCCGAGGCCTCCCCGGCGCCCGGCACCGGGGTGCGCGTCGTCGACCACGAGGACGGCACCGACCCGTACCCCCTGGTGCGGAAGGCGCTCGGCGGACCCGTGCGTGCGGTCGGCCTGGCCGACCGGATGTGGGCCACGCAGGTCCTGGCCCTGCGCGACGCGCTGCCGGAGGCGCGGCAGCGGCTGGCCGGCGAGGTGCTCGCGCCCATGCGGATGCGCAAGTCGCCGGCGGAGGTGGCGGCGCTGCGCGAGGCCGGCGCGGCCATCGACGCGGTGCACGCGCGGATGGGCGAGTGGCTGCGCGCCGGCCGCACCGAGGCCGAGGTCGGCGCCGACATCGCCGGCGCGATCCGCGACGCCGGCCACGACACGGTCGACTTCGTGATCGTCGCGTCCGGTCCCAACGGCGCCAGCCCGCACCACGCCACCTCCGACCGGGTCATCCAGCCGGGCGACCCGGTGGTCGTGGACATCGGCGGCACCATGCCGTCCGGCTACTGCTCCGACTCGACCCGCACCTACGCGGTGGGCGCCGCGCCGCGCGAGTTTTCGGACTACTACGAGGTGCTGTTCGCGGCGCAGCGCGCGTCGGTGGCCGCGGTCCGCCCGGGGGTGCCGGCCTCGTCGGTCGACGCCGCCGCCCGATCGATGATCGCCGACGCGGGCTACGGCGAGGCGTTCCTGCACCGCACCGGCCACGGCATCGGCCTCGACGGGCACGAGGAGCCCTACATCGTGGCCGGCAACGACCTGCCGCTGGAGCCCGGGATGGCCTTCTCCGTCGAGCCCGGCATCTACCTGGCCGGACGCCACGGCGCCCGGATCGAGGACATCGTCGTCTGCACGGCCGGGGGCGTCGAGCGCCTCAACACGCTTTCCACGTCGTTGGTGGAGCTGTAACCCTAACGACCGTTAAGCTTAGGGGCATGGATCGGCTCCTGCCCACCCCCGAGGCGTACGACCTGCTGGAACTCACCCGCGAGCTGGCCGACGGGGAGCTGGCCCCGCGCGTGGACGACTTCGAGGCGCGCGGCGTCTTCCCGCGCGAGGTGATCCGCACGATCGGGCGCGCCGGCCTGCTCGGCCTGCCCTACCCCGAGGACGCCGGCGGATCCGGCCAGCCCTACGAGGTCTACCTCCAGGTGGTCGAGCTCCTCGCCAGTCGCTGGCTGGCCGTCGCGGAGGCCGTCAGCGTCCACACGCTGTCCTGCTATCCGGTGTACGCGCACGGCGGCGAGCAGCTGCGCAAGCTCCTGCCCGACATGCTCGGCGGCGAGCTGCTCGGCGCCTACTGCCTGAGCGAGCCACAGGGCGGCTCCGACGCGGCCGCGCTGGCGACCAAGGCCGTCCTCGACGGCGAGGCCTACGTGGTCACCGGCACCAAGGCCTGGATCACCCACGCCGGCAAGGCCGACTTCTACAACATCTTCTGCCGTACCGGCGGCCCCGGCCCGCACGGCATCTCCTGCCTGCTGGCCGACGCGGCCACCCCCGGCATCGTCCCGCAGGCCCCGGAAAAGACCATGGGCCTGCGCTCGTCGCCGGTCGCCCAGATCGCCTTCGACGACGCCCGCGTCCCCGCCGACCGCCTGGTCGGTTCCCTAGGTACCGGCTTCCGGATCGCGATGGAGGCCCTCGACTCGGGCCGGCTGGGCATCGCCGCCTGCGCGGTCGGCCTGGCCCAGGCGGCCCTCGACTACGCGGTGGGATACGCCCGCGAGCGAGCGCAGTTCGGCACCTCCATCCTGGACTTCCAGGGCATCCGCTTCATGCTCGCGGACGCCGCGACGGGCATAGCGGCGGCGCGCGCCCTGGTGCTGGCGGCGGCGAGGCTCAAGGACGCCGGCCGCCCGTACTCGTCCGAGGCCGCGAAGGCCAAACTCTTCGCGACGGACATGGCCATGCGCGTGACGACCGACGCGGTCCAGGTGCTCGGCGGTTACGGGTACGTGTCGGACCATCCGGTGGAGCGCTACATGCGCGAGGCCAAGGTGCTCCAGATCGTGGAGGGCACCAACCAGATCCAGCGCCTGGTGATCGCCAAGTCCCTGTAGTCGCGCGCCGGTCAGGGGCGCCGCCCGTCGTGGCTTTGCTTCGAGGCCTATTCGTCCGCGTCCGCGGTCGACGGAACGCTCCGCGGGCACCGGCGGTGGACGGGTGAGGCTCGCCGGCGCGGGTGCGATGCGGCCGCGTTACGTCGGCCGGTCCGGTTCGGCCGCGCGTCGGTGCAGGATCCGGGGTTGGTGGAAGTCGGTGTTGTCGAGCAGGACCGTGGCCCGTCGCTGTGGGGTGCAAGCGGCGAAGTAGATGCGCTGGGCCTCCACGTACCGGCGCACGTCGGCGTGGTCGGGGTCGGGGTTGGTGCCGTCGCGGAGCGCCATCCGCCGGACGGTCACGGCGAACGGCACGTCGAGGAAGACGGACAGGTCCCAGACGTTCGCCAGTTCGTCGCGGTGCAGAAACAGGCCGTCGACGACGAGCACCGCGCCCTCGGGGGCGAGTCGCGGCTCGGGGGTCAGGACCGCGTCGGTGGCGAGGTCGTGCGCGGCGGCGCGGTAGCGGCGCGAGCCGCCCGGTCCGAACGGGTCGAGGACGTCGGCGCGGAACCGGGCGTAGTCGTAGGAGTCGCGCCAGAAGCCCTCCGGGGAGTCGCGGCCCCGGCGGTAGCGTACGGCGCGTACGTTGTGGAAGTCGTCGAGCGAGATGCGGACGACCGGCCGGCCGCGTTCGCGGAGCAGGGCGGCCAGGTCGTCGGCGAACACGGTCTTTCCCGAGCCGTCGGGGCCGTCCACGCCGACGCGTACGCAGGCCCGGTCCGGTGGCTCGGGCACGCGGTCGGCGACGGTGGCGAGGACGCGGAGTCGCACCGGTCAGGGGGCGCCGGCGGCGGCCAGCAGGGCGTCCGCGGTGCGGGTCGCGGCGCCGTCGAGGCCCGTGCCGCGCATCACCGCGCGTACCGAGGCGCCGTCGAAGACCATCGTGAGCTGGACCGCCAGCGCCTCCGGGTCGGCGACGCCCAGGGCGGCCGCGTGGGTCGCGAAGTAGGCGGCCAGCTGCTCCTTGAAGCCGCGGGCGACCACCGTCGCCGGGTGGTCGGGGTCGCGGGTCTCGACCGCCGTGTTGACGAACGGGCAGCCGTGGAAGCCGGGCGTGCCGCTCTGCTCGTCGAGGCGCTGGAACACGTACCGGATCCGCTCCCGCGGGCTCAGTCCGGCGTCCGCGGCGGGGAAGTAGTCGGCGACGATGGCCGGGCCGTGCGTGCGCAGGGTCTCCGCGACGAGGTCGTCCTTGGTGTCGAAGAGCTGGTACATCGAGCGCTTCGACACGCCCGCCGTCTGGCACAGCCGCTCCACGCCGACGGGGGCGACGCCTTCCCGGTAGAAGAGGTCGGCGGCGGTGCGGAGCAGGCGCTCGCGGGTGGTGGGAACGGTCACGCCAGCAGCTTAACGCGATCCCTTGCGCTCGAAAACCGATCGGTTTACGGTGGCCTGGAAACCGATCGGTTTACCGCATTCGAGGGAGCAGAGAATGAAGATCGAGAACTCGGTCGTACTGGTCACCGGTGGCAACCGCGGGCTCGGCAGGGCGTTCGTGGAGGAGGCCCTCGCCCGCGGCGCCGCCAGGGTGTACGCGGCCGCCCGTGACCCGCGCGCGGTCACCACGGCCGGCGCGGTGCCGCTGGCGCTGGACGTCACCGATCCGGACTCGGTGGCCGCGGCCGCCGCGACGGCCGGCGACGTGACGCTGCTGGTCAACAACGCCGGCGCGCTTGTCGCCGCCAACTTCCTGACCTCACCCGTCGATGACGTGCGCCGCGAGTTCGAGGTCAACTTCTACGGCCCGCTGCTGGTCACCCGCGCGTTCGCCCCCGCCCTGGTCGCCAACGGCGGTCACGTGCTCAACGTCCACTCCGTGCTGTCGTGGATCGCGCTCAACGGCTCGTACAGCGCGACGAAGGCGGCGCTGTGGTCCATGACCAACTCGCTCCGCCTGGACCTGGCACCCAGCGGCGTCGGCGTGACCGGCCTGCACGTCGGCTACGTGGACACCGACATGGCCGCCGCGGTCCAGGCGCCCAAGAGCGACCCGCGGGAGGTGGTGCGGCAGGCCCTCGACGGCGTCGAGTCGGGTGCGCACGAGGTGCTGGCCGACGAGGTCACCCGGGACGTGAAGCGGGGCCTGGCGGCCGAGGTGGCCGCGCTGTACCCCCAGCTCGCCGCTCAGCCCGCCTGACCGCGGCGCCGGGCGGGTAGCGGGTGGGGCGGGTAGCCTGAACGGAACGTCTGCTCCGGACCTCGGCGGCGTACCCAGTGCCGCTTGCCACGAGGAGACCCGTGAGCACGTTCGAGTCCACCGTCACCCTGCCCCGACCGCGTACACGAAAGCGCGGCAGCGACTACGCCGACTTGCTGTCCCGCGTACGCGAAGCCGGCCTGCTCGACCGGCGGCCCGGCTACTACGGCGCCAAGATCGCCGCGACCCTCGGCGCCATGCTCGCCGGTTGGGTGGCCTTCGCGCTGCTCGCCGACTCGTGGTGGCAGCTGCTCACCGCGGCGTTCCTGGCCGCCGTGTTCGCGCAGACCGGGTTCCTCGCGCACGACGCCGGGCACCGGCAGATCTTCCGCACCCGCCGGGCCAACCAGCTCGTCGGGCTGGTGGCGGGCAACCTCGCGATCGGGCTGGTGTTCGGCTGGTGGGTGGACAAGCACCACCGCCACCACGCCCACCCCAACCAGGAGGGGCTCGATCCGGACATCAACGGGGACAACCTGGCGTACACGGACGGGCAGGTGGCGGCCCGGAAGACGTGGTTCGGCCGGCTGGTCGTGCGCCACCAGGGCTGGCTGTTCTTCCCGATGCTCCTGCTGCTCGCGATCGACCTGCGGGTGACCGGTCTCAAGGCGCTGGTACGCCCCGGTTACCGCGCCCGCGTCCCCGAGGCGGTGCTGTTCGCCGTGCACGTCGTGGGTTACCTGGCCGCGCTGCTGCTGGTGCTGTCGCCGTGGCAGGCGCTGGCCTTCTTCGTGGTGCACCAAGGCCTGCTCGGCCTCTACCTCGGGTCGGTCTTCGCGCCCAACCACAAGGGCATGCCCATCCTGGCCCGCGACGACGACAGCGACTTCCTGCGCCGCCAGGTGCTCACCTCGCGCAACGTGCGCGGCGGCCGCGTGCTCGACTTCCTGCTCGGCGGGCTCAACTACCAGATCGAGCACCACCTGTTTCCCCACATGCCCCGGCCGGCCCTGAAGCACGCCCAGCCGCTGGTGCGCGCCCACTGCCGCGAGTACGGCCTGCCGTACCTGGAGACCGGCCTCTTCGACTCCTACGCCCAGGCGCTGGGCCACCTCGAGCGCGTGGGCCGCCCGGCCCCCGAGCCGGTCGGATAGTCTTGGGGCCGAAGCGGCCACCAGGGCCCCACGCCGGGCCGTTCACTTCCCAACGTTCGGAGACCATATGGCGGTCCGCCGCCCTCGTTCCACCGCACCCTCCACCACGTTCGCCCAGCTCGGCGTGCCCGCCCGCCTCGTCGAGGCGCTTGCGGCGGGTGGCGTCACCGCGCCGTTCCCGATCCAGTCGGCGACGCTGCCCGACGCCCTCGCCGGGCGCGACGTCCTCGGCCGCGGCCGCACCGGCTCCGGCAAGACCTACGCGTTCGCGCTGCCGCTGCTCGCCCGGCTGGCGGCGGCCTCCGCGCCGCGCCGTCCAGGCCGGCCGCGGGCCCTGGTCCTCGCGCCCACCCGCGAGCTCGCCGCCCAGATCGAGGCGTCGATCGCGCCGCTGGCGGCCGCCATGTCCCTGCGCACCCTGACGGTGTTCGGCGGGGTGGCCCCCGGCCGCCAGATCGCCGCGCTGCGGTCGGGCGTCGACGTGCTCATCGCCTGTCCGGGCCGGCTCGAAGACCACGTCGAGAGCGGGCACGCCAGCCTGGACGCGGTCGAGATCACCGTGCTCGACGAGGCCGACCACATGGCCGACCTCGGCTTCCTGCCGGCCGTGCGGCGGCTGCTCGACGCGACCCCGAGGCGTGGCCAGCGGCTGCTCTTCTCGGCGACGCTCGACGCCGGCGTCGACGTCCTTGTCCGGCGATACCTGACCGACCCGGTGACACACAGCGTCGACGCCGCGCCATCCCCGGCGGCCGTGCCGCACCACATGCTGCACATCGCCCACCACGACCGGCTGGCCGTGCTGGTCGACCTGGCCGCCGCTCCGGGCCGCACGCTGGTGTTCGCCCGCACCAAGCGGCGGGCCAAGGCGCTGACCCGCCAGCTCGTCGAAGCCGGCGTGCCGGCCATCGAGCTGCACGGCAACCTGGCCCAGGCCGCGCGCAGCCGCAACCTGACCGCGTTCGCCGCGGGCAGCGCGACCACGCTCGTGGCGACCGACATCGCCGCGCGGGGTATCCACGTCGACGACGTCGCGCTGGTCGTGCACGCCGACCCGCCCGCCGAGTACAAGGCGTACCTGCACCGCTCCGGCCGCACCGCGCGCGCCGGCGCGACCGGCACGGTCGTGACGCTGATGACCGACGACCAGGTCGACGGCGTCCGCCAGCTCGCGCGCCAGGCCGGCATCGCCCCGACGACGACGCGGCTGCGGCCCGGACATCCGCTCCTCGACCAGATCGCCCCCGGCCCCCGTACCCTCGTCGATCCGCCGCGGGTGGCGCGCGTCGAGGAGGCCCGGCCGGCCCGCGGCGGCGGTGCCCGGCGGCAGGCCGCACCCGCCGCGGCCAAACCCCGCCGCCAGAGCCGTTCGAGCGGTGGCCGAAACGCGGCGCCACCGGTGTCCGGCGCGGCCGCCTTCTCCGCCGGCAGCCGGGTCGGCGCGACCCGCCGATCCGGCGGACGATCCCGCTAGGCCTCGACTCCGGCCCGCCTCGCGCCCAGATCGTCGCCCGCTGGTCACGGCCTTTCCCGGGCAGCGCGGGGCCAGGTCTGTCCACATTGCTCAATGCCGAGGCGGCGGCGGGAGACCACCCTCGCGTTTGGTCGCGGTCAACCCCCTATGGCGCCGGCGGGATCTGCTCGCTACCGTCGACCACGGCCTCGGCCACGTCGGACAGCCGCCGGTTGGTGGTCGCTACCCCTACCCGCGCCCGCCGCGCGGAGGCGTCAGTTGGACCGGGCCTGCCCCTGCCGGGACCCGTGGATCGAGACCCGGACCCCTCCGGTGGTCTCCGTGACCACGAAGCGCTCGCTCTCGCCGCTGTCGGGCATCATCGCGTCGTAGAGCTCCTCGTTGCTGATCTCGACCGATCCGCCCGACCGGGCGACGAGCACGACCAGGATCGCGCGCAGGTTGACGTCGCTGAGGTAGGGCATGAGGTGGTGCTCCCGTCCGGTGGGGAACCTCAGCCTACGCGCGCGGAGGTCGAGACGGTCGGCGCTCAGCCGGCGAGCAGGGACATGATGTTCTTCTCGGTGATGTCGGTGCCGGTGAGCTGGCTGACGATCGCGCCGTCGCGGAGCACCACCACGCGGTCGCAGGTGCTCACGATCTCGTCGAGGTCGGACGAGATCAGCATGACCGCCAGGCCGTCGACCGCCAGGTCGTCGATGAGCGACTGCACCTCGGCCTTGCTGCCCACGTCGATACCGCGGGTGGGCTCGTCCAGCATGAGCACCCGGGGATGGGTGGCCAGCCACCGGGCCAGCAGCACCTTCTGCTGGGTGCCGCCGGACAGCTCGGACGCCGGCTGGTGCGGGCTGGTCGCCTTGATGCGCAGGCGGCTCATCAGCGCGCCGACCACCTTGTCGAGCCGCGCCTCGGACACGATGCCGGCGCGGGCCAGGCGGGGCAGGGCGGCGAGCGCGATGTTGTCGCGGACCGACAGCGTGCCGACGATGCCCTCGGCCTTGCGGTTGTCGGGCAGCAGTCCCACGCCGGCCCGGATCGCGCCGGCGATCGAACGCCTGCGTAGATGGGCTCCGGAGACCGTCACCTGCCCCGAGTCGAGCGGCAGCGCGCCGGCGATCGCCCGCGCGGTCTCGGTGCGGCCCGCGCCGAGCAGCCCGCTGAGCCCGACCACCTCGCCGGGGCGCAGGTTGATGGAGACGTCGGTGAGCACGTGCCGGCGGGTGAGCCCGGTCGCCTGGAGGATCGGCTCGTCGGCCGGCTCGTCCGCGGCCGCGCCGAGCACCGCGGTCGGCCCGGGGGTGACGCGGCGGCCCAGCATCAGCGACACCAGCCGCAGCCGGTCGAGGCCGGCGACCGGTCCGGTGTGGACGATCCGCCCGTCGCGCAGCACGGTTACCCGGTCGCAGACGGCCTCCACTTCGGACAGCTTGTGGGTCACGTAGACCACCGAGCGGCCTTCGGCCCGAAGAGCCGCGATCGCCGCGAAGAGCCGGCCGGCCTCCGCGGCCTCCAGGCCCGCCGTCGGTTCATCCAGGACGACCACGGGGGTACCGGCGGAAAGCGCCCGGCCGACGGCCACCATCTGCCGGACGCCTGGTTCGTACGCGCCGAGCGGCCGGCGCACGTCCACCCGCAGTCCGAGCCCGGCGACGATGTCGGCGGCGAGCGCGTGCATCCGGCCGACGTTGATGAGGCCGGCGCGGCGGCGCGGCTCGCGGCCGAGGAAGAGGTTGCGGGCGACGCTCATCTGCGGCACCAGGTTGGCGTCCTGGTGTAGGGCGCTGATCCCCGCCCGCTCGGCGTCGCGCGGCGAGGCGAAGCGGATCCGTTCGCCCGCCACGCGCAGGATCCCGGCGTCGGGCTGGTGGACGCCGGCGAGCACTTTGACCAATGTGGACTTGCCGGCGCCGTTCTCACCGACGACCGCGTGCACCTCGCCGCGGCCGAGGGTGAACGAGACGTGGTCGAGCGCGCGGGTGCCGGGGAAGTCCCGGACCACACCCGCCATGTCGAGTATCGCGTCCACCACGGGTGCCCCCTCTATGACACCGGCCCTCGCTCCGCGAGGGCGGCTCGGGTGCCTTGGATGCCGCCCTGTAGACCCCGGTCGCTCCGGTCGCTGCGCTCCCTTCGCTTGGTGGGGTCTGCGGGCGGCGGCACCCTCGCAGAAGACTGACCGAATGATTCCCTATGCGAGCGGAATCGTAAAGAGCCCTTTACAAGCGGGCGACGTGCAGGCGGACCGCGCGGTTGGCCAGCTCGTCGAGCACGTCGCGGGGTGCGTCGTCGTCGGTGACCAGGTGGTCGATCTCGTCGGTGGGTACCGTCTGGACCATCGTGTCGACGCCGATCTTGGTGTGGTCGGCGAGGACGACGATCTCCTCGGCGGCCGCCGCCAGGGCCCGGTCGATGCTGGCGACCTGCATGTTCGGGGTGGAGACGCCGCGCTCGGGGGTGAGCCCGTTGCCGGAGATGAACGCCCGCCGCACCCGCAGCCCGGCCACCGAGCGCTCGGCCGCGCTGCCGACCAGCGCGAGGATCGAGCCGCGCAGCGTGCCGCCGGTGAGCACCACCTCGATCCGCGGCGCGGCGGCCAGCGCCTGGGCGACCAGCAGCGAGTTGGTGACCACGGCGAGCTCGGTGTGCCGGGCCAGGTGCTGGGCGAAGACCTGGGTGGTGGTGCCGGCGCCGATCACGATCGCGTCGCCGTCCTCCACCAGCGACGCGGCGAGCTCGCCGATCGCGGCCTTCTCGGCGGAGGCGACGTGCGCCTTCTGCGCGTACGTGGGCTCGCGGGAGAGGGCGCCGGGCAGTGTCGCGCCGCCGTGGTGCCGGTTGAGCAGCCCATCCGCCTCCAGCACGCGCAGGTCGCGCCGGACCGTGACCTCCGAGGACTGCACCGCCTCGGCGAGGTCGCGCAGGGAGGCGGCGCCGTTGGCCCGCATCACCTCGAGGATGCGCTGGCGCCGCTCGGCGGCGAACATCGCCCGCCGCGTCTCCACCGGTCCCCGGGAGTCGTCCGCCGCCACGCTCCACCCCTTGTGATCGGATGACTTCGGTTCTGATCGTACTCAGGTCCGTGAGGCGACCGGTCACACCACGCCCGCGATCGGTTCCGATCGGATTCGCGACCGAATCTGATCGGTTGGTATTGACTTTGTTCGGCGCCGGGTGCTTGATTGAGTCCAACCGATGGCGCGCGTCGGCCCCCCACCACGAAAGGATCACCATGGCCAGAACACGTGGATGGGCGGCGCTCGCGATGGCCGCCCTCCTCGCGACCGGCGCGTGTGCCAGGGGCGAGGACACCTCCGATACACCGGCTCCGGTGGGCAGCGAGGGCCAGCAGGTGGCGCAGAGCGCCGCGGCCGACGGCCCCACCTGCACGCTCCAGGCCTTCGGCGGCCAGGCGTTCGACGTGAAGACGGCGACGGTCGGCTTCTCCCAGTCGGAGAAGGAGGCCAACCCGTTCCGGATCGCCGAGACCCAGTCGATCAAGGATGAGGCGAAGGCGCTGGGCGTGGCCAACCTGCGGGTCACCAACGCGCAGTCCCAGTTCTCCAAGCAGATCTCGGACGTGCAGCAGCTCATCGCGCAGGGCGCGAAGCTGCTGGTCATCGCCCCGCTCAACTCCGACGGCTGGGAGCCGGTGCTCAAGCAGGCGGCGGAGAAGAAGATCCCGATCATCACCATCGACCGGAAGATCAACGCCAAGCCGTGCACGGACTACCTCACGTTCATCGGCTCGGACTTCTACGAGCAGGGCAAGCGGGCCGCCGACCAGATGATCGCGGCCCTCGACGGCACCGGCGAGGTGGCGATCCTGCTCGGCGCGCCGGGCAACAACGTCACCACCGACCGCACCGCCGGCTTCAAGGACCGGATCGCGGAGAAGGCGCCCAACATCAAGATCACTTTTGAACAGACCGGCGAGTTCACCCGCGAGAAGGGCCAGCAGGTCACCGAGCAGCTGATCCAGTCCCGGCCGACCACGAGCGGGATCTACGCGGAGAACGACGAGATGGCGCTCGGCGCGGTGACCGCGCTGAAGGGCGCGGGCAAGACCGCCGGGCAGGTCAAGATCGTGTCGATCGACGGCACCCGCGCGGCCGTGCAGGGGATCGTGGACGGCTGGCTGTACTCGGTGATCGAGTCCAACCCGCGCTTCGGGCCGCTCGCCTTCCAGACCGCCCAGAAGTTCGTCGCCGGCGAGGCCATCCCGGCCACCACCATCATCAGCGACCGGGAGTACACCACGGCGAACGCCAAGGACAGCCTGGGGCACGCGTACTGATGAACGGCGCGACTCCCGTACTCGAGGCCCGGGGAATCTCAAAAGGGTTCCCCGGCGTCCTCGCCCTGGACGGCGTCTCCTTCGCCCTCGGCGCGGGCGAGGTGCACGCCCTGGTCGGCGAGAACGGCGCCGGCAAGTCCACCCTCATCAAGGTCCTGACCGGAGTGCACCAGCCGGACCGGGGGGAGCTCCGCCTGCACGGTGGGCCGGTGTCGTTCGGCACGCCCTTCGAAGCGCAGCGCGCCGGGATCTCCACCATCTACCAGGAGGTCAACCTCGTCCCGCAGATGAGCGTGGCGCACAACCTGCTGCTCGGCCGCGAGCCGCGCGGCCGGCTCGGGGTCATCGACGTGACCGGTCTCCACGCGCGCGCCGCCGAGGTCCTGACCAGCCTGGGACTGAAACTTGACGTGCGCCGCAGTTTGCGCTCGCTCGGCATGGGCGCGCAGCAGATGGTGGCGCTGGCCCGCGCGGTCTCGGTCGACGCGCGCGTGGTCATCATGGACGAGCCCACCTCCGCCCTCGAACCGCGCGAGGTCGACACCCTCTTCGGGGTGATCGCCCGGCTGCGCGCCGACGGCATCGCGGTGGTGTACGTCAGCCACCGCCTCGAGGAGCTGTACCGGATCTGCGACCGGGTGACCGTGCTGCGGGACGGGCGGGTGGCGCACTCCGGCCCGCTCGACGAGCTGGAGCGGGTCAAGCTGATCGCGCTCATGCTCGGCCGCGACACCACCGACGTGCGGCTGCGTGGCCAGACCGAGTTCTCCGGTGAGCACGCCGCCAAGAACGGGCAGCCGGTGGTCGAGGCCCGCGCGCTGTCCCGGCGCCATCAGCTCCACGACGTCTCCGTCCGGGTACGCCCCGGCGAGGTCGTCGGCCTTGGCGGGCTGCTCGGCGCCGGGCGCAGCGAGACCGCGAAGGCGATCGCCGGCGCGCTGCCGTTCGACGGCGGGGCGGTGGTCGTGGCAGGCCACCCGGTGCGCAAGGGCTCGCCGGCGGCGGCCATCCGGGCCGGCGCCAGCCTGCTGCCCGAAGACCGCAAGGCCGAGGGGATCGTGCCGACGATGTCGGTCCGCGACAACATCGCGCTCGCCGCGCTGCCCCGCCTCTCCCGGGCCGGGATCGTCTCCGAGGCCCGGGTCGACCGGGTGGTCGCGACGCTGATGAAGCGGCTGCGCATCAAGGCGACCAGCCCGCACCAGCTGGTCTCCGAGCTGTCCGGCGGCAACCAGCAGAAGGTGCTGCTGGCCCGTTCGCTCGCCACCGGCGCCAAGGTGCTGCTGCTCGACGAGCCGACCCGGGGCATCGACGTCGGCGCCAAGGCCGAGGTGCAGGCGCTGATCGACGAGCTGGCGGCCGAAGGGCTCGGCGTGCTGCTCATCTCCTCCGACCTGGAGGAGCTGGTCGAGGGCTCGGACCGGGTCGTGGTGCTGCGCGACGGGGTGGTCGTCGGAGAGCTCCTCGGCGCGGAGGTGACCGAAGAGGCGATCATGAACGCGATCGCGGACGGGGGAGGGGTCGATGGCTGAGACGACGGCGGCGGCGGCCCTCCCGCAGCCGCTCGGGAGCCGCACCCGCGTGCTGGCCTGGCTCCAGCGGTACGGGGTCTACGCCTCGGTGCTCGCGCTGCTGCTGTTCAACGTGGCGTTCACCCCGCACTTCCTGGAGGTCGCCAACTTCCGCACCCAGCTCATCCAGGTCGCCCCGATCGTCATCACCGCGCTGGGCATGGCGCTGGTCATCGGCACCGAGGGGATCGACCTGTCGGTCGGCTCGGTGATGGCGCTGTCGTCGGCGATGGTGGTGCTCTACCTCGGCTACGGCGCGCCGGTCGCGATCGTCGCCGCGCTGGTGGCCGGGGCGGTGGTCGGCGCGGGCGGGGGAGCGCTGGTCGCCTACGCCGGGGTGCAGCCGATCGTCGCCACGCTGGCGTTGCTGGTCGGCGTCCGCGGCCTGGCCAACGTGCTCGTCCCGCAGCTCACCGAGTTTCGCAACCCCACGCTCATCACGCTCGGCAGCCGCTCGGTCCTCGGCCTGCCGCTCGTGGTGATCATCGCGGCGGCGCTCACCGCCGTCGTGGCGTTCGTCGTGAAGCGCACCATCTTCGGCCGCCAGCTCGTCGCCGTCGGCGGCAACCGGGCCGCCGCCAAGCTCTCCGGCCTCCCGGTACGGCGCATCCTCGTCACCGTGTACGTCCTGAGTGGACTGCTCGCGGCGATCGCCGGCGTGCTCGCCACGGCCCGGCTCCAGGCCAGCGACCCCACCTCGCTCGGCCTGCTCATGGAGCTGTCCGCCATCACGGCCGTGGTGGTCGGCGGCACCCCGCTCACCGGCGGGCGGGTGCGGGTGCTCGGCACGGTGATGGGCGCGCTGCTCATCCAGCTGCTCCAAGCGACGCTCATCAAGCACAACCTGCCGCAGTCCTGGACCCAGATGGTGCAGGCCGTCATCATCCTGGCCGCCGTCTACGCCGCTCGGGGGAGGAAGAAGTGACGACGACCGTCGAGGCGGCTCCGGCCGCGCCGGCCCGGGGCGAGCGGGCCAGCCAGATCCTCCAGCACCACGGCGCGCTCATGGTGCTCGCCGCGACCGTCCTCATCGGAGGGATCGCGTTCGACTCGTTCGCCACCCCGCGGAACGCGGCGAACATCGCGGTCTCCTCCTCGTTCGTCGCCATCATCGCGATCGGCATGACGTTCGTGATCATCAGCGGCGGCATCGACCTGTCGGTCGGGTCGTCGTTCGTGCTCGCCGGCGTGCTCGCCGCCTACGGCTCGCGGTACGGCGTGCTCGTCGCGCTCCTGCTGCCGCTCGCCGTCTGCGGCGCCATCGGCCTGCTCCAAGGGCTGATCATCGCGCGGACCGGGATGGCGCCGTTCATCGTCACGCTCGCCGGGCTGCTCGGCATGCGCGGGCTCATGCTCGCCGTGTCCGGCGAGGGCGCCAACACCTACCTCGTCGAGTCCGACGCGTTCGCCTCGCTGGGCCAGGCGTCGTTCCTCGGCCTGACCGTGCCGGTGTACATCACGCTCGGCCTGTTCGTGGTGGGCGCGATCCTGTTGCAGCGCACCGGTTTCGGGCAGACCGTGTACGCGATCGGCGGCAGCGAGGAGGCGGCCGCGCTGATGGGCGTGCCCGTGGCGCGGGTGAAGGCCACGGTGTACCTCGTCTCGGGGCTCCTGGCCGGCCTCGCCGGCGCGCTCAACGCGGCCCGGCTCTCCTCCGGCGTCACCATCCTCGGCGCCGGGCTGGAGCTCGACGTCATCGCCGCCGTCGTCATCGGCGGCACCCTGCTGACCGGCGGCGCCGGCGGGCTCACCGGCACGATGGCCGGCGTGCTGCTGCTCGGCGTCATCCAGAGCCTCATCAACCAGGTCGGCACCCTCACCTCCTCGTTCCAGCAGGTGGTAAGCGGTGCCTTCCTCGCGCTCGTCGTCGTGGTGCAGCGGCTGCTGCACCGTGCCCAGCGCCTGTCCTGACCCGATCTCCGCCCGCCGCACGGGCGGAGCTCTACCCCGAAGGGATCTGGACATGTCAATCCGTCGACGTCATCTGCTGGCGGTCGCGGGCGGCGCCGCCGTCGCCGCGGCCGTCCCGGGCGCGCCCGCGTCCGCCGCCACCCACTACCTCGCCAACCGGGCCCCGCTGCGCCCGGCCGCGTTCCTCCGCCTGCCACCCGGCGCGGTCCGCGCCCGGGGCTGGTTGAGCACTCAGTTGGCCAAGCAGGTGAACGGCCTCAACGGGCGCCTCGCCGAGGTGTCCCGCTACCTGCGGTACGACGGCACCGGCTGGACCAACCCGGCGCTCGGCGGCTGGGAGGAGGTGCCGTACTGGTTGCGCGGGTACGTCGACCTCGGCTACGTCACCGGCGACCCGACCGTGCTGGCGGCCGCCCGCCGCTGGATGAACGGGGTCATCGCGACCCAGGCGGCGGACGGCTTCTTCGGCCCGGACGCGCTGCGCACCACGCCCGCCGGCCACCCCGACCTGTGGCCGCACATGCCGATGCTCGCCGCCCTCCGCTCGCACGCCGAGTACACCGGTGACCCGCGGGTCGACCCGTTCCTGACCCGCTTCTTCCGGTACCTGGACGCGCAGCCCACCGCCGTCTTCGGGTACAGCTGGGGCGCCTGGCGCTGGGGCGACACGATCGACGTCGTCTACTGGCTCTACAACCGCACCGGCGCCGCGTTCCTGCTCGACCTCGTGCGCAAGATCCACGCCAACTCGCCCAGCTGGCGCGCCGGGCTGCCCAACCGGCACAACGTCAACGTCGCGCAGGGCTTCCGCGAACCGGCGCAGTACTGGGTGCTGTCCGGTGTGGACGGCGACCGGGCGGCCACCTACGGCCTCTACGACGCCATCCAGCGCGACTACGGGCAGTTTCCCGGCGGCGGCTTCGCCGGCGACGAGAACATGCGGCCCGCGCTGGTCGACCCGCGGCAGGGGTTCGAGACCTGCGGGATCGTCGAGTACATGCTCAGCCACGAGATCCTCACCCGGATCACCGGCGACCCGGTGTGGGGCGACCGCACCGAGGAGCTCGCGTTCAACTCGCTGCCCGCCGCGCTCGACCCGTCCGGCCGGGCGGTGCACTACGTCACCAGCGCCAACAGCGTCGACCTGGACAACGTGCCGAAGACGCAGGGGCAGTTCGACAACCCGTTCGAGATGCAGTCCTACCGGCCCGGGATCGAACGGTACCGCTGCTGCCCGCACAACTACGGCATGGGCTGGCCGTACTACGTGGAGGAGATGTGGCTGTCCACCCCGGACGGCGGCCTGTGCGCGGCGCTGCTCGGCCCGTCGACGGTGACGGCCCGCGTGGGCACCGGGGTCTCCGTCACCGTCACGGAGGACACCGCCTACCCGTTCGGCGACACGGTCACGTTCCGGCTCCGCGCGCCGTCCGCCGTCGGCTTCCCGTTCTCGATGCGGATCCCCGGCTGGTGCCTCGATCCCGAGCTGCGGATCAACGGCGCGGTCGTGGCCGCCGGCCCCGGCCCGCGCTACGTGACCGTCCACCGCACCTGGCGCGACGGCGACACCATCACCCTGCGGCTGCCGATGCGGCCGGTCGTGCGCACCTGGCCGCGGCAGCACGGCGCGGCGTCCGTCCACTATGGCGCGCTCGCCTTCTCGCTGCGGATCACCGAGCAGTGGGCCCGTACCGGCGGCACCGACCAGTTCCCGGAGTACGACGTGCACGCCGGCTCGCCGTGGAACTACGGGCTCGTGCCGGGCGCCGCGGTCACGGTCACGTCCGGCGGCGGCAGCCTCACCGACCCGTTCACGGTCCCGAACGCGCCGGTGCGGTTGACCACCAGCGGGCAGCGGATCGCCGCCTGGCAGGCCGACCAGCAGCGGGTGGTCGCCCCGCTCCAGGACGGCCCGGTCGCCTCGACCGCGCCGGTCGAGCAGGTCACGCTCATCCCGATGGGCGCGGCCCGGCTGCGGATCACGAGCTTCCCGCAGACCGGCGGCACCCGCGCGTGGCAGCGCCCGGGTGCCGCCTTCCGGATCTGGAACAAGCACTCGGGCAAGGTGCTCGGCGTCGACGGCATGTCACACGGCGACTCGGCGAACGTGGTGCAGTTCGCCGACAGCGGCACCGCCGACCACCTCTGGCGGATCGTCGACGCCGGTGGCGGGTACGTGAAGCTCCAGTGCGCCAACTCGGGCAAGGTGCTCGCCGTGGAGGGGATGTCCACGGCGAACTCGGCCCGCGTGCAGCAGTTCGCCGATGTGGGTTCGGCGGATCAGAGGTGGCAGCTCGTCGACAGCGGCGACGGCCACTTCCGCCTGCGCAACGCCAACAGCGGCAAGGTGATCGGCGTCACCGGCATGTCCACGGCGGACTCCGCGCAGGTGGTGCAGTTCGACGACAACGGGACCGCCGACCACGAGTGGCGGCTCGTACCCGACGGCCCGGTCAAGATCCTGAACGGGCACTCGGGGAAGGTGCTCGCGGTGGAGGGCACGTCCACAGTGAACTCCGCGCGGGTCCAGCAGTACGCGGACACCGGTGGCGCCGACCACGTCTGGGCGTTCCTGCCCGACGGGGACGGCTGGTACCGGATCCGCAACCAGCACTCCGGAAAGGTGCTCGGCGTCGCCGGCATGTCCACCGCGGACTCGGCGCAGGTGGTGCAGTTCGACGACAACGGCACCGCGGACCACCAGTGGCGGCTGCGCGTGGTCGCCGGCGGGCCGGGCACCGTCCGGATCCAGAACAGGCACAGCGGCAAGGTTCTCGCCGTACACGACATGTCCACGCTGGACTCGGCCAACGTGGAGCAGTTCCAGGACAACGGCACCCCCGACCACGACTGGTTGATCCTCTAAGGACGGCCCCCATGAGACGACCCCTGCCCGCCGTCATGATCCTGGTGGCCGGCCTGCTGGCCATCCCCTCGCCCGCGCAGGCCGCACCCGCCAAGACCCCGCCCCTCACGACCCCCTGGACCGCCCAGGCACTCAACGGCACACCCCTGCCCGAGTACCCCCGCCCGCAGATGACCCGCCCCGACTGGCTCAACCTCAACGGCGAGTGGCAGCTGCGCCAGTCGGCCACCAACGACGCCCCGCAGTTCAACACCACCCTGCCCGAGCGCGTCAACGTGCCGTTTCCGGTCGAGTCGGCGCTGTCCGGCGTGATGCGCGCGGCCAACGACAACCGCAACTACCTGTTCTACCGCCGCACGTTCACGGTGCCGGCGGGCTGGTCCGGCCGGCGGGTGCAGCTGCATTTCGGCGCCGTCGACTGGCAGGCCACCGTGTGGGTCAACGGCACGCAGGTCGGCACGCACAGCGGCGGCTACGACGCGTTCACCTTCGACGTCACGCCGCAGCTCAACGGCGGCACCAACGAGGTCGTCGTGAAGGTGTGGGACCCGAGCGACACCCGCCAGAACGGCAGCCTGCCGCCGATCGGCAAGCAGACCAAGACGCCCAACGGCATCTTCTACACGCCCAGCTCCGGCATCTGGCAGACGGTGTGGCTGGAGCCGACCCCGGTCTCGTCGATCAGCCGGGTCGACCTGTACCCCAACCTCGCCAACAACACGATCCGGGTGCGGGTTTTCACCCGCGGTGACGTGACCGGTCACAGCGTGCTCGCCGAGGCGCTCAACGGCGCCACGGTGGTCGGGAGCGCGACCGGCGGCTTCGCCGAGTTCGCCGTGCCGGTGCCGAACGCCCGCCGCTGGACGCCGGACGACCCGTTCCTCTACAACCTGCGGGTCAGCCTGCGCAACGGCTCCGGGTCCACGGTGGACCGGACCACGCACTACTTCGGCATGCGGCAGGTCGGCGTCGGCATGGTCAACGGCGTGCTCCGGCCACTGCTCAACGGACAGTTCGTCTTCCAGACCGGCACCCTCGACCAGGGGTACTGGCCGGACGGCGTCTACACCGCGCCCACCGACGCGGCCCTCGCCTTCGACCTCCAGAAGCACAAGGACCTTGGCTTCAACATGGTGCGCAAGCACATCAAGGTGGAGCCGCAGCGGTGGTTCTACCACGCCGACCGGCTCGGGCTGCTGGTCTGGCAGGACATCCCGTCGCTGACCGCGCAGGACGTCAACGCCGACAACGCCCAGCAGGCGCAGTTCGAGGCGGAGGCGCGGGAGATCGTCGACGAGCACCGTAGCTCGCCGTCGGTCGTCGCGTACACGGTGTACAACGAGGGCTGGGGCGAGCGGGCCCTCGCCGACACCCAGCGGGTCGGCAACGCGGTCAAGAGCCAGGACCCGACCCGCCTGGTCAACGTCCACAGTGGGCACAACTGCTGCCAGTCGCTGGGCAACCCGGGCAACGGCGACATCGACGACTGGCACATGTACCTCGGGCCCGCCTCGCCGCTGCCGTCCGCGACGCGGGTCGCGGTGCTCGGCGAGTTCGGCGGGCTCGGCCTGCACACGCCCGGCCACGAGTGGAGCCCGAGCGGCGGCTTCTTCGCGTACGAGTGGCAGACCGACGCGACCGCGCTCACCAACCGGTACGTCGGCCTCGTGCAGGGCGTGCGAAACCTGATGATCGGCAAGGGCCTGAGCGCCGCGGTCTACACCGAGATCACCGACCTGGAGGGCGAGCTCAACGGCTTCCTGACGTACGACCGGCAGGTGGTCAAGATGGACCAGGCCCGGGTGCGGGCGGCCAACCAGGCGCTGATCGACGCGTCCCGCGCCCTGCCGAGCACCGCGCGCGTGCAGCTGCCGGTAGGCGGCCGGGTCTCGTTCCAGGTCACCACGCCCGGCTTCACCAACCGGTACCTGCGGCACCAGAACAGCCTGGCGTACACGGACGTGGTCGACGGGGCCAGCCCCGCGCCGCTGAAGAACGACGCCACGTACACCGTGCGGGCCGGCCTCGCCGACGGGAGCTGCTACTCGTTCGAGTCGGTCAACTTCCCCGGACAGTTCCTGCGGCACGCCGACTCGCGGGTGCGAAACTCGGTCGACGACGGCAGCGCGCTGCTGCGGGCGGACGCGACCTGGTGTGCCCGCGGCGGGCTGACCGGGAGCGGCGTCTCGCTGGAGTCGTACAACTACCGCGGCTCGTACCTGCGGCACGCGAACGCGGAGGTGTGGATGAGCGACGGCGCGGGCGGCGCCGCCTGGAACTCACCCACGCCATGGGCCGCCGACGCGACGTGGAACGTCGTCGCGCCCTGGGCGCCCTAGGGTGACCGCCCGCCGCCCCGGCTGGTGACCGGGGCGGCGGGCCTCTCCTACGGGTAGCGGCCGGCCGTGACGTTGACCCGCAGCGTGTACACGGCGCTGGTGGCGGTGACGAACAGGTCGTTGCGGCGCGGCCCGCCGAACGTCAGGTTGGAGACGATCTCCGGCACCAGCAGCTTGCCGATGAGCGTGCCGTCCGGCGCGAAGACGTGCACGCCGTCGTGCGCGGAGACCCACACGTTGCCGCGGTGGTCCAGGCGCATCCCGTCGAAGCTGCCGGCGGTGCAGGTGGCGAAGACCTCGCCGCCCCGCAGGTCGCCGGAGTCGCCTACGTCGAACACCCGCACGTGCTTCTCCCGGGTGTCCACGATGTACAGCCGGCGCTCGTCCAATGTGAACGCCAGCCCGTTCGGCCGCACGAAGTCGCCGGCGACGAGCCGCACCTCGCCGCTCGACGGGTCGACCCGGTAGACGTTGCAGGCGTCGATCTCGCTCTCCGACTTGTATCCCTCGTAGTCGCTGTCGATGCCGTAGCTCGGGTCGGTGAACCAGATCGAGCCGTCCGCCCGCTCCACCACGTCGTTGGGGCTGTTGAGCCGCTGGCCCCGGTAGCGGTCGGCGAGCACGGTGACCGAGCCGTCGTGCTCGGTGCGGGTCACCCGCCGGTTGCCGTGCTCGCAGGTGACCAGGCGGCCGTGCCGGTCGACGGTGTTGCCGTTGGCGTACCCGGACGGTGCGCGGAAGACGCCGACCGCGCCGGTCGTCTCGTCCCACCGCAGGATCTGGTCGTTGGGGATGTCGCTGAAGACGAGGTAGCGCCCGGCGGCGAAGTACGCCGGCCCCTCCAGCCAGCGGCCGCCGGTGTGCAGCCGGGTGAGGTAGGCGTCGCCGCCGTAGCCGGCGAAGCGCTCGTCCAGGATCTCGAAGCGTGCCTCGATCAACTCGCTCATGCGTGCGAGCCTGCCATGCCCAGGTACTTCCCGGTCCGCGACCCACTGGCCGCGATCCGCTCGGGCGGACCCTCGGCGACCACCTCGCCGCCCGCGGAGCCGCCACCGGGCCCGAGGTCGACCACCCAGTCGGCGGCGCGGACGACGTCGAGGTCGTGCTCGATGGTGAGCACCGTGTTGCCGGCGTCGACGAGCCGCTGGAGCACGCCGAGCAGCCGGGCCGTGTCCGCCGGATGCAGCCCGGTCGTCGGCTCGTCCAGCAGGTACAGCGTCCGCCCGGTCGCCCTGCGGGCCAGCTCCTTGGCCAGCTTGATCCGCTGCGCCTCGCCACCGGACAGCGTGGTCGCCGGCTGCCCCAGCGGCAGGTAGCCGAGCCCGACGTCGGCGAGCAGCCGCAGCCGGGTGGCCGCGCCGGGCACGTCCGCGAAGACGTCGAGGGCGTCCGCGACGGTCATGTCGAGCGCCTCGGCGATGTCGTGGCCCCGGTACTTCACGGCGAGCACCCGCCGGTTGAAGCGCCGCCCCCGGCAGGACGGGCAGCGTACCTCCACCGCCGGCAGGAAGTGCATCGAGACGCTGAGCACACCCGCGCCGGTGCACCGCTCGCACCGCCCACCCGCCACGTTGAACGAGAAGTGCCCGGCGGTCAGCTTGCCGTCCCGCGCGCCGGCGGTCGCCGCGAACGCCTCCCGGATCGGCGTGAACAGGTCCGAGTAGGTCGCCGCGTTCGACCGGGGCACCCGGCCGATCGCCTGCTGGTCGATGGTCACCACCTTGTCCAGGTGCTCCCACCCGTCGATGCCGTCGTGCGGGCCGGGCGGGTCGCCGGCGCCGTGGAAGTGCCGCCGGGCGGCCCGGTCGAGCACGTCGAGCAGCAGCGACGACTTGCCCGAGCCGGACGGGCCGGTCACCGCGACGAGCACGCCGAGCGGCAGCCGCACGGTGACGTCCTTGAGGTTGTGGGCGCGGGCGCCGCGGACCACCAGGGCGCGGTCGCCGGGCACCCGCCGGGCCGCGGGCACCGGCACGCTCCGCCGGCCCGCGAGGTGGTCGCCGGTCACCGAGCCCGCGGTGGCGGCCACCTCTTCCGGGGTACCGGCGGCGACCATCCGCCCGCCGTCGCGTCCCGCCCCGGGCCCGACGTCGACGATGTGGTCGGCGGCGCGCAGCACGTCGAGGTCGTGCTCGATGACCAGGACGGTGTTGCCGAGGTCCCGCAGCCGCCGCAGCACCTCGACGAGCCGCTCGGTGTCCGCCGGGTGCAGGCCGATGGTGGGCTCGTCGAGCACGTACAGCACGCCGGTGAGCCCGGAGCCGAGCAGCGCGGCCAGCCGCAGCCGCTGCGCCTCGCCGGCCGAGAGGGTGGGCGTCGAGCGGTCCAGCGTCAGGTACTCCACGCCCACGTCGACCAGGCGCCGCACCCGCTCCCGGAGGTCCTCGACGACCGGCTCGGCGAAGCGCCGCTCCTCCTCGCCGGCGGCCGCGCCGATCGTGGAGATCCACGCGGCGAGGCCGTCCAGCGGCATCCGGGTCGCGTCCACGATGGACAGTCCGGCGACGGTGACCCGGCGGCTCTCCGGCCGCAGCCGGGTGCCCGCGCAGTCCGGGCAGGTCTCGGTGGTGAGCACCTGCTCCATCTTCTCCCGGTATGCGGTGTCCTCGATCCGGTCCGCGTACCGGCGCAGCACGTTCGTCAGCACCCCCTCGAAGCGGCCCTTGGCGGCCGTCGCGGGTGGCGGCGTGTCCGGGAAGTACCGGCCGAACTCCGCCGAGCCGACGCCGTGCAGCAGCAGGTCGCGGGCGGCCGGCGCGAGGTCCTTGACCGGCACGGCGGGGGAGAACGCGAAGCCGTAGTGGTGGGCCGCGGCCCGCAGGACCCGGACGTTGTGCTCGACGAGCGCCGGCGGCCAGCCGCGCACCGCGCCCGCCTCGACGCCGCGCTCCTCGTCCACCAGGCGGTCGGCCGCCGCGCGGTGCACGGTGCCGATGCCGGTGCAGGTGGGGCAGGCGCCGGCCGGCTTGTTGAACGAGAAGTCGCCCATCACCAGGCCGGGCACCGGCGCCGCGCAGTGCGGGCAGGGCAGCGCGCCGGCGTCCGCCTCGTCCCAGTCGTCGTCGCTGGCCACGTCGTACGCCGGCGGCACGTCGCCGCCGCACTCCGGACACGGCCGGTGGCCGATCCGGGCCCAGAGCAGCCGCAGGTAGGTGAACACCTCGGTGGCGGTGCCCACGGTGGAACGCGGGCTGCGGTTGGTGAGGTGCTGGTCGATGCTGATCGAGGGGGAGAGCCCGGTGATCGAGTCGACGGCCGGCTTGCTCACGAACGCGGTCACCATGCCCAGCGACTCCATGTACTGCCGCTGCCCTTCCCGGTGCAGGGTGTCGAGCGCGAGAGTGGACTTGCCCGAGCCGGACAGTCCGGTGAGGACGACGAGCTTCCGCTTGGGTACGGCCAGCGTGACGTTCTTGAGGTTGTGCAGCCGCGCCCCGGTAACCGTGATCCATTCCATGCTTAAAGTCTCTCATTGAAGCTCCTGTAGAGGGTTTTCGCGAAAAGTGGCCGTATGCTGTGCACCAACCCTCAACTCCCGTGGTGAAGGAGGCGGTGGCGTGCGGACGGTCGACCTGGCGCGCGCGGCGGGCGTCTCGACCCAGCAGATCCGCAACTACGAGGACGCCGGCGTGCTGCCCCCGGTGCCCCGCACCGGCAGCGGCTACCGCACCTTCGACGAGCGCCACCTGCGCGCGGTGCTCGCCTACCGCGGCCTGGCGGCCGGCCACGGCCCGGAGCCGGCGCGCGCCATCATGCGCGCGGTGCTGGCCGGCGAGGTGCCGCGGGCGCTCGCGCTGATGGACGCCGGCCACGCCGCCCTGCACCAGGAACGCGTCGCGCTACAGACCACGGCCGCCGCGCTGGAGGCGGTCCCTCCGGTCCCGGCGGACGCCGGCGGGCCGGAGCTGAGCGTGGGCGAGCTGGCCGCCCAGCTCGGCGTGCGGACGTCGGCGTTGCGCGTGTGGGAGGCGGCCGGCCTGCTGGCGCCGCGCCGCGAGCGGGTCACCGGATACCGCCGCTACGGCCCGGCGGAGGTGCGGGACGCGCGGATGATCCGGATGCTGCGCCAGAGCTGGTACCCGCTGCCGCGGATCGGCCCCATCCTCGACGGCCTGCGCCGCACCGGGAGCAGCGCTGCGCTGCGCGAGGCCGTCGCCGGCCGCCAGGCCGAGCTGACCCGCCGCTCGGCCGCCCTCCTGGACGGCGCCGCCCACCTGAGCCACCTCGTGTCGCCCACCGCGGAGAGCCGACCCGCCGAGCCCAGCGCGTGAGCCGCCCTCGGCGACCGCGACCTCGTGCCGGACATCCAGGTCACGGTGGCCGGCCGCGGCCGCTCCGCTCCGCCGGACCCCGCCGCCCGGCGGGCGCAAGATCGCCGGGGTGGCGGCCGGTGGATAGGGTGTGGCGCATGCCGCCTATAGCCCGACTTGTCCCCACCGCCGCCGCCGTGGTCCTCCTGGCCGCGGGATGCGGCGGCGACGACGCCGGCGAGCCGCCCGCCGCGGCGGACCCGCCCAGCGTGGCCGCTTCCTCGCCGAGCGCCTCGGCGGCCCCGTCCACGCCCGCGGCCCGGCAGCCGCACATCCTGGTCGTCACCGCGACCGGCACCGCCCGGGTCACGTCGCTCACCTACGCGCTGGACGGCAAGCCCACGAAGGTGAACACCGTGAAGCTGCCCTGGCGGATGTCGATCGACGTGCCCTCCGACGGCCTGCGGCACACGTGGCGGGTCGAGGTGATCCACGGCAAGGGCAACGTCGACGTGCGGGCCATCTTCAACGGCCAGGTCGTGGGCACCGCCCGCGGCAGCACGTCGGGCGTCGGCACGGCGAGCGCCAGCGGCTCGGTCCTGGGCTGACCACCGGCCCGGCCGGGCGCCGGCGGTTCGGTCCTGGGCTGACTACCGGCCGGGCCGAGCGCCGGCGCCAGGTTGTCGCGGCGCGGGCGGGTCAGCGCGGGCCGGCGTCGTGGCGCCACCAGTCGATCATCGCGAACGGGTCGCCGCCCTGGAAGGCGAACGCCTGGATCAGCAGCTTGTCGTCGGTCCACTCCAGCCAGCGGTTGCCGTTCTCCGCCGTGCCGCAGCGCAGCCGGCCGGTGGCGGCGCCGCGGCGGTACGAGGTGTGGGCGCGGAAGCCGTCGGGGAGCGCGGTGCACGGCTCCTCTGTGGACTCCGCGTCGCCGAAGCTGCGGCGCATCGCGTCCCGGTCGGCGAACTTGTAGTAGAAGACGATCGCCGCGCCGCTGGTCGGTCCGCACACGACCGCCACGACCTGCTCCTCGCCGACGTTCTGGCGTTTCTGCTCGGGTGAGGGGCGCAGGCAGTTGTTGCGGGAGCGCGCCGGGACGCGGTCGAGGAGAGCCCGCTCCGGTGCCGTCGGAAACGGCGGTGTCGAGGCGGCGTTGACGGCCTCGACGACGCGCGCGGGCACCGGGCGGGAGTCGTAGCGCCACCAGCCGGCGAGTGCCTTCGCGTCGGTGCCCACCGCGCGGCCGGCCAGCAGCAGCGCCTCGACGCTCCACTCCAGCACCAGTGTGCTTTGTGGACCCTGGTAGCAGACGAGCACGCCGATGTCAACGCTGCGCAGGTCGTAGCGGCGGCTGCCACGGAACCCGTCCGCCTCGCCGTCCTGGCATTCGACGCCGGCCGGCGCCCCGGTCCGCGCCGCGCGCGCGTCCATCGCGCCGCGCAGGCCGTCCAGGGTCTCGAACCGGTAGAACGAGACCGCGCTCGCGCCCGCGCCGGTGGGCCGGCACGCGACGCCGGCCACCGCGCCGTCGAAGTCGTCCAGGTCGGCGATCCCGGCGCGGCGGCAGTCGGCGAGGCCGACGAGGTCGGCGACCTCGCGCTCGCCCGCCGTGGGAAACGCCGGCCGGCCGGTCCAGGACAGCCACGCCTTCCGGAGCGCGGCGGCGTCCCCTGCGGACGACACGGCGCGGGAGAGGGTGGCGGTGGTGTCGTCGGTCCAGACGACGGTCGCCGTCTCGCCGTCGCCGTAGCAGAGCACCCGGCCGCGGGCCGGACCGGCGTCCGGATAGCGGTGCTCGCCGCGCGCCCCGGCCACGCAGTCGCCTTCGCCGGTGGTCGCGCCGGCCTCCCGTACCACCTTGTCGTAGGCGGCGCCGACGGCGGCCCGGTTGGCGAAGAGCCCGACCACCGCGTCGCCGGCCGGGCTCGGGCAGCGCAGCGCGGTGGCGGCGCCCGGCACGTCGGACGCCGTGCCGCGGTGGCAGGTGGCGGCCAGCTTCTGCGGTATCCGCCCCAGGTCGACGCCCGGGGCCTCGCGCCACCGGTGCAGCAGCACGATCGCGCTGGTGGCGAGCAGCGCGATGGCGAGCCCGGCCGCGGCGAGCACCCGCGGCGACAGCCACCGGGACGGCTCCACCGGATCCGGCGGCGGCGGTGGCTCGTCCGGCCAGACCGGGCCCTCCGGCGGTCGCGTGCCCGCCGGCCGGGCCCGCAGGCTGCCCTCGGCCACCACGAGCTCGGGCTGCTCGACGACCGTCGGCGCCACGCCGAGGTGGCGGTGCAGCAGCATCCCGGCCAGCGGCATCCGGCTCGAACCGCCGACCAGGAACAGCCCGGCCAGCTCCTCCGGCGCGACGCCGGCCGCGGCCAGCACCCGCCCGCTCAGCGCGACCGTGCGCTCCAGGACCGGGCCGGCCAGCTCCTCGACCTGCTCCCGGCCCAGCGGCGCGTCGTCGTCGAAGATCGGCACGTGCACGGTCGTGCGCGGCACCCGCGACAGCATCTCCTTGCCGGCGCGCACGTCGTCCCACAGCGTCCGCGCGGCCCGCTGGTCGGCGCGGTCGACAGGCCCGGCGAGCCGCGCCCAGGCGGCCGGATCGCGCTCGCCGTACGCCTCGCCGAGCGCCGCGAAGACGGCCGCGTCGATGTCGAGCCCGCCCACGTCGGGCAGCCCCTCGGCGGCGAGCACCGCGAAGCCGTCCGCCGTGCGCCGGACCACCGACGCGTCGAAGGTGCCGGCGCCCAGGTCGTACACCATCAGGCTGGCGCCGACCGGCACCCGCTCGTGCGCGACGACGTCGACGAAGTAGGTGGCCGCGGCGACCGGCTCGGCCACCAGCGTCACCTCGCCGAACTCGGCTCGCGCGGCGGCCAGCAGCACCTCCCGCCGCGCCGCGCCCCAGCCGGCCGGGCAGGTGAAGACCGCCCGGGACACGGGTCCGCCGGCCACCCGCGCCGCTTCCCCCGCCACCCTCCGCGCCACCGCCCGGATCATCTCGGGTACCGGCACCGGCCGGCCGCCCAGCAGGACCGTGCCGTCGTCGACGCAGCGCTTGGGGTGCGGCTCGAAGCAGTCCGGGCGGGTCCGGGCCGCGTGCGTGGCGTCGCGACCGACCAGCAGCCCGGCCGACGGGTCGGCGCAGACGGCGGACGGGAGCAGGGGAGAGCCCTCGAACAGCAGCGGGCGCACCCGCCCGTCGGGGAAGGACAGCACGGCGGCGGTGTTCGAGGTGCCGAAGTCGACGCCGACCCGATACCCCTCGCCCCCCACAAAGCCACCCTAAACGGTGTCGACCACTGCGCGGGAAGTCGGTAGCGCCACCGGGCCGGCTGGGACTACCGTCCCGCATCGTGGACAGTACGGTGCGGCTGGTGCTCGTCGACCGGGCCGGCGAGCCACTCGGCGCGCTGCCGCCGTTCGGCCGGCCCGAGCCGTGGTGGCAGGAGGTGGGCGGCGTCGTCGCCGAGGCACACGCCCGGTTCGGCGTCCGGGTCGCGGTGCTGCGGCTGCTCCGCGCGGAGCTGCCCGAGCCGCCCGGCGGCGCGCTCACGATGCTGGCCGAGCTCGACGGGCCGCCACCGCCCGACCTGCTGCCGGTCGACGGCCTCGACCTGTCGCCGCACCCGCTCCGCGCGCCCTACGCCGAGCCGGGCGGCCCGGCCCGCAGCGTCGCCTGGGCGACCGCCGCGCTCGCCGGCGCCGGCTGGTCCGGGGTGACCGCCACCCAGGTCCGCACCTGGAACCTCTCCGCGATCTGGCGCCTCGACGAGTGCGCGGGCGAGCGGGGGTTCGACGAGGTCGACCGGCCGCGCCGGGCCTGGCTCAAGCAGGTGCCGGCGTTCTTCGGGCACGAGGCGGCGGTGCTGCGCTGGCTCGGCGAGGCCGTGCCCGGGGCCGCGCCGCCGCTCGCCGCCGCCGGCGACGAGGGGCGGATCCTGATGCACGACGTGCCCGGCGAGGACGGGTGGAACGCCAGCCCGGCCGAGCGGGAGGCGATCGCCGCCGCCCACCACCGGATCCAGCTGGCCTCGCTCGGCGCGGTGGACGCGCTCGCCGCGGCCGGCGTACCCGACCGCCGCGGACCGCTGCTCGGGCGGTGGGTCCGCGAGCGGCTGGCCGCGTGGCGCCCGGCACCCGGGGAGGTGGTGCCCGACGTCGCGGCGCTGCTGTCCGACATGGACGCCCGGATCGCGGCGATGACCGCCTGCGGCCTCCCGGACGCCCTCGTGCACGGCGACCTGCACCCCGGCAACACCCGCCTCGGCGGCGGCCCGCCCGTGGTCATCGACTGGGGAGACTCCACTGTGGGCAATCCGGCCGCGGACATCCTCCGCCTCGCCGACCGCCTCGACCGGGCCGACGAGGCCGCGCTCGTCGGCCCGTGGGCCGCGCGCTGGCGTGGCGCGGTGCCCGGCTGCGACCCGGAACGCGCGGTGCGGCTGTGGCGGCCGGTGGCCGAGCTGTACCTGGCCGCCGTCTACGCCGCGTTCCTGGCGCGGATCGAACCGTCCGAGCGTCCCTACCACGCCGGCGACGTGGCCCCGTGCCTGCGCCGCGCGGCCGCGTACGCCCGGTGAGCGCCGCGGCCGCGCGGGTACACCTACGCGCAGGCGCGGCGACCACAGGCGGCGGCCGGGGGTGCCGGCGGTGGTGGCACGGCGCCAGCTAGCCGCGCGGCTCGGCCTCGATCAGCGTGAAGCGGTCGCCGCACGGCGTCAGGGCGGTCACCGTGAAGCCGCCGGCCGCGAGCAGGTCCGCGTACTCGCCCTCGTCGCGGTCGGCCCCGCCGGCGATCACCAGCATCTCGATGTCGTCGAGCTTGGCGTAGTGCGGGCCGTCGCCGGCCGGCACGACTGTCTCCGCGACGAGCAGGCGGGCGCCCGCGGGCATGGCCCGCCGGATCACCCGCAGCAGGGCCACCGCCTGGTCGTCGGCGAAGTTGTGCAGGCAGCTCTTCACGAGGTACGCGTCGGCGGCGGGCACGCCCGCGAAGAAGTCGCCGGCGACCAGGTCGACCCGGCCGGCCAGCTCGGCGAGGGTGGTGCGGGCCCGCTCCACCACCTCGGGCAGCTCGAACAGCACGCCCCGCACGCCCGGATGCCGGCCCAGGATCGCGGCGAGCAGCGCGCCGGTGCCGCCGCCGACGTCGACCACCGTGCCGTAGCGCGACCAGTCGTGCCCGGCGGCGATCTCCTCGATGCCCTGGCCGTGGAACGCGGCGGCCGCCGCACCGAAGACCGCCGCGTGCTCCGGGTGCTCGGCCAGGTAGGCGTAGACGGTCGTGCCGAAGGCCTTGTCGAAAGCGGGCTCGCCGGTGAGCACGCTGTGGCGGATGTGCGCATACGGCGACCAGAACGGCTCCAGCGCGAACATCATCGCCGCCGGCCGCAGGCTGCCCGGCACGTCGGACCGGAGGCACTCGGCGGTCGGCGTGAGCCCGAAGCGGCCGGCACCGTCCTGTGTGAACAGTCCGAGGCCGGCGGCCGCGCGCAGCACGCGGTGCAGCGCCCGCGGGTGCGCGCCGACCGCGCCGGCCAGCTCCGCCGCGGTGCGCGGGCCACCGGTCAGGTGGTCGGCCACGCCGAGCTCCGCCAGCACGGCCACGACGGGTGGCTGCCACTTGGCGGTGAGCATGCGCATCAGCTCGTCACGGGCGGCGGTGGTGGTGGTCATGCGAGCGTCCTAACGGTCAGGTTACCTGACTCAGGACGGTAAGGTAACCTGACCACCATGTCAAGCGTTCGCACCGGCCGCCGGCTGGGTCTGCTCCGCGTCGCCCTCGATCAGGCGCTCGACGCCGTGCTGGCCGGCGTGGGACCGGCCCACCCCGCGCTGCGGCGGGCGCATCTGCTGCTCTTCCGGTTCGACGGGATCGAGGGCTCGACGACGGCGGAGCTGGCCGTCCACGCCGGGATGACCAAGCAGTCCATGCACGAGCTGGTCGTCCACCTCGAGCGGCACGGCTACCTCGGCCGTGGCCCCGACGCCGCCGACACGCGGGCCCGCCCGCTACACCTCACGCCGGCCGGGCGCGCGCTGGAGCGCGACGTCCACCGCGCGATCGCGGCGGTGCTGGAGGGGTGGCGCGACCGGGTCGGCCAGGTGCGCTTCGACGCGCTGTGGGAGACGCTCCAGGAGCTCACCGGCGAGCGCGGCCCGCTGCCCGACGTCGCCGAGATCGGCACCCGCCGGCACCGCTGAGGGACCTCGCGCCCACGATCTCGCCCCGGCGGGCCGGGGCGGCGGAGGTCGTCGCGGGAGGGCTCGACCCGCCGACCTCCGCGGTGCCCGCGGGTTTAGGAAAGCTCCGACTTGCTGCCCTGGGTGGGCACCGCGACCGTCGCTTCTTCGAGCGCGGCCCGCGGGTGCTCCTCCTCTTCGTCGTACTCCTCGAAGCCCTCGATCGCCTCGGTCTCGACCCGCGGCTCGTCGACCCACAGCGAGCGCAGCTGGTGCTGCATGAACGAGGTGAGCCGGGCCCGGTAGTCGTGGTCGAACTGCTCGAGCGCCTCGATCTGCCGCTGGAGCGCCTCCCGCTTGGCGGCCAGGCTGCCCACCACGTCCTCGTACCGCTGGTGTGCCTGGTGCTTGAGCTCGTCGGCGTTGGCCTGCGCGGCCTTGACCAGCTCGTCGGCGCGTTCGCGGGCGTCGCCGAGGATGTCGTCGGCGCTGCGCTGCGCGGCGTCCGAGTGGGCCTGCGCCGCCTCGGTGATCTGGGCGGCCGACGAGTGCGCGTCGGCGAGCGCCTTCTCCGCGTCCTTCTGGAGGACCTGCGCGTGCGACTGCGCGTCGCGCATCACCTGCTCGGCCTGCGCGCGGGCCTCGGCGATGATGCGGTCGGACTCGCGCCGGGCGCTGGCGATGTGCTCCTCGCCCGTGCGCTGGGCGAGCGTGAGCACCTGTAGGGCGTGATGCTGGGCGTTGGCGTCGTTGGGGTTGGGAGACACGTCCATCGGCTCCAGGGTGTCGTTGACGAAGGGCGTGGGCCCGCCGAGTAGTCCTTTCACACGACCTCTCATCCCACTGTCAGTCATTGCACGACCTCCTGGATCCCAGGCGTGAGAGCGGCAGATTACCAGGCGTGAGAGCGGCAGATTACCAAGCTCACAGGCCGCTAGGGAGGGGGAACGCGAACTGTAGCCGGAGGACCACGGCCAGTTCGGACTACTGTCCACTATGGTCAGTTTGCCCGACTCGTCACTATCGTATCCGCGTGCGCCGTGGGGCGGTCAGCGCGGCGTATGCCGCCCGCCCCTCGTCGGTGTCCCGGCGCCAGACCGGCTCGAGCACCGCCGTCCCGCCGGCGATCGCGTCCGCGACCCGTTGCACGTCCACCGCGCGGTACTCCCACCAGCTGGTCTGGCCGCCACCCGCGGTGGAGGAGCGGCGCAGCTTGGTGCGCACACCGTTGGCCTCGGCGACCTTCGACACGTGCCACGCGACCGGCCAGGCGAGGCCGAGCTCGGTCAGGGACATGTAGCCCGGCATCGGCGCCAGCAGGCGGCGGTCGCGCCGCTCCATGACCTCCAGCACCACGCCGCCGCGGGGCAGGACGTCGTCGGCGACCTCCGGGTCGTAGAGGCCCGGCCGCTCGGTCTCCACCCGCACCGGTACGCGATCGCGGGCCAGCAGTGCGCGCACCCGGTCGCCCAGCGCGGGCACGTCGAAGTCGGCGGGCAGCGACGCGCGGACGGTGCCGCCGTCGAACACGAGGTGCAGCTCCGCGTACCCGAACGGGCGCAGCGTGAACGGGTACGTGGGGGACTGGTGGACCTTGTGCCGCAACAGGATCCGGCGCAGCCGGGTGACCGGGTACTCGTCGGCGCCCACGCTCCGCACGACGCGGACCAGGTCGGGCGCGTCCGGCGGCCGGAACTCGATCCGCCGGATGCCGGACAGCGTCTGCCAGACCAGCACGGGCGTCGCGATCGCGAAGACGCCGCCCATCGTGCCGAGCACGGCCACCCACGAGAACTGGCCGAAGAACAGCGTCACGGCGGTGACCAGGCCGCCGCAGACGAGGGCCGCCACCGCGGCGATGAGGGGGTCGAAGCTGACCTCGCCACGCAGGCCGCGGCGGCCGATGTCGGCGATCACCAGGTCGACGGATTCCGGTCCGGTACGCAGGGGGAGGCCGGCGCGGTCCATGCCGCGACGGTAGCGAGCCAGATCAACCCGCTGGGATAGGGTGGCCACTGTGGACGCACGAGAGATGTTGATCGAGGCGTTCGACCGGCTTCCCGACCTGGTCCGATCCGCCGTCGACGGGCTGACCCCCGAGGAGCTGCACTGGGTGCCCGCGCCGGGTGCCAACTCGGTGGGCTGGCTGGTCTGGCACCTCACCCGGATCCAGGACGACCACGTCGCCGACCTCATGGGCGAGCAGCAGCTGTGGGTCCGCGACGGCTGGGCGCGCCGCTTCGGGCTCGACCCCGACTCCGGCGACACCGGGTACGGGCACAGCGCCGCCCAGGTCGACCGGGTCCGCCCGGAGAGCGCGGAGGCGCTCGTCGCGTACTTCGACGCGGTTTCCGCCCGCACCGCCGACTTCCTGCGCGGCCTGTCGGCCAAGGACCTCGACCGGGTCGTCGACGAGGGCTGGGATCCGCCGGTGACGGTCGGCGTGCGCCTGGTCAGCGTGCTCAACGACGACGACCAGCACGTCGGCCAGGCCGCCTACGTGCGTGGGCTGGTCAAAGCCCGCTAGCCGCACCCGGGCGCAGCACCCTCAAGACCCATATCCTGTGAACGGACAGGGAGGGAGGTGCGCGATGAGTGTCGACGAGAAAGAACTTGTCGCCTCCGTACCAGATGGGCTTTTCATCGGGGGTGAATGGCGGCCGGCGTCGGGCGGCGAGTGGGTCGACGTGGTCGACCCGGCGACCACCCGGCCCCTGACCCGGGTGGCCGACGCCACCGCGGACGACGCGGTGGCCGCGCTGGACGCCGCCGCCGGCGCGCAGTCGTCGTGGGCGGCCACCCCGCCCCGGCAGCGCGGCGAGATCCTGCGCCGCGTCTTCGAGCTGATGAACGAGCGGGTCGACGAGCTCGCCGTGCTGGTGACCCTGGAGATGGGCAAGCCGATCGCCGAGGCGGCCGCCGAGGTGAAGTACGCGGCCGAGTTCTTCAGATGGTTTTCCGAGGAGGCGGTGCGGATCAGCGGCCGCTGGTCCGACGAGCCCAACGGCGCCGGCCGCCTGCTCACCATGAAGCAGCCGGTGGGGCCGTGCCTGCTGATCACCCCGTGGAACTTCCCACTCGCGATGGGCGCCCGCAAGATCGGCCCGGCCGTCGCGGCCGGCTGCACGATGGTGGTCAAGCCCGCACAGCTCACCCCGCTGTCCAACAACCTGATGGTCCAGCTGTTCGTCGAGGCGGGCCTGCCGGCCGGTGTGCTCAACGTGCTCACCGCCTCCTCGGCCAGTCGCGTGGTCAAGCCGATCATCGGCGACCGCCGGCTGCGCAAGCTGTCGTTCACCGGCTCGACCGAGGTGGGCAAGACGCTCGTCGAGCAGTCCGCCGGCAACCTGCTGCGGCTCTCGATGGAGCTGGGCGGCAACGCGCCGTTCCTGGTCTTCGAAGACGCCGACCTGGAGCTGGCCGTCGAGCAGGCGGTCATCGCCAAGATGCGCAACATGGGCGAGTCGTGCGTGGCGGCCAACCGGTTCTACGCGCACGAGTCGGTGGCCGAGGAGTTCGCGCAGCGGCTCGCCGCCGCGCTCGCCGACATGCCCGTCGGCCGCGGCACCGAGCCGGGCGTCAAGGTCGGCCCGCTGATCGACGAAAAGCAGCGCGGCAAGGTGGTCGAGCTCGTCGACGACGCGGTACGCCGCGGCGCCCAGGTGCTCACCGGCGGCGGGCCGCCCGAGCGCGACGGCTACTTCTTCACGCCCACCGTCCTCACCGGCGTGCCGACCGAGGCCGACATGCACCGCGAGGAGATCTTCGGGCCGGTCGCGCCGATCTACCAGTTCCGCACCGACGACGAGGCGCTGCGCCTGGCCAACGACACCGAGTACGGCCTGGTCGCCTACGCCTTCTGCCGCGACCTCAAGCGCTCGCTCCGCGTCGTCGAAGGCCTGGAGAGCGGCATGGTCGGCCTCAACAAGGGGTTGGTCTCCAACCCGGCCGCGCCGTTCGGCGGCGTCAAGTGGTCCGGCATGGGCCGCGAGGGCGGCGCCGAGGGCATCGACGAGTACCTGAACATCAAGTACGCCGGCATCGCGACCTAACCCGGTCCGGGAACCGAGGGCCGGCGGCGCGCATCCAACCCGGTATGCGTGCGCGGCGGACCTCCGTGACCCGGCCCCTCCTCCTCGGCTTCGCGGCCGTGCTGGTCGCCACCTGCGCGGCCGCCGCCGGCCCGGTCACGGCCGCGCCGCGGGGCCTCGTCACCGCCGACCTGGCCCGGCAGGCGCCCCCACCCGGCGGACCCGCACCGGCCGTCGTCGACGGCCTCACCGATGTCGGGTACCAGCTGAGCCGCCGCGCGGCCGCCCCCGACGGCAACTGGGTGATGTCGCCGCTGAGCATCGCGTGCGCGTTCGCGATGGCGCGGGCCGGCGCGGGCGGCGAGACGGCCGCCCAGCTCGACCGGATCTTCCACTTCCCGCCGGCCGGCACCCACGAGGCGTTCAACGCGCTCGACCGCCAGCTCGCGCCGGACGGCGGCCCGCTGCGGATCGCCAACGCGCTCTGGGCCCAGCCCGGCCTGCCCATCGGAAAGCCGTTCCTGCGTACGCTCGCCGAGCAGTACGGCAGCGGAGTGCGCACAGTGGACTTCCGCTCGCCCGGTGCCACGGAGGCGATCGACGCCTGGGTGCGGGAGCAGACCAACGGCCGCATCCGCAAGCTCTTCGACCGGCTCGACCCGGACACCAAGGCGGTGCTGGCCAACGCGATCTACTTCAAGGCCGACTGGCGCACGGCCTTCCTCAGCACCGATCCGGGCGCGTCGTTCACCCGGCCGGACGGGAGCACCGTCAAGGCGCCGATGATGAACCAGGTCGCCTCGCTGGCGTACGCGGAAGGGCCGGGCTGGCGCGCCGTCGAGGTGCCCTACAAGACCGGCGACTACGCCATGTGGGTGCTGCTCCCGGAGCCGTCCGGCGGCGCGCCGCTCGACCTGCTCGCGCCGGACACCCTGGCCGCCGTCGGGAAAGGGCTGCGCCCCGCGTTCGTCGACATGACGATGCCCAAGTGGGAGTTCGACGCCAGCTTCGACCTGCTCGCCGTGATGCGCGAGCTGGGATTCACCGCTGTCGGCGACTTCTCCGGCATCAACCCGCACCTCTACCTGGGCCAGGCCGTCCACCGCGCGACCATCACGGTCGACGAGGAAGGCACGGAAGCGGCCGCGGTGACCGGTATGGCCATGCCGGTGTCCGCCGGCCCGCGGCCGGAGGTGACGTTCCGCGCCGACCGGCCGTTCGCGTTCGCGATAATGCACACGCCCACGCGGACGCCCGCCTTCATCGGCACGGTCACCGACCCCACCGCCTGACCGGCGGCCGTGTCGCGAAAGCGACGCGTGACCAACAGCGGATGGGTGAGGCCGCGGGAGCGACGGTCTGGACCACGACGGACGTCGCGGTAGCTCACGTTTTCGGTCTGGAAAAGCCCGAGACAGGCTGCCCATCCCGACGGTGGTGGGGCCGGACCAGGCGACCGGTCACCCTGGCCATATCGGTTCAGATGCGGACACCGCGTGCGACGCCGCGGCCGGCCCGGCACGGACCCTGGCCGGCATGAACAACTACCCGGTGCCCGGGCACACGGGCGACCACCGGCTGTCGCTCGACCTCGTGACCGACGTGCGCGCGGTGCTGGTCAAGCACGGCTACCCCGAGCTGACCTACGACGACCTCAACCTGCTGCGCGCGATGCTGGCGCGCTTCATCTACAAGCCCGACACCGCCGCCGGCGCGCGGGCCGGCGGCGGTGTGCGGGAGGTCGAGCCGCCCTCAGGCGACGGTGCAGGCGGTGCCGTTGAGGGTGAACGCGGCGGGCCGTCCGGTGTTACCCGTGTGGGTGGCCTGGAAGCCGATACCCGTCGACGCGTTCGGCGCCAGCGTGCCGTTGTACGTGGCGTTGCGGGCGGTCACCGCCCCACTGTTCGGTGAGTAGGACGCGTTCCAGCCGGACGTGATCGTCTGTCCACTGGGGAGGGTGAAGGCCAGCGTCCAGCCGTTGACCGTGCTGGTGCTCGTGTTCGTGATGGTGATGGACGCGGTCAGGCCGGTGTTCCAGGAGTTGACCGTGTAGCCGACCCGGCAGGCGCCACCGGTGGGCGGCGGCGACGTCGTGGGCGGCGGGCCAGTCGTGGGCGGCGGGCCGGAGGTGGGCGGCGGCGGCGACGTCGTAGGAGGCGGCGTCGAGGTGTTGAGGCCGAAGAAGCGGATCGCCTCGGCCGCGTTGACCGGGAGGTTGTGCGGCACGCCCTGCATGCTGATCGCCTCGACCGGCGCCTGGCCGCCGCTGCCCCCGTACCGTGTGCGCGTCTGGCCGGAGGACGGCGTGTCGGTGAACGTGGGCGTCTGGCTCAACCCGTGCAGGTTGGTCCACTGCTTGATCTCTTCGCCGAAGTTCGGGTAGCGCAGCGTCTCGTCATTCGTGCCGTGCCACAGCTGCATCCGCGGCCGCGCGCCGGTGTAGCCGGGGAACGCGTTGCGGACCGTGTCGCCCCACTGCTGCGCGGTGCGGATGATCTGGCCGTTGGCGCACTGGCTGTTCCAGGTGGAGCCGTCGGTGGTGGCGAAGCAGCCGAACGGCACGCCGGCGAAGGCGGCGCCGGCCTTGAACACGTCCGGGTAGAGGCCGAGCAGCACGTTGGTCATCATGGCGCCCGAGGAGACGCCGGTGGCGAAGATTCGGTTGGGGTCGGCGTTGTACCGCTGCTGCACG
The DNA here is from genome assembly GCF_059359075.1 of Phytohabitans sp. LZ39. Taxonomy (NCBI): domain Bacteria; kingdom Bacillati; phylum Actinomycetota; class Actinomycetes; order Micromonosporales; family Micromonosporaceae; genus Phytohabitans; species Phytohabitans sp. LZ39. The sequence goes on along the minus strand of NZ_JCADBM010000007.1, from coordinate 243,910 downwards.
TAGCTGACCATCGAGCGGATCGAGACCGGGTCGCTGCCGCCGTCGCGGCGCAACGCCTGCGGGGAGTACACGTCGAAGCAGTTGCCGCTGCGGGTCGCCGACGGGTAGATGACGATGAAGCCGTACTGGTCGGCCTGCTGGGCGAACTGGGTGCCGGAGTAGAACGCCGGCCCGTTGCCGGTGCAGTAGTGCACGGCCACGAGGATGCCGGGGCGGGCCTGCACCCGGTCCGGCACGTACAGGTGCATGCGCAGGTTGCTCGGGTTGGTGCCGAAGCCGGTGACCTCGACGAGCGACGCCGCCGATGCCGGTGGGGCGAGGGTGAGGGTGGCGGCCACGAGCGCGGTCGCGAGGCCCGCGGCGGCGATCATGATGCTTCTGAGTCTCATGCGGGGTGGTCCTCCCGAACCGTCGATGCCCAGAGCGCTGAAACATTCCGTAGTATGTACCGGAACGCATCAACGCGCAAACATGCATCTATATGCTCTGCTCGGGGGCGGTGACGGCGTCGTTCTGAGGTTCCGGAGGTGGTGTGGAAGGGCAACGTTTCTGGCGAGTTCCGGAAAGACGGCCGCAAGGCCCGCATCGTACAATGCCGGGCGTGACCGGGATCGGCGCCGCCGCATCCGTCGGCGACGGCCGTCGCCGCGGCAAGGTCACCGTGGCCACGATCGCCCGGCTGGCCGGGGTCTCCGCGCCCACCGTCTCCCGCGTGATCAACGGGCAGGCCGGCGTCGCGCTCAGCACCCGCCGGCGGGTCGAGGCGGTGCTGCACGAGCACGGCTACCAGCGCGGCGACGCGGTCACCCAGGCGCCGCTGATCGAGCTCGTCTTCCACGCGCTCGACAGCCTGTGGGCGCTGGAGATCATCGAGGGTGTCGAGGAGGTCGCCCGCGACCAGAAGCTCGCGGTCGTCCTCACCACCATGCAGGGCCGCCTCACGCCCGGCGCCGGCTGGACCGAGCAGGTCCTCTCCCGCCGCCCGATGGGCGTGATCGCGGTGATCTCCGAGATCACCGCGCACCAGCAGGCCCAGCTGGCCACCGGCTCGATCCCGCTCGTCACGCTCGACCCGACCGGCGAGCCGCTGCACGACACGCCCTCGGTCGGCGCGGCCAACTACAGCGGCGCGCTCGTCGCCACCCGCCACCTGATCGAGCTCGGCCACCGCCGCATCGGCATGCTCTGCGGCAACCTGAAATGGCCCTTCTGCCGGGCCCGGCTCGACGGTTTCCGCGCCGCGATGGACCAGGCGGGCGTGCCGGTCGACCCCGACCTGGTCCGGGTCGGCCCGCTCTACGTCGAGGGAGCGGCCCGCGAGACGGCCGTCCTGCTCGCACTGCCCGAGCCGCCGACCGCCATCTTCGCCACCAACGACCTCCAGGCGCACGGGGTCTACGAGGCGGCCCGCCAGGCCGGCGTGCGTGTGCCCGACGACCTGAGCGTCGTCGGCTTCGACGACCTGCCCTTCACCCGGTGGGCCGGGCCGCCGATGACCACCGTGCGGCAGCCGCTCAAGCGCATGGGCACCACGGCCGCCGCGATGCTCGTCGCGCTCGCCTCCGGGCAGGTGCCCCGCGAGCGCCGGGTCGAGCTGACCACCGACCTCATCGTCCGGCAGAGCACCGCGCCGCCGCGCACCCGGTAGGGGCTAGGCCTGTTCAAAGGATTGTCGAGGCGAGCCGGAGTCCAGGCGGCGTCCGGTGGTGGCGGGCGCGAGGTCGCATAACGGTGTTGCATGCGGCCTTTCGCCCGACGTCGCTGGTCGTCTGGGCCCGGCGCTGCCCGGCAAGGATTTGTCAGCAGGCCCTAGGCGCCGACGCCGCCCCACGGGCCCGGGTCACGGGCGGTGCGGCCCTGGTCGGCGATCCGCTCCGACTCCTTCGCCGCCCGCTTCGCGGTGCGGTCGGCCATCGCGGCGATCTTCGCCGCGCGCTTCTGGGCCCGACGGGCCTTCCACTCGCGTAAATTGAACATCCATTCAGCGTAGGACCCGAAGTCTAGGGGAAATATGCCACTGCTCTTCTCGTACGGCACCCTCCGCGACCCCGCGGTGCAGCGGGCCAGCTTCGGCCGCGAGCTCTCCGGGCGGGAGGACGACCTTCCCGGGTACCGGCTGGAGCTGCTGGAGATCAGCGACCCGCACGTGCTCGACCTCAGCGGCCTGGCCGAGCACCCGATCGTGGTGGAGACCGGCGACGCGCGCGACACCGTGGCGGGCGTGGTGTTCGAGGTGACCGACGGGGAGCTCGTCTCCGCCGACGAGTACGAGGTGGACGACTACGAGCGGGTGCTCGCGCGGCTCGGCTCGGGCGCGGAGGCGTGGGTGTACGTGAAGGTCACCTGAGGCCGTCGTAGTAGCCCTTCAACGCGGGGTAGTAGTCGTCGAACGCCACCGGCGGCGCGTCGTTTCGGGCCGCCACCAGCTGGTCCAGGTAGAACTCCCAGCCCGGGCCGACGTCGCCGAGGCCCTCGGTCGTGTCGAGGTGGTGCGTGAAGCGCAGCTCCGTGCCACCGTCCACGTCGGACAGCTGGAGCTCGGTGCGCCAGCTGCCGGCCTCGTCCACAGCGGACAGTGCCAGCCGCCGTGGTGGCTCGCAGGCCTCGACGCGCATGTCCATCCAGGGCTTGCCGTCCTCGAACTCGAGCCGCACCTTGATGGACCGCCCCGGCGCGGCCTCGCCCTCCCACGGCCCGAACCACCGCGCCGTGCGGGCCGGCTCGGTGAGGCTCGCCCACACGTCCTCGGCGGGCGCCCGGAAGGTGCGGGTCAGGACCAGGTCGGTGCCGAACAGCCGGCCGGTGGGTACAGGGCTCATGCGCTGCGTTCCTCTCGTGCGGTGGTCTCGGCGGCGGCGGCGCCGCGCCGCTCGCGGGTTCGTTCGGTGGTCTCGGCGGCGGCGCCGCGCCGCTCGCGGCGGGTGTGGTGGACCTCGGTTCGTTCGGCCGTCTTCGCGGCGGCGCCGCGCCGCTCGCGGGTTCGTTCGGTGGTCTCGGTGGCGGTGGCGGTGGCGCCGCGCCGCTCGCGGCGGGTGCGGTAGACCTCGGTCTCCAGCGCGTCGAAGTGGCCCTCCCAGGCGGCCGCCCGATCGTCGCGCAGGAACGGGGTGAGCCACCGCGCCAGCGCGTCCAGCGGCGCCGGATCGAGCCGGTAGAACCGCTGCCGGCCGGTGAGCTCGTCGTGGACGAGCCCGCTCTCGCGCAGCACCCGCAGGTGGCGGCTGACGGCGGGCCGGCTGATCGCGAAGCGGTCGGCGATCTGCCCGGCCGACATCCGCCGCTCGCGGATCATCGCCAGGATCTCGCGCCGCACGGGGTCGGCGATCGCTCCGGCCACTTCGTCCACGGGCAGAAGCGTAACCCATCGGTTACGCTTTCGCCAGACGGGCCGGGGTCGCGGCATATATCGCGACGCGGTATATGCCTCGGCCATGAGCAACGGACCCTCGAGGGACCCCGCGTTCCTCGTCCTCACCGCGCTGGCCGCGGCGCCCCAGCACGGATACGGCGTCATCGAAGACGTCGCCCAGATCTCCGAGGGGCGGGTGCGGCTGCGCGCCGGCACGCTCTACGCGGTGCTCGACCGGCTGCGCGCCGACGGCCTCATCGAGGTCGACCGGGAGGAGATCGTCCAATCTCGACTGCGCCGCTACTACCGGCTCACCGCCGCCGGTGCCCAGCGCCTGGCCGAGGAGACCGCGTGGCTGCGCCGCAACACCAGCGCCGCCACCACGCGCCTGCGCCGCAGCGGGCTGCTCGCCGAGGGAGGGCCAGCGTGACCGAGGTCCTGGAGCGGCGATACCGGCGGCTGCTCGCGGTCTGGTATCCGTGGGAGCACCGCCGGCTGTACGAGCGGGAGATGCTCGCGGTGCTGATGGCCGGCGCCCGGCCGGAGCAGCGGTGGCCCTCGGCCCGCGACACGGCAAACCTCGTCGGGCACGGCCTGCGCACGCGGTTCGGCGCGGCGGGCACCGGCCTGGCCGCCCCCGCGTGGGCCGAGGCCGCGGCGGTGACGGCGCTGCTGGGTGCGCTGGTCCTGCTCTCCCAGCGGGTGTCGCGGATCGCCGAACACCTGGTGCTGCCCGGCCCGGCGCCGACGCCCACGCTGTGGCTGCGCGCGCTCGCCTGGACGGCGGTCGTCGCGGTCGCCCTCGCCGGCTGGCGCGTGCTCGCGGCCACCTGCGCGTGGCTGACGGTGGCCGCGGAGGCGGTGCTGTTCGCGCGGCAGTACCAGGACATGCCGGTGGCCGCGATGGGCACCTTCGTCCCGCTCGCCCTCGGCGTCCTGGTCGCCGCCGGGCTTACCCTGCCCGCACCGCGCCGGCGCGCGCTCGCCCTGCTGGGCTGGGCGCGGATCGCCGTGTTCGCCTCGGCCCTCGCCACGGTGCACGGGGTCTACCTCAACAACCAGCGCGGTCGCGACCGGCTGTACGACGGCGAGGCGTTCTACGTCTGGTTCGGCCTGGAGTCCGGGTCGGACGCCGGGCTCTACCTGTTGCTGGGGCTCGTCGCGGTCGCCGGGATCGCCGCCCTGCTCGTACCCGCCACGCTGCCCCGGCCGGTCCGCTGGCGCGTGCTCGCGATGGTCGCGCCGATCGCCGTGGCGCTGGCCGTCATCGAGCGGGGGCTGGACGGCTGGGCGTACTCGAATGGACACATGGGACACCCGATCTACCTCGCGCCGATCCAGTGGGTGGTGCTGACCGCCGGCCCGCTGCTGGCCTTCGCGCTCGGTGTCCTCGTCGTGCACCGGCTGGAGCACGTCCGGCGGATGGTCGCGGTCGGCGAGGCGGCGGAGGAGACCGGTCCGGCCCGCGACTGAGCGGTGCGGTGCCCGCCCGCACGGGGGACGGGCGGGCACCGCCGGGGTCACCGCCAGGTGATGGTCACCGTGGTGCCTGCGGCCGGCGTGAGCGTCCGGTTGGCGCCGGTCTCCCAGGTCACCGTGCCGTCGGGGTTCTTCTTTATCAGCTTGTACTCCATGGTCTGGTCGAGCGGCAGGCGGACCGTCCCTGTCCACACTGGATAGTTGGCCGGGTCCAGTGCGACGGCGTCGGCGGGGTTCCAGGAGCCCACGGCGGGCGTGGAGCCGACCAGGAAGACGTTCTGTCCGAAGTAGGTGGTGGCGGTGGCGTCGAACGTGACGGCCGCCGTGCCACCGGTTTGACTCCACGTCGCGGTGTGCGCCGCGCCGGCCGTGCCCGAGCGGTTGGGTGTGCTCTCCCACGTGACGGTGCCGCCGCTGATCCGTGCCAGCTTCCACTCGAAGGCGGTGCCGGCCGGGATGGAGACGCCGCCGCCGAACGAGCCGGCCGTCGCGCCCGGCGTGAGGCGCAGCCCGTTCGCCGGCGTCCACGAGCCGAGCTGGGCGATCGAGCCGACGACGTATACGTCCTGCCCGGTGGGCGCGGTGACCTGGAACGTGGTGTCGCCGGCCGGTGGCGGCGTGGTGCTCCCGCTCGTGCGCGCGTCGACGTGCAGTGCCACCCCGCGGTTGGCCGGGATGGTCGTGGTGAACGCGCCACCGGAGACCGCGATCGTGCCGCCCGTGCACGCGCCGGTGGCCGCGGTGAACGTGCCGCGCGCGACGTTGCAGTACGTCCCGTCCGGCAGGCTGGTGCCGAAGGTGCGGCTCCACGCCTCGCCGGTGGCGTTGAACGCGGCGTACCCGCGGCCGCCGCGGGCGAACGCGAGCCGCCCGTTGCCGTCGGTGACCGTGCTGGAGATGCCGGTGCCCTCGGTGGCGTTGCGGAAGCTGGGCATGCCGGCGACCTGCTCGTGGCGATGCTCGCAGACCCACTGACCGTTCGCACAGTCCGTGGCGTTGGTGGTGCCGTTGGACGAGCTGGGCGGGCCCTGCGCCTGCGCGGTGAAGGCGTAGCTCGACATCAGCTGCACCGTGCCGTACGGGTGGGCCATCATGAACGCGTCCGCGACGTAGTACCGGTCGCCGTTCTTGTACGTGAGCGTCGGGCTCGCCCGCTGGGTGTCGTGGTTGTCGACGAACACCACCGCCTGGCCGCCGGACAGCCCGCCGTAGTCCGGCAGGTTGGCGAACTGGGCGATGTTGCCGCCCTGGAAGCCGCTGGACACCGCGCGCTGGTAGTCGAAGTTGGTCACCTTGCCCAGCGGCGCGTACGCGGTGTACGGGATCGTCGCGTCCCCGTACACCTCGTGGAAGATGTCCGGTCGGCCGCCGAAGCCGGGCACGTCGTGCAGGCGGGAGATGATGTCCGCCAGGTGTGCCTCCTGCACGTGCTTGGCCGCGTCGACCCGGAAGCCGGCCACGCCCAGGTCGATCACCGCGTTCATGTACTTGGCTATCTTGCGGCGCACCTCAGGATCGCCGGTGTCGAGGTCGGCGAGCGCGAGCAGCTCGCAGTCCTGCACCTCGGCCTTGTTTCCCCAGTTGCTGATCGTCGTGTAGCAGGGCCCGAAGTTCGGGTAGGTGTACGCGTCGCCGGAGCCGTCGTCGAACAGGTTCGGGTACTCGTACTTGCTGTACACCGTGCCGGCGCTGCCCGGGCCGCTGCCCGCCGAGCCGGTGCCGCTCATGTGGTTGAGCACCACGTCGACGTAGATCTTCACGCCGGCGTCGCGGCACCGGTTGACCATGTCGACGAACTCGGCGCGGGTGCCGCGCCGGGTCTGGTCCAGCCGGTAGGAGACCGGCTGGTAGTCCTGCCACCAGGGGTAGGTGGCGCCCTCCGCGCTCGGCAGCACCACGTGCTCCTGCGGCGGGGAGACCTGCACGCCGCCCCAGCCGTTCGGGCCGAGCGTGGTCTCGCACTCGCGCGCCACGGAGCTCCACCGCCACTGGAACAGGTGCACGATGGACGACCCGTTCGCGACGGCGGCGTGGGCGGCCGGCGCGGTGGCGACCGTGACGGCGACGGCGGTGAGCAGGAGCAACGGGACGGTCGCGGCCGCTGCCCAGCTGGCCGCGGCCCTTCTTCGTGGGTTCACTGCGCACTCCAGGGGTGTGGGAGATGGAGGCACTTGCGATCTTTGCAAGAAGTTGCAGACGTCGTCGCAACAAGGTAGCAACATCGATCGCTGTTTGTGAACCACCCGCCCGGAGGTGGTTTCCGAGGAGGGCGGCCCGCACGGCCGCGCGGGGAGTGTCCACGACGTCGGCCGCGGGGGTGCCCACGACGTCGGCCGCGCCGCGTACGGCGCGCCGTGGTAGCAGCCGGCCGCGGTGAGCGTGGTGCGGCGTGGTAGCCGCTGGTCGCGGTGGGCGTGGTGCGCTGCGGTAGCCGCCGGTTGCGGTGAGCGTGGTCCGCCGGTCGCGGCCTGCGCGTCACGCTCCGAAGTGGACGCCGGTGTCAGTCCTTCTCGGACGCCAGCACGACGAGCACCGGGTAGTTCTCCGGCGGCCGCCCGTCGACCAGCGCGATCCCGGTCGAGAAGTCGCCGTCGCGCCACACCCTGGAGCGGTAGCCGGGGCCCCCGTCCGGCGGGAAGCGGGTGTCTTCGGCCCAGCCGTCGCCCAGCTCCCGGGCGTAGTGCGCGGCGACCGTGTCCCACGTGGTGCCGGCCGGCAGGTGGAACCCGCTGTGGTCCCACGGCCCGTCGAAGTGCTTGTCCATCCGGCGGCGCAGGTCGACCATCGCGACTTGGGCGGCGATGACGGCGTCCCCCTCGCCGAGCCCGTCCACAGCTCCGGCGGGAGCGGGTGGCGGGGGTGGCGGGTCGCCTTGTCCACAGGCGCCCGTCCCCAGGAGGGTCGCCGCCAGTAGAACGGTCACACGGATCCGGGTGGCGATCATCGCAGGGGATCGTAGCGGGCGCGTGCCAATCGCGCGGGGCGCGCCGGGTGAGCGGCGGCCGTCAGCCGGCGAGCTTCGTGGCACCGAGCGGCCGCCGCCGTGGAGAAGCTCCCGCACGGGCGACCCGCGGGACCGCCTGCACGCACTGCCGCGCGCCCGCGCCGAGGCGGGCTAGTGGGGTGGCCGCAGGCCGCCGCTCACCCGGTGAAGGTTTGTGGCACCGCCCGCACGCGCTGCCGCGCGCCCGCGCCGAGGCGGGCTAGTCGGGGTCGAGCGCCTTCGACTCGGCCAGCAGTTTCCACAGGCCCGCGCCGTCCGGGGCGGAGAACCACCGCTTGCCGGCCTGGTCAGAGGCGGTCAGCTGGTGGCCCGCCGGCGACGGCAGGCCACCGGCCAGGACCGCCTGGGTGGGGGAGAGCGCGCGGATGGCGACCGCCGCGACCTGGTCCGGATGGGTCTCCGCGAACGTGCGGTAGATCTCCGGGTCGTGCTGCCCGTCGTCGCCGACGAGCAGCCACCGGATCCACGGCAGCTCCTCGGCCAGCCGGTTGAGCGCGGCCAGCTTGTGGGCACGCCCGCTGCGGAAGATGCGGTCCTTCTGCGGACCCCAGTCGGTGAGCAGCAGCGGACCCGGCGGGTAGAGGTGGCGGGAGAGGAAGCGGGTGAGGGCGGGCGCCACGTTCCACGCGCCGGTGGACAGGTAGAGGACCGGTGTGCCGGGGTGCGCGGTGATGAGCCGCTCGTACAGCACGGCCATCCCGGGCACGGCCGCGCGGGCGTGCTCGTCCAGCACGAACGTGTTCCACGCCGCGAGCAGCGGCCGGGGGAGCGCGGTGACCATCACGGTGTCGTCGATGTCGGACACGACGCCGAAGGTGACGGTGGGGTCGACGACGCGCACCGGCGCCTCGACCGGTTCGCCATCGCCGCTGCTGAGCCGGACGGTGCGCCAGCCGGGCTCGAGGTCCGCCTTGACCACCGTGTCGATGAACCCGCCACGGTCCGCGACCGCCTCGTGGCGCCGCCCGGCCACCTCGACGGTGACGGGCGCGTCCTTGGCGGAGACGGTGGTGAAGCTGCGCCAGCCACGCAACTTGCCGGCCTTGCGGGGGCGGCCGTGGTCGGGGCGGCTGACCATCACCCGGCCCATCACCCGGACCCAGCCGGGGGCGCCGTACCCCGTGTACGGCACGACGGTCGCCGACCAGCCCCGCTTGCGCAGCCAGCCCTCGAGCACGTCGTGCACCGCGTCTTCGATCCGCGCGGCGCGGTGCACCTCAGTCACCTCGCCAGCCTCGCACACGACCATGGTCCGCGCACCAGCGGCGGCGCTGTCAGCGATCACCCAGTTGGGGGTGGAGGAGCGGGAGCGAGACCCGGAAGAGCGCACCGCCGCCGTCGGCCCGCGTCGGCGAGGCGGTGTCGTCGCCCTCGGGCCGCGTGGCAGAGGCGGTGTCGTCGCCCTCGGGCCGTGTCGCCGCGACCGTGCCGCCATGGGCCTCCACCAGGGACGCGACGATCGCCAAGCCCAAGCCCGCGCCCCCACCGGCGGTGCGGCTGCGGGACTCGCCGGCGCGGTAGAAGCGTTCGAAGACCCGCTCGGCCTCCGCCGGCGCCAGGCCCGGGCCGCTGTCGGCCACCTCCAGCACCGCCGCGCCGTCCGCGATACCCACACCGATGCGGACCGGGCTGCCGGCGGGGGTGTGACCGATCACGTTGCCCACGAGGTTGGCGACCACCTGGCGCAGCCGTGCCTCGTCGCCGCTCACCGGCGCCGGACCCGCGGGACCCGCGCCGCCCGGACCGGTCACCGTCACCGTGCGGGTGGGGTCCAGCGCGGTGAGGTCGCGGCGGGCGTCGGCGGCGAGGGTGCGCAGGTCCATCGGCGCGCGGTGCAGCGGCAGGCCGGCGTCGCCCTCGTCCAGCCGGGCCAGCAGCAGCAGATCCTCGGTCAGCTGGGCCAGCCGCGCCGACTCGCTCTCGATCCGGGCCATGGTGAGGCCTACCTCGACTTCCCCGGCGACGCCACCCATGCGGTACAGCTCGGTGAAGCCCTTGATGCCGAACAGCGGCGTGCGCAGCTCGTGGCTCACGTCCGCGACGAAGCGCCGCATCCGCGCCTCCGACGCGGCGCGGGCCGCGAACGCGGCCTCGATCTGGCCCAGCATGCCGTTGAGCGCCGCGGCGAGCCGCCCGATCTCGGTGCCCGGGGCGGCCTCGTCCGGCACCCGCCGGGAGAGATCGCCCACCGCGATGGCGGCCGCAGTCTGCTCGATCCTGCGTAGCGGCCGCAAGCCGGCGCGCATCGCGAACCAGCCCGCCACCGCGAGCACCGCGACCAGCCCGAGCCCGGTGACGAGGCAGACCACGCGCAGGCGGGTGAGCGTGCCATCCACAGTGGACGTCGAGGCGGCCACCGCGATGCCGGCGCCGGGCGGCGGAGGCTCGCCCAGCAGCGGCGTTGCCGAGCGGGGGAGCGCCACCACCCGCCACTCCGCCCCACCGTCCACATCGGCCACCGTGAACGGGTGCCCGCCCCGGGCCGCCACCCCCGCCGCGTCCAGCCGGGGCAGGTCCGGCCGGCCCGTTCCGGCGTTGTGCATAACGCGTTCGACACCGCCGTCCGCGCGCAGGTACACGATCTCGATCCCGTCGACGAGGTCGAGACGGGTGCTCAGCTCGGCCGGCAGGACCGCAGGATCGAAGCCGGGGATGGCGGCCGGCGACACCCCGGACAGGAGAGTGGTCAGCTGCGTCAACTGCGAGTCGACCCGCTTGACCAGGTGGCCCCGCAACACCTCCGAGACCACCGCCCCGCTCACCGTGAAACCCACCGCGAGCAGCGCCACGCAGATCAGCAGCAGCCGCGCCCGCAGCGACAGGCGCCTCACGGGCGGGGCTTCCGCAGCACGTACCCGACGCCGTGCACGGTGTGGATGAGCTTCGGCTCGCTCGTGTCCACCTTGCGGCGCAGGTAGCTGATGTACGTGTCGACGATGCTGGGGTCGCCGCCGAAGTCGTAGCGCCAGACCTCGTCCAGGATGCGGGCCTTGTGGACAACCTGTCCCGCGTTCGCCATCAGGTAGTGCAGGAGGCGGAACTCGGTGGGTGACAGCCGCACCGGCCGCCCGCCCCGCGTTACCTGGCGGCCCTCCGGGTCGAGGGTGAGGTCGCCGACGGTGAGGTCGCCGCCGGCGCCGGTGGTGCGCCGCAGGATCGCGCGGATGCGGGCGATCAGCTCCTCCAGGTCGAACGGCTTGGTCACGTAGTCGTCGCCGCCCAGCGTCAGTCCGTTGATCTTGTCTTCGGGCGCGTCCCGGGCGGTGAGGAACAGCACCGGCACCGGCCGCCCCCGCTCGCGCAGCCGCCGCACCACGTCGAAGCCCTCCATGTCGGGCAGCATGATGTCCAGCAGCACGAGGTCGGGCGCCTGGCGGGCGGCCGCGGTGAGGGCCTCGGCGCCGGTGGCGGCCGACGCGACCGTGAAGCCGGCGAAGCGGAGCGTCGCCGACAGCAACTCGCGCAGGGTCGGTTCGTCGTCCACCACCAGCAGTCGCGCCACGCCGTCCATCCGTCCTCGCTTTCTTGATGCCGGTGTCACCTTCCGCGCCGGCCCGGGTGGCGCCCGCGCCGGGTGGCGCCCGCGCCGGGTGGCGCCCGCGCCGGGTGGCGCCCTGTCCGGGTGGCGCCCGCGCCCGGGCTCCGGCCCTGTCCGGGTGGTGCCCGCGCCCGGGCTCCGGCCCTGTCCGGGTGGTGCCCGCGCCCGGGTGGTGCCCGCCCCGGGATGGCGCCCGCACCCAGGGCTCCGGCCCTAGGCGTCGCGGGCACGCAGCACCGCGAACGCCGCCACGAGCGTGGCCGCCACCGCGACGCAGAGCACCCCGTAGCCCGCCCAGGGTCCGAGCAGGTCCGGATCCGACTTTACGGTCATCACCCGCGAACCGGCGGTGGTCGGCCACCACCGCACGAGGCGTTCGCCCCACCCGCCGGGTAGCCCTTGGCCGAACGCCGGTACCAGCAGTGTGACCGCTACCAACACGGTGATCCCGCCGGCTGTGGACCGCACGATCGTGCCGACGGCGACGCCGAGCAGGCCGATCGCCGCCAGGTAGAGGCCGGCGCCGGCGGCGGCGCGTGCCACGTGCGGTTCGGCGAGCGTGGTGTGCGGCGCGTCCGTGCCGGCGAGCGTGACCTGGCCCAGCAGGAACGCCCCGAAACCCACCACCAGCCCGGAGACCAGCGCGACCGCCGTGAAGACCGCCGCCTTCGCGGCGAGCAGCCGGGCCCGCCGGGGTACCGCCGTGAGGCTGGTGCGGATCATCCCGGTGGCGTACTCGCCGCTGATGACGAGCACCCCGAGCACGCCGAGGGCCAGCTGCGCGGCGAGGTAGCTCTGCGTGCTCACCTGCGTGGGGTCGAACGCCGCCCGCTCGGCCTCGGGCAGCTCCGCGTACCCGGCACCCGCGCCGGAGCTGATGAGCACGCCGAGCCCGATCGCGAGGACCGCGAGGGCGAGCAGGGTGAACGCGGTGGAGCGGAGCGAGCGCAGCTTCGTCCACTCGGAGAGCAGGATCCCGGTCATCGTTCCACTCCGAACTCGACTGATTCGCGGGTCAGCGCCATGAACGCCTCCTCCAGCGACTGGGTGCGGGGGGTGAGCTCGATCAGCGGCACGCCGTCGAGCGCGGCGAGCCGGCCGATCTCGGCACTGTCCAGATCGGACACGACGAGCTCGTCGGCCTTGTCGCGCCGGACGGCGGCGCCGGCGGCGCGGAGCCGGTCGGCGAACGTCGCCGCCTCCCTGGTGCGCACGACCACCGCCGGGTCGGCGCTGTCCCGCATGAACGCGTCCAGAGCGGTGTCCGCGATCAGCCGGCCCCGGCCGATCACGACCAGGTGGTCGGCGGTGAGCGCCATCTCGCTCATCAGGTGGCTGGACACCAGCACGGTGCGCCCCTCGGCGGCCAGGTCCCGCATGAGGTTGCGGATCCAGCGGATGCCGTCCGGGTCGAGGCCGTTGACCGGCTCGTCGAACAGCAGCACGGCCGGGTCGCCCAGCAGCGCGGCGGCGATGCCGAGGCGCTGGCTCATGCCCAGCGAGAAGCGCCCCACCCGCTTCTTGGCGACCGCCTCAAGTCCGACCAGGCCGAGCACCTCGTCGACCCGGCGCCTGTGGATACGGTTGCTCTGGGCGAGGCAGAGCAGGTGGTGGTACGCGGTGCGGCCGCCGTGCGCCGCCCGCGCGTCCAGCAGGGCACCGACCTCGCGCATGGGTACGGGCAGGTCCGCGTACCGCCGGCCACGCACGGTCACGGTGCCCTTGGTGGGTGCGTCCAGACCCAGGATCATGCGCATGGTGGTGGTCTTGCCGGCGCCGTTGGGGCCGAGGAAACCGGTCACCTGCCCGGGTGTGACGGTGCACGTGAGGTCGTCGACGGCCATGGCGCGGCCGAAGTGTTTGGTCAACCCTCGCAGCTCGATCATGCCGCCGATGGTGGCGGGCCGAGATGGCCGGCTCCGGGGAGCTTCTGTGAGCTTTCTGAGAGCGCCCCGCGCCCGCGACCCCCCGCGCCCGTGACCCCGCGCCCGCGCCCGCGCCTCGCCGGCTCGACCAGCGAGCCTTCCCACGACCGGTGCGCCCGAAATACACAGGAAAACTTCAGCGCCGCACCGACGCCAACGCGGGGTCGGCGAACACTTCGGTCAGGCGGTGAGCTTGGCGATCTCGGCTATTTCCGTGGGCGGGTCGACTACCGGCTGGATGACGAGCTCGTCGATCCCGGCCGCCTCCATGGCGGCGATCCGGGCGAGGAGGTCGTCCCGGGTGCCGACCAGGGTGAGTCTGTCCACCAGCGACGGCAGCACCAGGTCTCGCTCCGCTGGAGCGACGCGCCCCAGGTAGTTTGCGTAGAGCGCCTGGTACCGGTCCGGCGCGGTGGCCGTGGTGCCGCGCCGGTCGAGGAGGCGCCGCACGGCCGCACGTTCCTCGGCGCCGAGTGTCTCGGCGAAGGCGGGTTTGTCGGCGGCGAAGACCAGGAAGGACAAGACGGTGTGGCCGGTCGCGTCCCGTGCCGGGGCGCCGTACGGGTCCTCGCTGTCGCCGAGCAGGTGGAGCGAGGTCATCAGATAGGTGTCGCCGTCCACAGGTGTGCCCGCGGCCTGCGCCGCTTCTCGGCGGGCATCGTCGAACGCGCGCCAGGCCGCGGGATCCAGGACGGCGAAGGAGAGCAGGCCGGCGCCGCGACGGCCGGCGACGGCGGCGGCCTTCAGCCCTTGCGCGGCCACCACGAACTCGATGGGGGCGGCGGCGCGCGGGAACCGGATGTCGCGGACCCGGTCACCCTCGCGGTAGCCGGTCGGACGGCCGGCGCACAGATCTTGCAGCGACGCGGTGAACGTCTCGAGCTCGGCCACTGTGGTCGGCGGCATCCCCAGGGTGCGCCGGGCGGAGTTTCCGGTGCCGACGCCGCAGATGATCCGGCCCGGTGCCAGCGCGTCGAGGCTGGCCAACCCGCTCGCGGCGGCCGGTGCCGACCGCAACGCCGGCGACGTCACGCCGATGCCGAGTCTGATGCGGCTGGTGGCCTTCGCGCACAAGGCCAGAGCGGCGAACGGATCGCCGTGGACCATCGGGGTGTCGTAGACCCAGAAGCTGCTCAAGCCCAGCTCTTCGGCTTGTACGGCGAGCTGCTCCACACCAGGGCGCGCCGCGACCACGATGCCCGTACGCAAAGGTGCCTCCCCGGGCTCGTCCGCCACCGCGCGGCCATCGTAGCCTCCGTCGCGGTGCGTGCGTCGAGACCGCTGGTCACGGAAGGGGCTTGCACCGCGGACCTGGCAGCGGCGGCCGGGGTTTCGGCGAGCGCCAGCTCGCCGCCGGCCGCCGCGGTCTCCGGCGGGAGCGGCGGTCCGCCGCTGACGCGGACCCGGGACATGTGTCAGAGATAGCGGTTCGCGATGGAGCTGAAGACCTCGCGCTGCGGGCGGGCGCGGCGCAGCAGCTCGCGCAGGCCGTGGACCGCGCGGTCGTCCGGGTCGAGCCGCACCGCGCTGGCCGCCTCGGCCCACACCTCGTCCTCCTCGGCGCAGGTGTCGAGGAGGCTGTCGAGGTTGTTGCGGGCGTCGCCGGGGCGTTCGGCGCGCTCGCCGAGCGGGTCGAGCAGGTAGGGCCAGCGGACCATCAGCTCGACGAGGCGGGCCATCTCGATGCTGTGCCGTTCGATCGCGAGGAGGCTGGGGCTGAACAGGCCCATCCGGTGGTCGAGCACCATGTAGAAGCGCCACAGGTTGATGAACGCCTTGGTCTGCCGGGGATTGCGGCCGGGCAGGCTGAGCACGGCGGCGCGCAGCGCGTCGCGTACCGGGGGGAGGGACTCGAGCTCGCCCACCGTCGCGACGCTGCTCGCGGTCGTCGGGGTGTCCGGCATGATGACGAGCTCGACCGTCGTGGTGGCGGGTGGCGCGGTCTCGGTGGCGGCGACCCGGCGCCGGGCCACCGAGCGTTGGCGCGGTGGCCGCACCGCGGGCGTGGGCGGCGCCGGGGCGGGTGCGGGCGCGGGCGGCGCCACCGTGACGGGGTTGAGCAGCTGGTCGAGGTACGCGCTCAGCGCCGTGTCCGGCACCCGCGGCAGCCGGATCGGCAGGTCGATGATCTTCTCCATGAAGCGCCAGCCGGTGTGCCGCAGGTGCCCGAAGCTGGCCGGGTCGTCGACCGCGCGCCGGTCGATGTCCTGGAAGGCGGTCTCCAGGTGTGCCGCCACCGTCGCCGGATCGAGGGCGATGACGAAGACGCACTGGCCGAAAGCCTTGTTGAGGAACAGGTTGATGGCCTCGATCGTGTCGGCGACGATGGCCGGGCCGCAGCGGTCGAGGTCGTCGATGAACACGTACAGTGGACTGTCCCTAGTGGCCAGTCCGACGACCTCGGCCACGTCGTGCTGGAGCATGTAGAGGTAGCCGCGGTCGGTGGAGGAGAGCGGGTCGTTGGCGCCCTTCCAGGCGTGTTCGGGCCCGGCGCGGCTGTTGAGCTCGTCGGGCGCCACCCAGCCGTGGACGTGTTTGAACGAGCCCTTCGTCAGCTGCGCGATCGTGAGCAGCACGGTCAGCATGAGCAGCGTGCTCGGGCCGAGCAGCGCGGCGACGGTCGGGTGGTTGATGGCCGCCACGCCCATCGAGACCACGGCCACGACGAGCAGGAAGAACAGCAGCGCCAGGGCGATGAGCCCCCACAGGCTGCGCGGGACGTAGCTGGCCACGATCCGCCGCCGCAGCGCGTTGGGGTCGGTGCGGCGGAGGTTGAGGTCGAACCAGAGGCGTTCGCGCTCGGGCTTGGCGAGGCGCTCGGTGACCGAGATGAGGATCTCGCGGGTGAGGCCGGCCCAGATCTGGTCGGTGCGCTCGTACATCCACGGGTTGAACCACACCGAGATCGCGCCCGCGCCGGTCGCCTCGCGGGGACGCATCTCGTACTCCAGCGGCGCGGTGTGGTCGCCGGAGCGGTGGATCTGCCGCCACGCCCAGGCCCGGGTGAGGTGGGTGCGGACGTCCGTCGACCCGCGGCCGAAGCGCCGGGCCCGCGGGGTCGCCACCAGGCGGTGGCTCGGCTCCGCGGAGCCGGCGTCGGTCCACGGGTCGACCCGGCCGCGCAGCTGGCGCAGCAGGCTCGACTTGCCCTGCCCCCACGGCGCGTGCACGCCGACCACCACCGGCGGCTTGGTGTGCGGGGAGGCGAGCGCGTCGTGCAGCGTCTCGACGAGCGCGTTGCGGGCCAGGTAGTCGCGCTCGGTGGGCTGGTCCTGTAGCAGGATCGAGGCGGGCCGCACGCCCCGCCCGACCGAGCCGCCGGAGCGAAGTGGACTGTCCACTGTGATCGGCCACAGCCGCACCGCGCCGTCGTGGCCGGCGGTGAGCAAGCCCGACCGGACGCCGCCGGCGGCCCGCGGCCGCACCTCGCCCTCCGCGGTGGCCAGCGCCACGATGTCCATGGAACGGATGCCGGCGGTGCCGCCGCGCACCGGGTTGCCGACCAGCGTGCCGTCGATGTGCCACACCACGACCCGGCCGTCGTCGCAGCCGCCGAGCACGAACGTGGTGCCGCCCACCTCGACCGTGGCCAGCGCGCGCACCTGGCCGGCGTCGTGCGAGACGGCGAACCGGGACACCGTCGCGCCGGCGATCGGGTCGACCAGCAGCACCCGGCCGTCGTGCAGGGCGGCGACGACGAGGTCGCGGCCGGTGTCCCGCACGCCGCACGCGACGCTCACCGCGGCCAGCGCGACCGGGTGCGAGCCGCCGTCGCGCAGGGATACGGCGCGCAGCCCCTTGCCGGAGCCGATGACGACCAGCGGCCCTTCCTCGGCCTCCACCGGGATCACCGCGTTGACCTCGCCGCAGTCGGTGGCGATCACGCGCACCTCGGGTGCCTCGGCGTCGAGCGCGATCATCCGGACCGTGCCGTCGGCGCTGCCGCTGACCAGGTGCAGCTGGTCGCCGTCGCGGAGCGTGGTGAGCGCCCACACCTCGCCCTGGTGCCCCATCGGCAGCTCGGCGCGCAGCTCGCCGGTGGCCGGGTCCCAGTCGAGCACCCGGTGGTCGGCGCCGCCGCTGACCAGGTGCGGCCGCTCCCGGTCGCCGGCCGCGGTGAGCGCGCGCACCGTGCTGGTGTGCCGCCGCAGCGCGCGCGGCCCCCGGCGGCCGGCCGGGTCGACGACGCTGACCACCTGGTCGACGCCGGCGCAGGCCACGTACGGGCCGTTGACGGTGTCGCCGTGCGCGACCGCCCAGATCGTGGTGTCGGTCTGGAAGATCCCCTCGATGGTGTCCTCGTCGAGCAGGGCGGTGCTGAGGTGCTTGATCTGGACGTCGCCATTCATGTCGCCGGAGGCGATCACGACGCCGTCGGAGGTGGTCATGCAGGCCAGCGCCCACACCTCGCTGCCGTGCCGGCTGATCTCCAGCTCGGGCCGGTCGGCGGAGCCGTCGAGCCGCCACAGCGCGACGAGCCCGGTGGCCGAGGCGGACACGAGCATCGTGGTCTGCTTGTCGCTGACGTGCCCGAGGCGGCGGATGGTGCCGTCGGCCACGAACGACTCGCGCGCCCGCAGCTCGCCCGCGCCGCCGGCCGGCTCGCCCCACACCCGCATCCGCCGGTCGGCCGCGCCACTGACCACGATGGACGCGCCGTCGCCGTCCTGCGTCGCGATCAGCGACCAGATTTGGCCCTCGTGCGCCTGCTGCGCGATCGGCACCGCCTCCGGCCGGTCCAGCTCCCAGGTGGCGACGAAACCGTCCGTGTACGCGCACGCCACGTAGCGCCGGTCGCCGGCCGTGTACGAGCAGACCTTGAACAGGCGGCTCGCCTCGCGCTCCGGCGGGTCGGGCAGCCGGGCCGGCGGGCCGCCCCCGGGGAGCCACACGTGCAGTCCACTGTCGAGGATCGCGGCGACGGCCGGCCCGTCCGGCGTCGGGTAGATCGCCAGGTCGCGCACCGAGCCGGCGCCGAGCTCGTGGTGGAAGACCTCGTCGCCGGTGACCGGGTCGTACCCCCAGAGGGTGCCGTCGGAGGCGCCGGCGAGGAGCACGTCGTCACCGTGCGGCACGGGCAGCGCGGCGACCGCCGTGACGATGCGCTCCGGGGCGATCACCCGCAGCGGCGTGCCGTCCGCCGAGTCGATCAGCTCCAGCCCCTGGTTGCGCGCGGTGACCAGCACCGACTCGCCGCCGACCGTCACGAAGCACATGTGGTGGACCGATCCGGCGAGCCGGGAGGTGGCGGCCTGCGTCATGATCGTTCGCATCCCCGTCGCGTACATGGCGTAATCAGTACCAATATCTTCCGGTGTTGACCTTCATGTCCCCGCTCCCTGTCGGCTTACCGACACATAGGACACCCCTGCGGGGGTCCGCGCCGGTGTGTGATCATTCCGTACGTGCAGGTCCAGGAGGGTGCCGCGAAACACCCCGCCCGCCGGCTCGCGCTCCTCGACTGGCTCCGGATCGGCCTGCTCGCGGTGGGGCTGCTCGCGGTCGCGGTGGGGCTGCTGCCATGGCGCGACGCCCGCGCGACCGGCGAGCGCATCCTCCCGCTGCTGGTCTTCCTCGGCGCGGTGATCGTGCTGGCCGAGCTCGCCGCGCGGGCACAGGTCTTCGACGTCATCGCGGTGCGGCTGACCATCCTCGCCCGCGGTCACAACGCCGTGCTCTTCCTGCTCGCCGTGCTCTTCGCCACGCTCACCACCACGTTTCTCAACCTCGACACCACCGCGGTGCTGCTCACCCCGGTCATGATCGCCACCGCCCGCCGCGCCGGCCTCGCCCCGCTCCCGCTGGCCATGACCACCGTCTGGCTGGCCAACACGGCCAGTCTCCTGCTCCCGGTCTCCAACCTCACCAACCTCCTGGCCATGAACAGGGTGCGCCTCGAACCGCTCGAGTTCGCCGCGCGGATGGCGCTGCCGCAGGCGGCCGCGGTGGTCGTGGTCGCCGCCAGCCTGTGGGTGTTCTACTGGCGGCGCAACCCGGCCCGCTACGAGCCGCCCGCGCCGTTCCGCCCGCACAACCGCGTGGTCTTCCTGGCCGCCTCGGCCGCCTGCGCCGTCTTCATCGCCGGCATCGTGGTCGGCCTGAGCATCTACGTGGTCTCGGCGGTGTGCGCGGCCGGGCTCGTGGTGGCCTTCCTGGTGTTCGACCGCGGCGAGCTCTCCTGGAGCCTCGTCCCGTGGCGCCTGCTGGTCTTCGTGACCGGCCTCTTCCTCGTCGTCGACACCGTCGGCCGGCACGGCCTCTCCGACTGGATGTCCACGCTGATCGGCACCGACCCGGGCACCGAAGGCGTGGTGCGGGCCGCGGCCACCGGCGGCGCACTGTCCAATGTGCTCAACAACCTCCCCGCGTACGTGGCCGGGGAGGCGGTCATCCCCACCGGCAACCACACCCAGCTGCTCGGCCTGCTCATCGGCACCAACGTCGCCCCGCTGATCACCCCGTGGGCGTCGCTGGCCACCCTCCTGTGGGCCGAGCGCTGCCGCGCCGCCGGCGTGTCCGTGCCGTGGCCCCGCTTCGTCGCCACCAGCGCCGTGACCGCCGTCGTGGTCCTTGCCGCGACGGTCGCCGCCCTCCTCGTCTCCTGACACAGATCTGAGCTACCGCTTCACTGTCCGTCGTGGCCCAGACCCAATGCCACTCACTCTGAGCCCCGCGCGGCATCGTCGTCCAGGGCGTGTGGCGCCCGTTCGCACGTGGTGTCCAGAGTGCGGGCGCGGGGCCTTGATCGGCGGCGAGGGTGGGGGAGATGCCGGTGATCGGGGTGTCCCGCGAAGACCGTTCGGGGGCTTGTCCCGCGAGCCTGGCAGTGGACGGCCGGGGGTTTCGGCTCGGTATACGAGCCGCCGGCCGGGAGCGGTGCCCGCGGGAGCATACGGTCCGCAAGTGACGCGGACGTGGGCAAACCTGCCTGGAAGTAAGGTCACGACGGGCAGTGACCCAGAAAGCTAGGTCCAGTCGGCGCGGAGGATGGCGTAGACGTACTCGTCGCGCCAGGCGTTCTTGACCCAGGAGTTCTGGCGGAAGTGGGCTTCGCGGCGCATGCCGACCCGCTCCAGCAGGGCGGCCGAGCCGGCGTTGGCGGCCGAGCAGCGGCCGATGATCCGGTGCAGGCGCAGCCCCTCGAAGCCCAGTCGCAGCACCTCGCGTACCGCCTCGGTGGCGAGGCCGGCGCCCTGGTAGCGGGGGTTGAGCACGTAGCCGATCTCGCCCTGGCGGTGGCGGTCGCTGAGCCACACCAGCTCGACCTGGCCGGCGACCACGCCGCTTTCCCGGTCGACGAGCGCGAGGCTGAGGCAGTCGCCCTCGTGGGCCAGGCGGTCCTCCTTGACCATCCGTTCCAGGGCGACCTTGACCTGCATCAGGTCGCGGGGGTCCCAGAGCATGTGCTCGGCCACCTCCGGCAACCGCTGGTAGGACCAGAGCGGGTCGAGGTCGCCCATCGTGAACGGGCGGAGCGTCAGCCGTCGCGTGTGGATGGGGTAGGCGGGTCGGAACACTTTGTGGATCTTAGCGAGCCGCCGCGCCTACCAGGTGGCCAGGACGCGGGCCTGGCCGCCGGAGCCCTCCTGGAACGGAATGAGCCCGACGAAGACGGTCGCGCCGGTCCTGGGGAGCCGGTCCAGGTTGGCGAGGTTTTCCACGCCGTAGCGGTCGGCGCCGGTCAGGATCAGGTGGGTGTCGAAAGTGGACGACGTGCCGGGGTCGATGCTGAGCGTGTCGACGCCGAGGCTGCGGATGCGGCGGTGGCGCAGCAGCCACTCGGTCGCCTCCGGGCTGAAGCCGGGGAAGTGCAGTACGCCGGCCGCGTCCGTGCCCCGGTAGGCGTCCGGGTCGCCGACCTTCGCGCCCCAGCCGGAGTACATGAGGACCGCGGCGTCGCGGGGGATGCGCCCGTACCGGCGTTCGAAGCGCCTGATGTCGTCGACGGTGACCGTCGTGTCCGGGTCGCGGGCGGCGCGGGCCGCGATGTCGATGACCACCGCGGGCGTGACGAGCTCGGACGCCGGGATCTCGGTGGAGAGGCGGCCGCCGGGCGTGAAGTGGCCGGGCGCGTCGACGTGCGTGCCGTAGTGCTCGAGGATCCGCCACTCCTGCATGTAGTAGCCGTTTTCCTCGATGGTCACGAACGTGCGCCGGCTCGCCTCCTCGCCCGGCGCGAAGGCGGGGAAGGTGGTGGTCAGCGGGTAGGTGAGGTCGCGCAGCCCGCCCCGGTGGGCGGCCGACGCCCGTGCCGGCTCGGCCATGGTCGCGCTGGCCGCGATCGCCGCCGCGCCGATCAGCGCCGCCCGCCGGGTCAGGGCGCCGCCGCGGGAGGCCTGCTTGAGACATTCCTCGGTACACATTCGCGTGCTCCTCTCTGCCGTTGTCACTTAACGCCCTGTCGGACCTCCGCGCTACCGTGACGCGCGTGATCGTCTTGGACAACCGCGCCCTCAACCGGGCCCTGCTCGCCCGCCAGCTGCTGCTGCGCCGCCACGAGATGAGCGCCGCCGGGGCGCTCGAGTGGCTGGTCGGGTTGCAGGCGCAGGAGCCGCAGGAGCCGTTCGTGGGGCTGTGGAGCCGGCTGGCGGCCTTCGACCCGCTGGAGCTGTCCAAGCTCGTCGAGGAGCGCGCCGCCGTCCGCACGCTGCTGATGCGCCGCACCCTCCACGTGGTCACCGCCGCCGACGCGCTCGCGCTGCGCCCGGTGCACCAGTCGATGCTCGTCGCGCGCATGTGGGCGACGCTGCGCCGCAACCTGCCCGGCGTCGACCTGGCGGTGCTGGCCGCACACGGGCGCCCGCTGTTCGAGGGGGAGCCGCGCATGCTCACCGAGGCGGCCCGCGAGATCGCCGACCGCTGGCCCGGGGTGGCCGCCCGCGACCTGGGCGACGCGCTCAGCTGCCTAGTGCCGCTGGTGCAGGTGCCACCCCGCGGCCTCTGGGGCCGGCGCGGCGCCGCGCACAACGTCACCCTCGACTCGTGGCTCGGCCGGCCTCTGGGACAGGAGACGCCGGAGGCGGTCGACGCGCTGGTGCTGCGCTACCTGGCGGCGTTCGGGCCGGCCGCGAGCGCCGACATCCGCGCCTGGTCCGGGCTGAGCGGGCTGCGCGAGTCGGTCGAGCGGCTGCGGCCGCGGCTGCGCGTGTTCCGCGACGAGCGCAAGCGGGAGCTGCTCGACGTGCCCGACGGCGCGCTGCCCGACCCGGAGACGCCGGCGCCGCCGCGGTTCCTGCCCGCGTTCGACAACGCGGTGCTCGGCTTCGACGACCGGAGCCGGATCATCGACCAGGAGCATCGCGGGTTGAGCGTGAAGGGCGCCCGGTTCGTCCTCGTCGACGGGCGGGTCGCCGCGACCTGGACGGTGGCGGACGGCAGGCTCCAGGTGGATCCGCTGCGCCCGCTGACCCCGCGGGAGCGGGACGAGGTGGCGGCGGAGGCGGCGGCACTGGCGGGTTTGCTCGGCCTGTCTTCCTGAGTGGGCTCGGTGCGCCCCGCGCCGGCGGGCTTGCACGGCCTATCTTCCTAGGACGCTCAAGCGGTGGTGTCCAGGATCCCTTTCAGGCGGCCGGGCCAGGGGCCGAGCACCCGCTCCGGGTCGGTGCCGAGTACCCGCTCCAGCAGCGTGGCGTAGACGTCGCGGAAGTCGGTCGTGTACTTGAGGTCGCCGTCGTCCAGGTCGGTCAGGCTCGGCCGAGCTCCGAACAGTCCACCGTGGACACCCGCGCCGAGCAGGAACACGTCGGACGCCGTGCCGTGGTCGGTGCCGTCCGAGGCGTTGGCGCGAACCCGGCGGCCGAACTCCGAGTACACCGCCACCACCACCTTCCGCCCGGCGTCGGTGCGGGCCATCCGGCCGGCGAACGCGGTCAGCGCCTTGTCCACCTGGCCGAGCAGGATCGACTGGGCCTGCTTCTCGTCGGCGTGCGTGTCGAACCCGCCCAGCGACACCGAGAACACCCGCGTCGCCACGCCCGCCTCCACGCACTGAGCGACGAGGTCGAGCTGGGCCGCGAGAGGGCTCGTCGCGCCACCCGTCGCGGTCGCGCCCTCGGTGTCGTCGTCCGCCTCGGTCGCCGCGGCCTCGCGGGCGCCGGCGACCAGCGCGTCGACCGCGAGCAGGTCGGCGAAGCAGGCGGTCGCGCGGGCGCGCAGGGCGGGCTCGCCCGGCTGCGGCTGGCCGAAGGCGGCGAGCACCGGGTCGGCGAGCGCCTTCCGGGCCAGCTGCCGGGTCACCGGTACGGCCGCGCCGGCGCCCCGCTCGCCGGCGAGCAGCACGGGCAGGGCCGGTTCGAAGGAGACCGCGAGGCGGGGGTCGGCGCCGTTCGCGTCGAGCCAGCGGCCGAGCCAGCCGGTGGTGCCGGGCCGGTCCGGCGACCCGGTCTGCCAGATGTCCATCGACTGGAAGTGGCTGCGGTTGGGCTTGGGATAGCCGGCGCCGCGCACGATCGCGAGGCAGCCCGCGCCCCACAGCTCGTGCAGGCCGGCCAGCGCCGGGTTGAGGCCGAGCTCACCGTCCACACGCAACACTTCCGCCGCGCCGTAGGCGAGGTCCGGTCGGGCGTCGTGGTAGGCCGGGTCGGCGTACGGGACAACCGTGTTGAGGCCGTCGTTGCCACCGTAGAGCGTGACCAGCACCAGCGTGCGGGCCTCCGCGGGCCGGTCGCCCGCCGTCGCGAGGATGTCTTTCAGCGTGTACGCGGCGGCGCCGCCCGCGAGCGCCGCCGCTCCGGTGACGCCGCTGGCGAGCAGGAACCGCCGCCGGGTCAGGCTGTCCATCGTGGATCCTCCTTGGCGGGCGGTGTGGTCGGGACTGGCCGTGGGATGGGTCAGCAGACGGTGTACTCGGGACTGATCAGGGCGGCGGCGAGGCGTCGGGTGCCGTCGCGGGTGGTCTCCAGCGCGGCCACGGTGCGGGCGCTCCACCCGTCGACGGCCAGCAGCGGGGCGAGGCCGTCCACGTCCGGCGGCTCGACCTTCGCGGCCTCGGCCAGCAGCCGGGCCAACCGCGCGCGGGCCTGGAGCGAAGAGGTGGTCAGCCAGGCCGCGCCGGCGGGCCAGCCGCCCACGCTCGGCGGCCGCAGCGGCACCTGGCCCATCGCGTCGAGCCCGGCCAGCAGCTGCCGCTGCCGTTGCGCGCCGAGGGCGGACGGGCGCACGCCGAGCTGCCGCATCGCGCCCACCGCCCACTCCACCGGCTCCTTGACGTGCTGCCCGGCGGCGGCGGGGAAGTCGGGGTGGGTGAAGACGGCCCGCAGCAGGGGGAGCGTGGCCGTGCCGGCCAGGTCGCCCGGTGGTGGCACCGCCTCACTGGCGAAGCGCCGCCACAGCCGGCCGGCCACGAACGTGCGCGCCGCCGGCTGCCGGCACAGCAGCGCCGCGAAGGACCGCGCGTCGAACGCCGCCGTCTCGCCGAGGATGGTCCGCGGTGCCGGGTCGTGCCGCCGGCGGACGAAGGTGGCTGTGCCCTTCGCCCGGTCGACCGTCCAGCCGGTCAGCGCCCGCGCGCCGGCCTTCACGTCCGCCTCGGTGTAGTGGCCGGGGCCGAGCGTGAACAGCTCCATCAGTTCGCGGGCGAGGTTTTCGTTGGGCGCCTTGCGGGTGTTGCGGTGGCCGTCGAGCCACAGGATCAGCGCCGGGTCGGTCACCATCGCGGTGGCCAGGTCGCGCAGCTCGCCGCGCCCGTGGCGGCGCAGGGTGTCGAGCTGCCCGCGCATCAGCACCGCCGACCGTACCTTCTGGACACTCGTCGCCCAGTGGCCGTGCCAGAAGAAGACGAGCTTCTCGCCGAGCTGGTCCCCGGCCGCGACCATGCGGTCGAGCCACCAGAGGGTCAGCCGCCGCACCTGCTCGCGCTGCTCCTGGCGGGCCCGCTGCCGCTGCTCGCGGCTCGAGTCCTGGGTGAGCGCCGCCGCCGGGTCGGTGCCGAGGTCCGGCGGCGGCGTGGCCCGCGCCCCGGCGTCCGCCACTCGCGGGGAGAGCAGCCGGTCCACAGTGGTCGCGTATCCGGCCCGCTCGGCGGCGTCGACCTCATCCGCCGTCGGCCCGAACGTGGCCCGGCGCAGCAGCGCCGCGACCTGTGCTCTGTCCGCCATCGCCCCGACCCTACGAGGCCGATGTACGAGGAATGTAAGGCGCCGGTTCGGGGTGGGTAGCCGGCCGTCTTTCCTTCGCCGTCCTGGATCCCGGGCCGGCGTGCGCACCGATTAAGTTTTCGCGCCGCGCCCGTCTGTACCTGTGAGATCGACTTACGGGAGGCTGACGCCATGCGGAAATTGACCTTTGGCATGAATGTGACCCTGGACGGCTACATCGCCGCGCCCGGCGACGACCTCGGCTGGAGTGTGGGTGATGGACCGGACTCGTCGCCGAGCGACGAGCTGTTCCAGTGGTGGTCCGACCGGGTGGCGGCGACGGGCCTGGCGCTGTACGGGCGCAAGCTGTGGGAGATGATGAGTTCCGACTGGCCGACCGCCGACCAGCAGCCCGGCGCCACACCGGCGGTGATCGAGTTCGCCCGCCGCTGGCGGGACATGCCGAAGGTGGTGTTCTCCTCGACGATCAGCACGGTCGACTGGAACACCCGCCTGGTCACCGGCGACGCGGTCACCGAGATCACCCGGCTCAAGGCCGAGGACGCCGGCCCGATGGACATCTGCGGCGCGACGCTCGCCGGGGCGGCCATGCGGGCCGGGCTGATCGACGAGTACGTGCTGGTCACCGTGCCGGTCTTGGTGGGCGGCGGCACGCCGTTCTTCACCGCGCTGGACAGCTGGGTGTACCTGACCCTGGTGGAGACCCGGACGTTTCCCGGCGGCGTGTTGCTGACCCGATACGAGACGAGGCGATGAGCAGTCATTCCTGGCGTGCTTACCGCGACCCGCGGCTGTGCGGGAACCTTCCCGGCACCTTCCTCGTGCGCTGGACTGTCGACGATGGGGATATGTGTGATCACAGGGTCGGCGGCAGGCCCAACCAGGGTTTGTCGGTGGCGTCAAATCCGGTGAGCTCGGCAATCTTCCCGTCGACGATGTGCAGGACCGCGATGGCGAACAGCCGGTACTCCGGGTCGTCGGGGGTGCGCAGGTACAGCGCGGCGGCAGGCATGCGGTTGGCCGTCGTGGCGATACCGCGCCAGTCGTCGGAGCCGCGCTGGAAGAGCCCACCGGAGACCCAGCCGTCCACCGCGTCCTTGGCCGTCCTGATCACGGTGCCCGGATCGGGCAGCATCGCGAAGCGCAGGTCGTCGCGGAGCAGGGACGTCAGCCCGTCCAGGTCGTTGCGCTCGTGGGCGTCGATGTACGACTTCACCACGCCGCGCTCGTCATGCGACAGCTCGTGGGTGGCGGGGCTCCGCCAGTCGAGGCGGCGGTCGGGCAGCCGCTCGCGCATCGTCACACGCGCCCGTTGCAGTGCGCTAGTCACCGATGCGACGCTCAGCTCGAGGGCGTCGGCGGCCTTCGACGCCGGCCAGCCGAGGACGTCGCGCAGGATGAACACCGCCCGCTGCCGGGGCGGCAGGTGCTGGACGGCGACGATGAACGCCAGCTCGATCGTCTCCCGCGCCACCACCGATTCCTGTGGGTCCTCGGGGAGCATCCGGTCGGGGTACGGCTGGAGGTACACCACCTCGGAGTCGGAGTCCGGCAGCTCGAACGTTACGGGTGTGCGGTCATTGCGCTTCTCCAGGAAGTCGAGGCATACGTTCGTCGCGATCCGGTACAGCCAGGTCCGCAGCGCGGCGTGGCCCTTGAACGACTCCCGCTTGTTCCACGCCCGCAGGAACGTCTCCTGCGTCATGTCCTGGGCGTCCTCGTAGTTCGCGAGCATCCGGTAGCAGTGCACGTGCAGCTCACGCCGGTGGCGCTCGGTGATGTGCGCGAACCGCGCCGTATCGCCTGAGCGGACCGCCGCGATGAACGTGGCCTCGTCGGCGCCCAGCGGTCTAGCGTCGGTCATGGTCAGCAATCCTTCCACCGGTGCGAGGGGGCTACCCAAGAACTGACGACGTGGCGAAGGATTTCTGATCGGTGAACCCGCTGGCCACCTCAGCGTGCCGAAGTCATCCGGTAGCCGGCGTGACGGCTTCGGAAGCGTCCGGTTAGCCGGCGTTGCCGGCGGCGCGCCGCCGCCTGGTCGTCACGGCCGTTTCGCGAGGGTGACCGCCAGGCCGTCGAGGAGGGTGCGCAGGCCGAGCTCGAAGAGCCGGTCCAGGTCGAGGTCGTAGCCCTCCTCGCCGAGCTCGGTCATGAGCGCGGCGAAGCCCGGGTACCGCCCGGAGGCGACCACCGCCTCCAGCACGGGGGTGCGCTGGTCCATCCACTCCTCGTCGGTGAGACCGGTCACCTCCCGCGCCTGGGTCTCCTGCTCCAGCTGCATGGCCAGGCCCTGGACGTGGCTGTAGAACATGACCATCACGTCGAGGCGGCTGGTGGCGTCGAGGCCGGACGGCCGGAGCGCGGTGTGCATCTGCTCGCTGTGCGCCAGCAGGTTGGGCAGCACCATCGGCCGGGTCAAGGGCGTGACCTGCGCGAGCCACGGGTGGCGGCGGAACGTCGTCCACAGGGTGCGGGCGGCCCGCTCCATCAGCGCCCGCCAGCCCTCCGGCTGTGGATCGGGGTAGCCCAGCTCGCCGAACGCCGCGTCGGCCATCAGCAGCACCAGGTCGTCCTTGCCGGCCACGTGCCGGTAGGTCGACATTGTGGCCACCCTCAACTTCGCCGCGACGCCGCGCATCGACAGCGCGTCCAGCCCCTCGGCGTCGGCGATCTCGATGGCGGCCCGGATGATCCGCTGGCGGGTGAGGTCGCCGTCGGGGGAGCGCGGGCCGCTCGCCGGCCGGCCCACGCCCGGTGGCCGCGCGGGCGATGAGGCGGGCGCCGCCACGAACGTGCCGGACGCCGGCTGGGCGGGTGCCGGGGCGGGTGTCGCTACGAAGGTGCCGGACGCTGGCTGGGCGGGTGCCGAGGCGGGCGTGGTGCCGGGCCGGGGCCCGGCGGGTGCCGGGGCGGGGGTCGCCACGAAGGTGCCGGAGCGGGGGCGGGCCTCCAGCACGCCCTCCTGGCAGAGCAGGGTCATCGCCTTGGTCGCGGTCGCCAGCGCGACGCCCCAGTCCTTGGCCAGCTGTCGCGTCGAGGGCAGGCGGTCGCCGGGTGCCAGCCGCCCGTCGGCGATCCGGGCGCGCACGTCGCTGATGATCCGTTGGTACGGCGCGAGTGCCACCGCCGACCTCCCTGAGCTAGGACAGATGCCCTTGTCATAGTACACATTGACGCTTGCTGCCAGTGTGTGTACGACGTACGGTCACATGCGTACAACGTACACACAGATGGTGTGGAGGCAGTCATGAAGGTTCTCATCTCCGGTGCGAGCGTCGCCGGTCCCGCCCTGGCGTACTGGCTGGCCCGCCACGGCGTCATCCCGACCGTCGTGGAGAGCGCGCCCGCGCTCCGCCTCGGCGGCCAGGCCATCGACGTGCGCGGCGCGGCGCTGACCGTCGTCGAGCGGATGGGCCTGCTGGAGCGGCTGCGCGGCGCGCGCACCCAGATGCTCGGGATGTCCATGGTGGACAGTGCCGGCAACGAGCTGATGCGCTCCACCGAGCACGCGGCCAGCAGCGGCCGGCTCGACAGCGAGGACGTCGAGGTGCTGCGCGAGGACCTCACCGCGCTGCTGGCCGAGCGGACGGCCGGCGTCGAGTACGTGTTCGGCGACTCGATCCGCGACATCCGCCAGGACGCCGACGGCGTCGACGTCACCTTCGAGCGCGGCGCGGCGCGCCGGTTCGACCTCGTCGTCGGCGCCGACGGCCTGCACTCCCACGTGCGGCGGCTGGTCTTCGGCCCGGAGGAGCGCCTCACCCACCACCTCGGCAGCTACGTGTCCGTCTTCACGACCGAGAACGTCCTGGGCCTGGACCGCTGGCAGGTCTGGATCCGCGCGGGCGACGCCGGCGCCGGCATCTACACCGCCCGCGACAACACCGAGCTGCGGGTCAACCTCGGCTTCATGTCCGGGCCGCTGGAGTACGACCGCCGCGACCTCGACGCACAGCGCCAGCTCGTCGCCGACCGCACCGCGGACCTCGGCTGGGAGATCCCGCGGCTGCTCAAGGCGATGTGGCAGGCACCCGACTTCTACTTCGACGCGATGGCCCAGGTGCGGCTGGACAGCTGGTCACGCGGTCGGGTGACGCTCGTCGGCGACGCCGGCTACTGCGCCTCACCCCTCTCCGGTCAGGGCACGAGCCTCGCCCTCGTCGGCGCGTACGTCCTGGCGTCGGAGATCGGCGCCGGTCTCGAGGGCGCGCTCGACCGGTACGAGACCCGGATGCGCCCGTTCGCCGCGGCGAACCAGGCGCTCGCCACCGAAAACCCCGGACATCCCGCGCCGGAGGAGTCCATGGAGCGCGCCAAGCACGCCATCGCGCTCTGACGCCGGGTGCGGCGGTCGCCTAGGGTCGGAGGGCATGGCCCCCTCGCCGTACACATTGGAGACCGCGCGCGAGATTCTGCTGGGCAAGAGCCTGTTCACCAAGGTCTGCGCTGCCCGGCTGTCCGCCACGGACGCGTTCGTCACCGTGCGCGTCCCGCTGCGCGACGTGCCTGACCCGTCGGAGGCGGAGATGCCGATCGCGGGCGAGCGCGCGGGCGCGCTCGTGGTCTGGCTCCCCGAGCTGCTGCGCGAGCTCGACCCCGGGGCCGTCGGCGAGGTGGGTGCCGTGTCGATCGCCCTGGCCGCGCTGATCCCCGACCGGGACGGCCGCAAGGTGCGCGAGTGGCTCCCACCGGACCTGCGGATGGAGGTCGCCGACACGCCGGAGGGACGCGGTGCGTGACCTGCCACCCGACCTCGCCCGGCGGGTGATACCCGAGCTGGCCGTCTCTCTCGCGTCGCGCTGGCGGGGCACGGTCAGCCCGTAGCGGACCACTCCGCCGTGCCCGCGTCGACGTCGACCGGCTCGTGGCCGGGCAGCTGGACCCGCCAGGGTGCCGGCGGGCCGGTGCGGCGAACGCGCTCCGCCGTTGCCGTGAACGTGGCCACCGTGGCGCCGTCCGGGCCCGGGATCTCCACCGTCGTCTCGGTGTCCACTTCGAACAGTCGCAGCGTGACGCCGTCGGCGTAGTCGTAGTCGGGGCGGTCGTCGCGGGCGCCCCAGGGCAGCGCCGTGCCCGGCCGCACGTACACCGGCACCTCGTCGAAGCCGCACACCTCGCGGACCCAGCGCGGGCCCTCGACGACCTCGCCGGTCAGCAGGTGCGTCCACCGGCCGGCCGGCACGTAGTACGCCGTCTCGCCCGAGGCGCTGAAGACCGGCGCCACCAGCAGGCTGTCGCCCAGCATGTACTGGCGGTCCAGGTGGGTGCAGGCCGGATCGTCGGGAAACTCGGCGACCATCGGGCGCATCACCGGCACGCCCTCGCGGTGTGCGGTGACCGCGGCCGCGAACAGGTAGGGCATCAGCCGCGCCTTCAGGCGGGTGAAGGCGCGCAGCACCTCCACCGCCTCGTCGTCGAAGAGCCACGGCACCCGGTAGCTCTGGTTGCCGTGCAGGCGGCTGTGCGACGACAGCAGTCCGAACGGGATCCACCGCTTGAACACGGCCGGGTCGGGGCGGCCGTCGAAGCCGCCGATGTCGTGGCTCCAGAAGCCGAAGCCGGACATGACCAGCGACAGGCCGCCGCGCAGGCTCTCCGCCATCGACTCCAGTGTGGAGTCGCTGTCGCCGCCCCAGTGGACCGGGAACTTCTGCCCACCCGCGGTGGCGGACCGGGCGAACAGCACCGCCTCGCCCTCGCCGCGGTGTTCGCGCAGCAGCTCGAAGACCGTCTCGTTGTACAGGTGGGTGTAGTAGTTGTGCATCCGCTCGGGGTCGGAGCCGTCGTGCCACACCACGTCGGTCGGCACCCGCTCGCCGAAGTCGGACTTGAAGCAGTCGACGCCGAGGTCGAGCTGGTTGCGCAGCTTGTCGGCGTACCAGCGGCGGGCGGCCGGGTTGGTGAAGTCGACCAGGCCCATGCCGGCCTGCCACTGGTCGGTCTGCCACACGCCGCCGTCCGGGGTGCGGACGAGGAAGCCGGCCGCCGCGCCCTCGGCGAACAGCGCCGAACGCTGGGCGATGTACGGGTTTATCCACAGGCTGATCCGCAGGCCCCGCTCGCGCAGCCGCTTGAGCATGCCGCGCGGGTCCGGGAACGTGCGGGGATCCCACTCGAAGTCGCACCAGTGGAACTCGCGCATCCAGAACGTGTCGAAGTGGAACACCGACAGCGGCAGGTCGCGCGCGGCCATACCGTCCACGAAGGACGTCACGGTCTGCTCGTCGTAGGAGGTGGTGAACGAGGTGGTCAGCCACAGCCCGAACGACCACGGCGGCGGCAGCGCGGGGCGGCCGGTGAGCGCCGTGTACTTGCGCAGGATCTCCTTCGGCGTCGGTCCGTAGACGACGAAGTAGCGCAGGGACTGACCCTCCACACTGAACTGCACCCGCGACACCGCCTCCGAACCCACCTCGTACGAGACCAGGCCGGGGTGGTCGACGAAGACGCCGTAGCCCGCGTTGGTGAGGAAGAACGGCACGTTCTTGTACGCCTGCTCGCTGCTGGTGCCGCCGTCCGCGTTCCAGATGTCGACGTTCTGGCCGTTCTTCACGAACGCGCCGAAGCGCTCGCCGAGCCCGTACACGCACGCGCCGACACCCAGCGTCAGCTGCTCGCGCACGTAGTGGCGGCCGCCGTCCTCCAGCAGCGCCATCGCCTTGTACCCGCTGGAGGTCAGCACCTTGCCGCGGGCCGTGAACTCGACCCGCCACGGGTCGCGCTGGAACCGCACGGACAGCGACCCGGACGTGAGGGTGAGGTCGTCCACGGTCGCCGCGCCGTCCACCGACGACAGCGCGAAATGCGGCCCTCGGGAGACGGCGCCGGTGAAGTGCGAGACGGTCAACCCGATCACGTCCGGCATCGGCGACTCGGCCCGCACCGTCACCAGTGGACGGTTGAGCGTGTCCCCGCGGTGTTCCAGGCGCTTGGTGGGCGCGTACACGGTGAGCGAGTCGCGGTCGGCGGTGTGGTCGTGCACCTGCGCCGGGTACAGCGGGTGGACGCCCTCGCGCATGTGCCAGTAGCCGTCGGTGAACTTCAACGCTGCCTCACAATCGGTCTCTTTGGTCGTGCTCGCTCCGCTTCTCGGTCGCCGCGCTCCCCGCGATGCTCCCTCGCACTACTTGATGGCCCCGGACATGACGCCGCGGGACAGGGTCCGCTGGAAGATGAGGAAGAACAGCACGGCCGGCAGGATGCCGAGCAGCGCCGAGGCGCTCGTCGTGGTGGCGTCCATCAGCCGGTCGCCCTGGAGCACGCCGAGCGCGACCGGCACGGTCTGCTTGTCGTTCGAGATGAGGAAGACCAGGGGGAGGAAGAACTCGTTCCAGGTCCAGATGAAGAAGAACGTGAACAGCACCGACAGGCTCGGCCAGCTGATCGGCACGACCACCCGCCACAGCG
This sequence comes from Phytohabitans sp. LZ39, assembly GCF_059359075.1. Taxonomy (NCBI): domain Bacteria; kingdom Bacillati; phylum Actinomycetota; class Actinomycetes; order Micromonosporales; family Micromonosporaceae; genus Phytohabitans; species Phytohabitans sp. LZ39. The sequence continues at coordinate 211,110 of NZ_JCADBM010000007.1, read as the reverse complement.
TGCGCACCTTGCCGGCGCCGTCGATCGCGGCCGCCTCCAGCATCTCGCGGGGAAAGGCGGCGTAGACCGACGACAGCAGGTAGGTGCCGAACGCGCTCTGGATCGCGGTGAAGATGATGACGATCGCCAGCCGGGAGTTGTAGAGACCGACCTCTTTGGACAGGTAGTAGAGCGGGTAGACCAGCGCCTCCTGGGGCAGCAGGTTGGCCAGCAGGAAGAAGACCAGGAAGGCGTACCGGCCGCGGACCCGGCCGATGCCCAGCGCGTACGCGTTGAGCACCGACACGACGACCGCCAGCACCGCCACCGCGCCGGCGATGAGGAAGCTGTTGAAGAGCTTCTCGCCGAAGTCGACGCGGATCCAGAAGTCGGCGATCCCCTCGAGGTACAAGCCGTTCGGGAGCGAGAGCGGTCCGTCGGTGGCGTACTCGTCGGGGCTCTTGACCGCGTTGACCGCGACCAGCGCGAACGGCGACAGCACCAGCAGCACCAGCACGGTCAGCGTGGCCAGCACGGCCGGTCGAAGGGCGCGGCTCATAGTTCGGCCCGCTTTTCGTCGCGGGCCTGGATGCGCAGGAACACCACCGACAGCACGACGATGATGAGCGCGAGGACGGTGGCGATCGCCGAGCCGTACCCGACCTGTGCCTTCTCGAAGAAGTTCTGGTAAGCGAAGTACGCGGGCACGAGCGTGGCGTTTCCGGGGCCGCCGCGGGTGAGCACGAAGATCTGCCCGAAGATCTTCAGCGCGGCGATGGTGGTGGTCACGAGCACCACGTAGATCTCCGGCTTGATCTGGTGGACCGCGATGCGGGTGAACCGGCGCCACCACCCGGCGCCGTCGATGGACGCGGCCTCGTACAGCTCCGGGTCGACGCGCTGTAGCCCGGACATGAACATCACGACCGGGTACCCGACCTGGAACCAGATCATGACGACCATGACGCTGTACAGCGCGTAGGCCGGGTCGCCCAGCCAGTTCTTGGCGAGGCCGTCAAGTCCCGCGTTGGTGAGCAGCGCGTTGAGCGCGCCGAAGCTGGGGTTGAGGATCCAGCCCCACACGATTCCCGTCACCGCGACGGGAAGCACCTGTGGAAGGTAGAACCCGGAGCGGAGCGCGCTGGCGGTGCGCGGGCCGATCTGCTTGGCCACGTAGTCGAACAGCACGGCCGCGAGGACGAGCCCGATCAGGGTCGGCACGACCGCCATCGCCACGATCAGGAAGATGATGTTGCGGAAGGACGCCCAGAAGTTCTCGTCCTCCAGCAGGCGCGTGTAGTTGTCCAGCCCGATCCACTCGGGGGTACCCACCCCCTGCCACCGGGTGAAGCTGATGCCCACGTTCATCACCAGCGGCACCACGATGACCACCAGCGAGAGCAGGGCGCCGGGGATCAGGAAGGCGGCGTACCCCCGACCGGATCTCATTTGCCGAGGCTGGTGAGGTTGTCGTTGTACGGCTTGGCGATCTCGTCGAGGACCGCGTCCGGGCTCTTCGTCCCGTTGATGAGGTGCTGCACGCCGGCGACGAGCACGTCGTAGTAACCGGGCGCCGGCCAGTCGGGGTAGAAGGCCAGCCCGTCCGTCGAGGTCACCTTGGTGAAGTTGTCGATGAGCTCCTTGCTCTTCGCGTCGGTGATCGCGGCCGGGTCGGCCAGCACCGGCACGCCGCCGGAGTTGCCGAGCAGGTTCTGGATCTCCGGCTTCATGGTGATGTCGATGAAGTCGTACGCGAGGCTCTTGTTCTTCGCGTTCTTCGGTACGACCCAGATGTTGCCGCCGGAGCCGGGGTGCAGCGTGTTGCCGGGGAACAGGAACGTGCCCCACTGGAACTTCGCCTCGGAGACGAAGCGGCCGTACCACCAGCTGCCCGAGATGACCATCGGGAACTTGCCCTGGGTGAACGCCACGCCCATGTCCTCGGCCTTGACGCCGGCGGAGTTCTTGGCGATGTAGCCCTTCTTCACCCAGTCGGCGAAGGTGTTGGCCGCGAACGTGAACTCCGGACCCTTGAAGTCCACCTTGCCCTTGTAGAGCTCGAAGCTGTCCACGAAAGAGCGGTTCGCCTTGGACAGGGCCAGCTCGTAGAAGATCTGCTGCGCCGGGTACTCGGCGCCGCCCACCGACAGGGGCGTGACACCGGCCTTGACGAAGGTGTCCATCGCCGTCTCGAACTCGGCGAGCGTGGTGGGCACCTGCACCTTGTGCTTGGTGAACAGGTCCTTGTTGTAGTAGACCATCACGTACTCGGCGTAGTTGGGCACGCCGTACCACTTGCCGTCGCCCATGATGCCCTCGGCGTCGTACTTCGAGGTGGTCTGGAGGCTGGGGCCGATCTTGTCCCAGCCGCGCTTGCCCGCCTCCTCGCTAAGGTCGGTGAGCAGCCCCTGCTTGGACAGCAGGCCGGCGGTCGCGTTGCCCTTGTTGTACTCCATGATGTCGGGTGCTTCGTCCGAGTTGAGGATCATGCCGGCGCTCTGCCGGATCTGCTCGAACCCCTTCGCCTCGAACTGCACCTTGACGCCCGGGTGGGACGCCTCGAACTGCTTGATCGCCTCGGCCCAGGCCACGCCCATGGCGCTGGTCGCGCCCTCGTAGTGCCAGAGCTTGAGCGTCTTGCCGTCGCCGCCGCTGGCGCCGTCGTCGGAGTCGGCGCCGCAGGCGGCCAGGACCAGCGAGGCGGCGGCGAGCACGGCGACGGTCCCCGCGCGGCGGCGACGCCGCCCGTCCTGCCTGTGGACACGGAAGTTGAGGGGCGGTGCAAGAAGTCTCATGGCTGTCTCCTCGTGGAGCGGTGGGCGGACCGGCCGGCCCGCGTAGCGAGACAGGGGGTGGGTACGGGGCGCGGCTCGCCGGCCCGGCGTCAACGGGCCCGCGCCCCGGCGGGGCGACGTGTCGAATAGGGAAGTCGAAGCGCTTCGACTGCTCGTTCGCAAGCTAACTTGACCACCGGCCGCCGTGTCAACGGGGTCAACCGATGATTTCGTAACGGTTTCGGCAACCTCGCTCCACCGAATAGTTCGTATGGCGTCTAAACTATTGACACGTTCCCAGGCCGTCGGCAAGTGTCGTCGGCGTGCGCGCACCGAGAGCCTGGCTGGCCGCCGTCATCACCGCCGTCCTGCTCGCCCCGGCCGTCCCCGCGCGGGCGGCCGAGCCGGCATACCCCTTCCGTGACCCCGACCTCCCCCTCGCCGTGCGGATCGACGACCTCGTCGGCCGGCTCACCCCGGCCGAGAAGATCTCGCTCCTGCACCAGTACCAGCCGGCGATCCCGCGGCTGGACATCGGAGCTTTCCGGACCGGCACCGAGGCCCTCCACGGAGTCGCGTGGCTCGGCGAGGCCACGGTCTTTCCACAGGCCATCGGCCTGTCCACCACCTGGGATCCACAGCTGATCCGGCGGATCGGCGACGCGGTCGGGCGGGAGGCCCGCGGCTTCCACGCCCAGGATCCGGCCAACAACGGCCTCAACCTGTGGGCGCCGGTGGTCAACCCGCTGCGCGACCCGCGCTGGGGGCGCAACGAGGAGGGGTACTCCGAGGACCCGTACCTCACCGGCGTGATGTCCACGGCGTACGCCCGCGGCCTCGCCGGCGACCACCCGACGTATCTCCAGGCCGCGCCGACGCTCAAGCACTACCTCGCCAACAACAACGAGGTACGCCGGGAGACCACCTCGTCGGTGCTGCCGCCGCGACTGCTGCACGACTACGAGTACGCGGTCTTCCGCCCGGCGATCGCGGCCGGCGCGGCGACCGGCGTGATGACCTCCTACAATCTCGTCAACGGGCGACCGGCCACTGTGGAGCCGTCGCTCGACGCGGAGGTGCGCGGCTGGACCGACCGCGACCTGATGGTGGTCAGCGACGCGTACGCGCCAGGCAACCTGACCGGGCCGCAGGCCTACTACGCCACCCAGGCCGAGGCGAACGCGGCCGCGGTCCGGGCGGGCGTCGACAGCTTCACCCAGGACGGCGCCAGCAGCGCCTCGACGGTGGCCGCGCTCACCGCCGCCACCGAGCGGGGGCTGCTGTCCTGGTCCGATGTGGACGACGCGCTGCGGCACATCTTCTCGGTGCGGTTCCGGCTCGGGGAGTTCGACCCGCCGGGGCGCAACCCCTACGCGGCCATCACGCCCGACGTCATCGACTCGCCGGCACACCGGCGGCTGGCCCGCGAGGCCGCCGACGCGCAGCTGGTGCTGCTGAAGAACGCCTCTGGGACGCTACCCCTGTCGCCGGCGAAGACCCGCCGGATCGCGGTCGTCGGCCCGCTCGCCGACACCGTCTACACCGACTGGTACAGCGGCACGCCGCCGTACACGGTCACACCGCGGCAGGGCATCGCCGCCCGGCTCGGCGCCGGCGCCACCGTCGTGGGCGGCGAGGGCGTGGACCGGATCGCGCTGCGCGACGTGGCCACCGGCCGGTACGTCACGGCCACCGGCACCACCGACGCCGACGCCGTCACCGTGCGCGGGGCCACCGCCGGCGAGGCGGCCCAGTTCGACGTCTTCGACTGGGGCGAGGGGCTGCTCACCTTGCGCAGTGCGGCGAACGGGCGCTACCTCGGGTACAACTGGGGGCCGTTCGTCACCCGCGACGCCCAGCCCAACGGGTGGTACGTGCAGCAGCAGTTCAAGCTGGAGGCGCAAGCGGACGGCACGTTCGCGATCCGGTACGCCGGCTACGAGACCCGCGAGCCCTGGTTCCCGGCCAACCGGTACCTGACCGTCGACTCAGACGGCCGGCTGGCGCTCGGCGCGCCGACGGCGGCGACCGCGGCGCGGTTCGCCAAGGAGGTCGTGCGCGGCGGGGCGGAGAGCGCGGTCGCGGCCGCCACCGGCGCGGACGTCGCGGTGGTCGTGGTCGGCAGCATGCCGGCCATCAACGGGCGGGAGACCAACGACCGTGTCTCGACCGCGCTCGCGCCGGGCCAGGCCGCGCTCGTCAAGGCGGTCCGCGCGGCCAACCCGAACACGGTCGTGGTGCTGGAGAACAGCTATCCCACCACCGTCAACTGGGAGCAGGCCAACGTGCCGGCGATCCTGTGGACCAGCCACGCCGGGCAGGAAACCGGAAACGCGGTCGCCGGCGCCCTCTTCGGCGACACCAACCCGAGCGGGCGGCTCACCCAGACCTGGTACCGCTCCGACGCGGAGCTGCCCGACATCCTCGACTACGACATCGCGAAGACCGGGATGACGTACCTCTACCACCGGGGCACGCCGCTGTACCCGTTCGGGCACGGGCTGGGCTACACGACGTTCGGGTACTCGCCGCTGCGCGTGGACGGCACCGGTGTCACGCTCGACGTCACCAATACCGGGCCGCGTGCGGGCGTGGAGACCGTGCAGCTGTACACCCACTTCGGACGGTCGCGGGCCGAGCAGCCGGTCAAGCAGCTGCGCGGCTTCGCCCGGGTGTCGTTGGCGCCGGGCCAGACGAAGGCGGTGCGGATCCCGCTCACCGCCGCCGACCTGTCCTACTGGGACGTGACCCGCGGCCGGCCGGTGGTGGAGAGCGGCACCTACGACGTGCTCGTCGGCGCCTCGGCGACGGACATCCGGCGGACCGCGACGCTGAAGGTGAAGGGCGAGACGATCCCGCCCCGCGACCTGCGGACGCCGGTGGCGGCCTGGACGTTCGACGACTACGCGGGCACCACGCTCGTCGACACGACGAGGACGGCCGGCACGGCGGTCGCGGCGACGGCGGCGGGGCAGTGGGTGCGGTACTCCGATGTGGACCTCCGTGCCGGACCCGGCCGTGCCTGGCTGCGCGTCTCCGCGGACGCGCCGGCGACCGTCGAGGTGCGGCTGGACCACCCGACCCGCGGGCGGCCGCTGGGCACCGTGGCGGTGCCGGCCACGGGCGGCCGCTACGCGTGGACGGACGTCTCGGCGGCGCTGCGCCGCACGGGCGGCCGGCACGACGTGTACCTCGTCTTCACCGCGCCCGTGAGGCTGGACACCGTGCGCCTGTCTTGACCTCAACCGCACTCGAGGTCGCGGGCTGGATCGCACGCGTGCGATCCAGGTGGCCGCCTTCGGCGGCCCGGAGGTGCTCACACCGGTGGAGCTGCCTGCTGGTGCGGCTGGCGGTCGACGCCGGCGCGCGGGTGGTGGCGGCGGCCTCCAGCGAGGCCAAGCTGGCGCTCGCCCGCGATCTGGGCGCGCGGGTCACCGTCGACCACACCCGCCCGGGCTGGACCGGCGAGGTACGCGAGGCGACGGGTGGCGGCGCCGCCCTGGTGTACGACGGGGCGGGCGGTCCACTGGGGACGGCCGCCGTGGACGCCGTCGCGGACGCGGGCGGTTCGTCACCTACGGAACGAGCGACGGCTTCACCGAGCCGGACCCGTCCGCGGTGTCGGCGCGCGGGCTTCGGGTCGTGACTCCGCTGACGGACGGGCCGCCGCCGGCCGGCGAGGTGCGCGAGACGGTGTCGCTGGCCCTCGCGAAAGCGGTCGAGGGCCGCCTGCGCCCGGTCGTCGGCGCCACGTACCCGTTGGAGTGCGCGGCCGAGGCGCACCGTGCGCTGGCGGCGCGCGCCGTGGTGGGCAAGGCCCTGCTGCTGGTGTCCTAAGCCGACAGTGGCTTGTGGTAGATCACGAAGTCGCACGGCGTGGCCAGCAGCGGCGCCAGCGCGGGGTAGTCGTCGGCGAGGCTGCCGCGGCGCACCGGCCGGTACCCGGCGTGGGTGTACCAACCGCGCAGGAACTCCTTGACCGGGTGGTCCCATTCGCGCGGCACGAGCAGCTCCAGCCGCATCGTCGTGGCGCCCTGCTCGCGCGCCCAGCCCTCGGCGAAGTCGACCAGCCGGCGCCCGAGCCCGATCCCGCGGTGGTCCGGGTCGGCGACCAGCATGCCGAACTCGCCCTCGCCGCTGTCCAGCCGCCGCACCCGCACCGCGCCGACCACGTGCCCGTCGAGGCGGGCCACGGCCAGCTCGCCGGCCTGGACGACGCCGGCCAGCTCGTCCGGGCTGGTCCGCTCGGCGCCTTCGCGCCAGAGGCCCTTCTCCGCGTCGGCGTACACCCGGTTGACGAGGTCGGTGGTCGCGGTCAGGAACGCGCCGTCGCCGGCCAGGTGCGGCGGTACCAGAGAGATATCCACAGGGGCATGGTGCCACGCGGTTGTGGACTAGAACATGTGTTCGATAACCTGGCGGGATGGATCTGGCGGGGCGGTGGTGGAACGAGATATCCCGCGGGCCCGAGCGGCGCGACATCTGGCTGCACGAGGACGGCGGCCGGTGGCTGGTGCGGGCCCGCGACGGAGGGCCGGGCGGGCGCGAGCTGAGCTGGCCGGCGTTCCGCGAGGAGTGGGTGGCGCGGGCGTTCGTCGATCGCCTCATCGCGGCGTCGCCGCCGAGCGCGGGGCGCTGGCGCGACGTGCTCAAGCTGGTGCGCAAGCCGCCGGTGGGCGGGTGGCACACGCCAGCGGGGATGGACTGAGCCGTCCGCCGCGGGCGCGGCGGCCCTGTCATGCCCGGACCGGCTCGATCAGCGTGGCGATGTGCGCGACCGCGGCGAGGGCGTCCGGGTCACCGGTCCTGGCGTACACCTCCACCGCCGTGTCGGTGAACTTGATGACGTGCTCGTCTCCGTGCTCCACCGCCCGCTGGAGGGCGTCGGTCGAGCTCTCCGGCGCGCCCGGGAGCGCCGCGCGGGGTGCCGGCTCGGCCGGGGCGTACGCGGCGTCGATGGCGGCCGTCGCCGTCCACGCCGCGGCGAGGCTCGGTGTCCACAGGTCCTCGGGCAGCGCCGGCAGGGTGTGCAGGACGGCGTTCGGCGCGGTGGCGGTGTGCACGAGCAGCACCGGGCTGCCGTGGCCGTGCCGCAGGTAGCGCAGCGTGGCCGCCGCGACCAGGTCGGCGAGCCGCTCGCGGACCTCGCCCGGCGCGCCGGCCGGCCGGAGCGCCGCGACCGACGCCGGCCAGCCGTCCAGGTCCTCGAACTGCCCGAAGCGGGCCGCGACCGTGCCCCGCTGGTCGGGGATGCGCGGCATGGCGGCGAGCGCGGCGTCCGGGTCGAGGCGGCCGGCCGGGGCGGCGGCCCGCGGTGCCGGCCGGGACCGCGCCGCCCAGAAGGCCAGCCCGTGCGCGAGCTCCGCAAGCGTCGCCGGGCTCTCCGCGCCGGCCAGCAGCGCCCGCACCACGTGACCGACCCGGATCACGCCGTGCGTCGTGCCGGCGACGATGCCCGGCAGCAGCCGCGGCCACCAGGTGGCGAGCACCTCCCGCCAGGGACGCTCGGTCACCTCGTGCGCGAAGTACGCCGACCAGTCGCCCAGCCGCCGCCCGTCGCCCAGCGCCGCCGGCCACGTCCGCGCGGTGATGCGGTCGCCCGGCCCGGGCAGCTCGTCCAGGCGCCGCACGTACCGGTCCACCCACCGGTCGACCATGTCCGCGCGGCCGCGCCGCACCAGCACCTCCACCGCCATCGGGCCGTGGTTGGTCAGCTGGTCCTCGCCCCACTCCGGTCCGGTGCGGGAGAACCGTACGTACGCCTCGTCGAGGACGCCTCCACTGTGGTCTGTCATCCCTCCAGCATGGCGTCAAAGCTCGCCGGTGCCGAGGTTCAGGATGTTGCCGTCCGGGTCGGTGAACCAGACCGCCTTCATCCCCTCGCTGATCATCACGTCGTCCTTCCACTCCATGCCCTCGTACTCGAAGGTCTGGAAGGTGACGCCCTTGGCGCGCAGCGCGTCCACCTCGGCGTCGAACCTGTCCTCGTCCACCGGGAAGGTGAGCGCGGTGGCCCGGTTCGTGCCGGCGTACTCGGACTGGTAGAGGAACACCCTGCCCTCGCCGCACTTGTACGTGATGCCGGCGAAGTCCTCACGCAGCGGGGACAGGCCGAGGGTCTCCTCGTAGAACTTGCGGGCCCGCGCGACGTCCGCGGTGGGCAGGGTCGCGACCGGTGTGCAATCCGACAGCATGGCAGCCTCCTCGCAATGACCCCCCGTGCGCCTCCGGTTCACGCTACGCCCGCGCGGCCGGGACGACAGGCGAATGCCCAGGCTGGCCGGTGTGTCCGGTTTACGCCCGCCGGGCTGCCCGAAAGGCTCTTGGCGGGGCGGCGGTTCGGGGCGCACTCTCGACATATGACCGGCGTGATCGCGACGACGCGGGCGGCGGAGCCGACGAAGGCCGCGCTGCTGGAACGGATCCGGTCCGGCATCATCGGCGAGGGCGCGGTGCTCGACGGGCCGTACGGGCCGCGCCGCATCACCTACGCCGACTACACCGCCTCCGGCCGCTCGCTCGACTTCATCGAGGACGCGATCCGGGCGCACGTGCTGCCCCGGTACGCGAACACGCACACCGAGAGCTCCGGCACCGGCCTGGCCACCGGGCGGCTGCGCGAGGAGGCCCGCCAGATCATCCACGACGCGGTCGGCGGCACCGAGGAGGACCTGGTCATCTTCTGCGGCTCGGGGGCGACCACCGCGGTCAACAAGCTCATCGGCATCCTCGAGCTCCGCCTGCCGGCCGGGCATCCCGGTCCGGCGCTGCGGCCGGTCGTGTTCGTCGGGCCGTACGAGCACCACTCGAACGAGCTGCCCTGGCGGGAGAGCATCGCCGACGTCGTGCCGATCGGCGCCGACCGCGACGGGCACATCGACCTGGACGAGCTGGCCGCCTCGCTCGACCGGTACGCTGACCGGCCGGTCAGGATCGGCAGCTTCTCCGCCGCCTCCAACGTCACCGGCATCCTCTCCAACGCCGACCGGGTCGCCGCGATGCTGCACGCGCGCGGTGCGCTCTCGTTCTGGGACTACGCCGCGGCCGGCCCCTACGTGCCGATCCGGGTGCGCGAGTCCGCGCCCGGCGCCGGCGACCACAAGGACGCGGTGTTCCTGTCGCCGCACAAGTTCGTCGGCGGGCCGCAGACCCCCGGCGTCCTGGTGGTCCGCCGCGAGCTGGTCCGCAACCCGGTGCCCACCGTGCCCGGCGGGGGCACGGTCGCGTTCGTCGACCCCACCTCGCACCGGTACCTGGACGACCCGATCGCCCGGGAGGAGGGCGGCACACCGGCGATCGTCGAGTCGATCCGCGCCGGGCTGGTCTTCGCGCTCAAGGAGGCGGTCGGCACCGACGCGATCCAGGCCAGCGAGGAGCGGCTGTGGAAGCGCGCGCTGAGCCGCTGGTCAGCCAACCCGGACATCGAGCTGCTCGGCAACCCGGAGGCCCGGCGGCTGTCGATCGTCTCGCTGCGGATCCGCCGCGGCGACCGCTGGCTGCACCACAACTTCGTGGTCGCGGTGCTCAACGACCTGTTCGGCATCCAGGCGCGCGGCGGCTGCTCGTGCGCCGGGCCGTACGGGCACCGGCTGCTCGCCATCGACACCACGCACTCGCACCGCTTCCAGGACGAGATCCGCCACGGGTGCGAGGGGATCAAGCCGGGCTGGACCCGGATCAACTTCAACTACTTCATCTCCGACACCGTCGCCGACTACCTGGTCGACGCGGTCGACCTCGTCGCGCGGCACGGCCACCGGCTGCTCGGCGACTACCGCTTCGACCCGCACACCGGCCTGTGGCGGCACCGCGCGGGCACCCGCCGGCCACCGCCGCGGCTGCGCGACCTCATCTACGCGGTGGACGGCACGCTCGCCCGCCCCGCCCGCCCGCGCCGGGCCGGCGAGGAGGCGCTCGCCGGATACCTCGACGAGGCGCGGCGGCTGCTGGCCGGATACCCTGAGACGCTCGACGAGGGGCCGACCGGGCTGGCCGCGGACTTCGAGGCGCTGCGCTGGTTCCACCTGCCACCGGGGTGCCTGCACGAGGCCCGCGACGGTCGCCCACCGGGCGCCGCCGCGCGAGGAGAGGACCGGGACCAGTGACCACAGTAGACGGCGCGGTCAGCGGGCCGGCGCGGCTGGCCGAGGCGGGCGAGGGGATCAGCGCCGAGGAGCTCGGCCTGGCCGCGCGCAACCACGGCATGCCGCTCGAGGCGCTGCGCTACGACGTCACCCCGGCCGGGCTGCACTACCTGCTCATCCACTACGACATCCCGGAGACCGACGCCGCGACCCACGTGCTCGACGTCGACGGCCTCGTCGGCACGCCGCTGCGGCTCGACTGGCCGATCTGCGCGCCCGGCCGCGGGTCACCCGGCGGGTCACGCTGGAGTGTGCCGGCAACGGCCGCGCGCTGCTGGAGCCGCGCCCGGTCAGCCAGCCGTGGCTGGTCGAGGCGGTCGGCACCGCCGAGTGGACCGGTACGCCGCTGGCCCCGCTGCTGCGCGCGGCCGGCGTCGGCGAGGGCGCGGTCGACGTGGTGTTCACCGGCGCCGACCACGGCATCGAGCGCGGCGTCGAGCAGGACTACCAGCGGGCGCTGCCGGTCGCCGAGGCGTTGCGGGACGAGCCGCTGCTGGCTTACGAGATGAACGGCGCGCCGCTGCTGCCGCAGCACGGCGCGCCGCTGCGGCTCATCGTCCCCGGCTGGTACGGCATGGCGCACGTGAAGTGGCTGCGCCGGATCACCATTGTGGACAGACCGTTCGACGGCTTCCAGAACGCGGTCGCCTACCGCCTGCGCCAGCGCCCCGACGAGCCCGGCGTGCCGGTGACCCGCATCGAGCCGCGGGCCCTGGTGCGGCCGCCCGGCTTCCCGGACTTCATGTCGAGGGTCCGGGTGCTGCGCCCCGGTCCCGTCATCCTCGACGGGCGCGCCTGGTCCGGACACGCGCCGGTGGAGCGGGTCGAGGTGACCACCGACGGCGCCACATGGGCCGAGGCCGCGCTCGATCCGGTCGGCGGCGGCGCGACGTGGGGCGGGGCCGCGCCCGGTCCGGCCGAGGGCGGCGCGAGGCGGGGCGGAGACGCGCTCGACCCGGCCGGCGACGACTTCGCGTGGCGCCGGTGGACGTTCGCGTGGACCGCCACGCCGGGCCGCCACACGCTCGGCGCGCGGGCCACCGACGCGTCCGGCCGCACCCAGCCCGACCGTCCACCGTGGAACCGCGGCGGCTTCGCCAACAACCTCGTGCAGCGCGTCGAGGTCGCCGTCACCGAGGCCGACTAAGATCCACTCTATGCTGCGCAACCGGGACGCCGACTGGGACGCGTGGCCGGTGGCGGACTACCTCGCGGAAAACTACCGCCGCCTGCACCGCGCCGACGAGGCGGTCATCGACCACCACAGCGCGGTGTACGCCCGCATCCCGGCCGGCTCCCTCGACCGCACCGTCGAACTTGGCGCCGGCCCCAACCTGTATCCGCTCGCGCTGGCCGCCGCGGCGAGCCGGCTCGTGCACGCGGTCGAGCCGAGCGCCGCCTCCGTCGCGTACCTGCGCGGCCAGCTGCGCGACGGCCCGGACCCGAGCTGGGACCCGTTCTACGCGCGATGCCGGCTGCGCAACCCGGCGCTGCCGCCGTCGCTGGCACAGGCGCTGTCCCGGGTACGGGTGACCCGCGCGGACGCGTTCCGGCTGCCCGAGGGCCGGTACGCGCTGGCGTCGATGAACTTCGTCGCGGAGAGCGCCACCGAGGACCCGGCCGAGTTCGCCGCGTTCTGCCGGGCGTTCGCGCGGACGGTACGGCCGGGCGAGCACCTCGTCGCCTCGTTCATGGAGAACATGGGACGGTACTCAATTTCCGGCGGCCGCGAATGGCCGGGCGTGCCGGTGGACTCTCAGACGATCGGCGAGGCCTTCGACGGGTACACGATGGATCTTGTCGTGAGCCGCATCGACGCGGACCCGGACCTGCCCGACTGGGGATACACCGGGATGGTCATGCTGTCCGCCCGCAGGGCGGTCTAGCGCAGCGCGTGCCGCACCCACACATTGGGCTCGACGTAGACGGCGCTGTCGTGTGACGGGTCACACCACACCGGCACGAGCGCCTCGGGCACCCGCACCGGCCCCGGCGCGTCGAACGCCAGCCCGGTCCACTCCCGCCAGTCGGCCAGCGGCGCGGCCAGCGTCATCGACGCCGGCGCGATGCCCACGATCTGGCCGCCGGCGCGGACGTGCGTGCGCAGCCACGGGTCGGCGGGGAGCCCGTCCGGGCGGGTGCGGGCCGCGTACCCGGCGAGCGGCACCTCGGGTTCCCGATGCTTGTGGACGGGGCGCACGGGGATGAGGAGGGTGGCGAAGCCGTGGCGGGCGGCGTTGGACCGCATCGCGTCGACCATGACCCGGGAGATCCCGCGCCCCTGCCATCCGGTCTCGACCGTGACCTCGACGCCCACGACCAGGCGGCCCCGCCGGCCGTCGAACAGGTCGCCGGCCGCCGTCATGATCGCCGCGTCGTGCCCGTCGGGTGGCAGGTGGCCCGGCGCCCAGGAGACCGGGAAGCTGTACGCCTTGGCGACCGGCCGGTCCGGCGCCGACCGCTCGACCGCGACCAGGCAGAAGCCGGGGTGGCGCGGCGCGACGGAGGTGTAGAAGAGGGTCGAGAGCGGATGGTGGTGCAGGAAGCGCGGCCAGGTGCCCAGGAGGTCGTCGAGCAGGGGAGCGAGGTCGGGACGTTCGGCGAGGGTCGCCACCTGAAGGTCCACACGCCGCCCCTGAACGCTGCTTCAACGGATCATCCGAGGGTTAGCCTACGGATATCGGCCCGGCAGGTGGGCCAGCGGTAAGGCCTGCCAGCAAAAAGTTTGCCGGACCGGTGCGCGGGGGAGAGGTGACCATGTCCAGCCGTCGGACCATCGCCGGGTTCACCGCGGTGATGATCGTGCTGACGGTGGTCTACTACGCGCGTCCCGGCTGGCACATCGCGATCTGGACCGCGATCGGCACGGTCAGCGCCGCGGCGGTCGCGGCCGGCGTGGTGCGCAACCGCCCGCGCCGCAAGCTGCCGTGGCTGCTGCTGGCCGGCGGCATCTTCGCGTTCGCGATGGGCGACACCACCTACCTCTTCCTGACCGACGTCCTGGGCCATCCACAGCCGTTCCCGTCGCTGGCCGACCTGATCTACCTGGGGCTGTTCTTCCCGCTCGCCGCGGCCGGCATGATCGGGCTGGCCCGCACGAGCGCGGCCGGGCGGGACCGGGCCAGCCTGCTCGACGCGCTCGCGCTCACCGTCGGGCTCGGGCTGCTGTCCTGGCTGTTCCTCATCGACCCGTACGTGCGCGCCGACGACCTCACCTGGGTGCAGAAGGCGATCTCCATCGCGTACCCCCTCTTCGACGTCCTGGTCCTGGCGATCCTGACCCGCCTCGTAATTTCGATGCGGCTGACCCCGGCCGTCCTGTTGATGGCGACCGGCGGCGTCGGCATGCTCGTCGCGGACGTCCTGTACGGCTTCTCCCGCCTGGGCATCGGCGCGGCGTGGCTGATGGGCGGTCCGATCGACATCGGCTGGATCGTCTTCTACGCCGCGTGGGGCGCGGCCGCGCTGCACCCGTCGATGGTCGCGCTCACCGACCCGCGCGTGCCGGCCCGTTCCGGCCTGACCGTGCGGCGGGTCGTGCTCCTCGCGCTTTCCACCCTCGTCGCGCCGGTGGTCCTGATCGTCCAGGCCGTCCGCGACGACGGCCGGTACGTCGGGATCAGCGCGCTCGTCGCCGCCGTCATGTTCCTGCTGGTACTGGCGCGGCTCTACGGGGCGGTCAGCGGCTACCGCGGCGTCGTCTCCCGGGAGCGGGCGCTGCGCGAGGCGGGTGCCGCGCTGGTCTCCGCGAGCGACGCCGGCGAGGTGACCGAGGCGGTGCGGGACGCGGTGGGGCGCCTCCTGCCGGCCGGCCTCCCGCACCGCGTGGTGCTCGCGCTCGACGAGCCGTCGCCGTCCACACCGGTCGGATCGGGCGTCCGGTTCGTGTACACCGCGTCGCTCGACCCCGGCCTGGCCGCCAGGCTCGGCCACATCGAGGTCGCCGCGAGATGTCCACTCGTCGTCACCGCGGGCACCCTTTTCGTCGCGGCGGAGGAAACCACGCTCGCCACGCTCCGCGAGGCCATCGAGGTGCTGGCCGCACAGGCCGCCCTCGCCCTCGACCGCATCGGGCTGGCCTGGGAGATCACCCAGCGGCGCAGCCAGGAGTACTTCCGCACGCTCGTGCGGAACAATTCTGACGCCATCCTCATCTTGGACGCGGGCGACCGCATCCGGTACGCCAGCCCGTCCGCGGCCGAGATGTTCGGCGCCGACCCGCTCCCCGGCACGCCCGTGCTCGACCTGCTCGACCCGCCGTCCCGCGTGCTCGCCGGGCGGATGCTCGACCTGCTCCGCGCCGGCGAGCGGGGCACGACCCAGGACGACTGGGTGGCGCTCGGCCCGGACGGCGCCCGGGTGCAGGTGGAGGTCTCCTGCCGCGACCTGCGCGCCGAGCCGACGGTGGCTGGCCTGGTGCTGACCATGCGGGACGTGACCGAGCGCCGCCGGCTGGAGCAGGAGCTCACCCACCGCGCCTTCCACGACTCGCTCACCGGGCTGGCCAACCGGGTGCTCTTCCACGACCGGCTCCAGCAGGCGCTGGGCCGGGCCGCCCGCAACGGCACGATGGTCGGCGTCCTCTTCATCGACCTCGACGACTTCAAGGTGATCAACGACACGATGGGGCACGCCTGCGGTGACGAGCTGCTCGTCGCGGCCGCCCAGCGGCTGGCGGCCGAACTGGCCGGCGGAGACACGGCCGCGCGGCTGGGCGGCGACGAGTTCGCCGCACTGGTCGAGGACGCCCGCGACCCGGAGGAGGTGGAGATCGTGGCCCAGCGCGTGGTCGCGGCGTTCGGCAAGCCGTACCTGATCGGCGACAGCGTGGTGAACGGCCCCGCCAGCATCGGCATCGCCACCACCGCCGAGGCGATCGACGGCGACGACCTGCTCCGCCAGGCCGACCTCGCGCTCTACGTCGCCAAGGGCGCCGGCAAGGGCCAGTGGCGGCGGTACCAGGCCGCGCTGCACAACCAGGTGCGCGACCGGCTGGAGCTGCGAGCGGAGCTGGACCAGGCGGTCGCGGACCGGTCGTTCGTGCTCCAGTACCAGCCGATCGTCGACCTGCGCACCGGCGCCGCCGCCGGCCTGGAGGCGCTGGTGCGCTGGCAGCACCCGACGCGCGGGCTGCTCGGGCCGGGCCGGTTCATCGACGTGGCCGAGGAGAGCGGGCTGATCGTGCCGATCGGCGACTGGGTGATCGAGCGGGCGCTCGCCGACGCGGCCGACTGGGGTGGCCCAGCCGGGCCCTACGTCAGCATCAACGTCTCCGCGCGCCAGTTCAGCGACCCGGGCTTCGTCGACCGGACGCTGCGGCGGCTCGCCGAGGGCGCGCTCCCCGCCGACCGGCTCGTCCTGGAGATCACCGAGACGCTGCTGCTGCGCGACGACGAACGGGTGCGGCACGACCTGGCCCGGCTGCGGCAGGCCGGGATCCGGGTGGCGATCGACGACTTCGGTACCGGCTACTCGTCGCTGAGCTACCTGCGCAAGGTACCCGCGGACGTCCTCAAGATAGAGAAGTCGTTCATCGACGCGGTGTCCACACAGCCGCGGCAGCGGGCACTCGTCGAGGGGATCCTGCGACTGGCGCACACGCTCGGGCTCACCGTCGTGGCCGAGGGCATCGAGGAGGAAGCCGACCGCGCGGCGCTGGTCGCCGCCGGCTGCCGGTACGGGCAGGGCTTCCTCTTCCGCCGGCCGATGAACCACCCCGACGTGCTCACCTGGCTCGCCGACGCGCCGGTGGCGGCTTGATGGCGCCGCCGACTTCGGCCGAGCTGGGACAGCTGATGGACACCGTCATCGACGAGGTGCGCGGCCGTGAGATCCGGGTCGGCGACCACTGGCTCGTCGACTTCGCCTCCTGCAACTACCTCGGCTTCGACCTCGACCCGGAGATCCAGGCGGCGATCCCGCCGGCCGTGGCGAAATGGGGCACGCACCCGAGCTGGTCCCGCATGCTGGGCAGCCCGGCGCTCTATCCACAGATCGAGGAACGCCTCGCCGACCTCCTCGGCGCGCCCGACGCGCTCGTGCTCCCCACCGTGACGCTCATCCACATGGCGGTCGTGCCGGTCCTCGCCGGGCAGGGCACCGTCATGTACGAGCACAACGCGCACCGCACGATCTACGACGCCTGCCAGTACGCGCGCGGCCTCGGCGCCACCGCGCACCGCTTCCGCGCCGGCGACCTCGCGCGGCTGGCGGAGCTGCTGCGGGCGGCACCGCCCGGCGCGCCCCGGCTGGTCTGCGTCGACGGGGTCAACAGCATGACCGGCAACCCACCCGACCTGGCCGCGTACGCCCGGCTCTGCGGCGAGTACGGGGCACTGCTCTATGTGGACGACGCTCACGGCTTCGGCGTGCTGGGCGAGCGGCGGCCGGACGAGACGTCGCCCTACGGCGCGCGGGGCAACGCGGTGGTGCGGTGGTCCGGCGAGAGCTACGACGGCATCGTGCTCGTGGGCGGCTTCTCCAAGGCCTACTCGTCGCTGCTCGCCTTCATCGCCGTGCCGACCGCCGTCAAGGAGCACCTCAAGGTGGCCGCCCCGCCGTATCTCTACAGTGGACCGTCACCGACCGCGTCGCTCGCCACCGTCCTGGCCGGGTTCGACGTGAACGACGCGCGGGGCGACCGGCTGCGCGGCCGGCTGTACGCGCTCACCGCGCGGGTGCTGGACCGGGTGCGCGCGCTGGGCCTGGCCACGCCCAACACCAGCGGCACCCCGATCGTCGAGCTGCCGCTGGCCGACGGGCGCGACCTGGCCGACGTGGCGGCGGAGCTGTGGCGGCGCGGCGTCTACGTGACGCTCGCCGCGTACCCGCTGGTGTCCCGGGCCGACGTGGGGCTGCGGGTGCAGCTCACGGCCGCGCACACCGACGCCGACGTCGACCGGCTCCTCGCCGCGCTGGACGCGCTCGCCGCGCGGGGCGACCTGCGCGCGGCGGGCCCGGGTGCGCCCCGCCAGGCGCGCCCGAGCCCACGTTCCTGAGCTCAAAGGATTGTCGAGGCGAGCCGGAGTCCAGGCGGCGTCCGGTGGTGGCGGGCGCGAGGTCGCACACCGGTGTTGTATGCGGCCTTTCGCCCGACGCCGCGGGTCGCCGTCTGGGCCCGGCGCAGCCCGGCAAAGATTTGTCACAGGCCCTAGTCCAACCAGGAGCGGATGCGGTTGGTCGCCTTGGTGGTGAAGGTGTTCATGACGGACTGCTCGGCGGACCAGCCGTCCTCCCAGCCGGTCTCGTAGATGATCGTCACGATGTCGCCGACCCGTACCACCGAGACGAGCCGCACGTCCTCGCCGCCGGTCTTGTTGCCCTCCGCGTCGAGGGTGGGATAGCGCTTTTCGAACATCAGGGACTCGTCCCCGCGCTTCGGGGCGGAGACGACGCGGTAGCGGTCGTCGCCCTCCGACGGGCAGTCGGCGACGGCGTCGCGTACCTCGTCGACGAAGCGGCTCGCGCCACCCGGCTCGTACACGGTGATGGTCTGCGTCAAGGTGCCGTCCGGCGTGTTGCCCACGGGGGTGCCCGCGTTGTAGTAGGTGAGCCGGCGGCTGCGCCGCAGGTCGATCGAGCGGTCGCTGGCGAACCTGGCGTCGCACAGCGTGGGCATGATGTTGTCGGTCCCGGTGTCCCCGTTCAGCTCCCCGCGGCTGAGGTCGGCCACCTGGAGGAACGCGCTGTTCGGGATGCTCTTCGGGGTGTTGCGCGCGGGCGGCGTGGTCGGCCGGGCCGTCGTCGGCGGGGTGGTAGGCGGCGTGGTCGGTGGCGCGGACGTCGGCGGCGCGGAGGTCGGTGGCGGCGGTGTGGGGGACTGCGTCGCGCCCGGGGGCACGGGCGGCGGCGCCGTGCCGTCGGCGCGGACGATCCACTGGGTGCCGAAGATGGCGCTGCCCACCGCGACCGCGGCGACGACCGCGACGGCGGTAACCCGGAGGCGGGTGCGGCGGTCGGCGCGGGCCCGCAGCGCGCCGGGCGCGGCCAGCGGCACGGTGTCGGCCTCGTGCGCCAGCGCGCGGTACGCCTGGTCGAGCTCACTCATCGTCGTTCCCCTCCCACGCGCCGCTCGCGGCGGGCCTCGTCGCGGCTTGCCTCGCTGCCCCTCCGGGCCGTGTCTCCGCTGTCCGTCCGGGGTGTGTCGCCGGTGTCCCTCCGGGTCGTGCCTCCGGTGGTCTGACGAGCGTGGTGGCCGGGGTCCGGCCCGGTGGGGAGGGGTCCGTGAGCAGCTGGGCCAGGCCGGCCCGGCCACGGGACAGCCAGGACGTCACGGTGCCGACCGGCACGCCGGTCTCCTGGGCGATGTCGGCGACGGGCAGGTCGAACAGGTAGTGCAGAGCGAGCGCCTGCCGCTGTGCCACGGGCAGCCGGCGCAGCGCGGCGACGACCACGACGGTGTCCTCGTTGGGCGGGTGTGCGTTTTCCGGCGGCCCCGAGCGGTGCAGGACCGTGTGCCAGCGGGCCAGCCGCCGCCACCGGTCCGTGGCCAGCCTGGTGACGACCAGCCGCACCCAGGCCTCCGGGTGTGGATGCTCGGCGACCGTCCGCCACCGCTGCCACGCCCGGGTGTACGCCTCCTGCACCACGTCCTGCGCCTCGGACAGGTCGCCGACGACGGCGTACCCGTACCGCATAAGGCGCGCCGACGTGCTGCGGTAGAACTCGTCGAAACTGTCCGCGTCCCGCATCCGGTGCCCCCGCCTCTCGCCGTGCACTGCCATGTACACGAACGGCGCACCCACCATGCTGCGGCCGCCCTCAAGTTTCCGCCAACGGTGGCGCCGCCAGGCTGATAGCGTTACATATGGGGCATCATGGGACACTGGTTCGCGCGCACCATTGTGGACACCGGGCGGCTGCCGCTGTTCTGCTTCTTCGCCGCGATGGTGGTCGGGTTCGTCGCCATCCGCTTCTCCACCCGCATGATCAGAGCGGGCGTGAAGTGGTGGCCGGGCAACGTCACGCCCGGCGGCCTCCACATCCACCACGCGGTGTTCGGCATCGGGCTGATGCTGCTCGGCGGCATCGTCGGGTTCGCGATCGCGCCGGAGCTGACCGGTTGGCGGGCCACCGCCGCGGCGGTCTTCGGGGTCGGCGCGGCGCTCGTGCTGGACGAGTTCGCGCTGATCCTGCGGCTGCGCGACGTCTACTGGTCGCAGGAAGGCCGGGAGTCAGTCACCGCGGTGTTCGCCGCCTGCGCGGTGACCGGGCTGCTGGTCCTCGGCGTGCTACCGAAGGACCTCACCGACCTCACCCAGGCCCACGAACGGGGCGGCGTGGCCGGGTGGGCGGCCGGCGTCGCGCTCGTGGCGTTCAACCTCGGCCTGGCCGCTGTGACCGTTCTCAAGGGCAAGCTGTGGACCGGTCTCATCGGGCTGTTCTTCCCGGTCCTGCTGTACGCCGGCGCGGTCCGGCTGGCCCGGCCGAAGGCGCCGTGGGCGCGGTGGTTCTACCACCGGACGGGTGAGCGGTGGGCCCGGAAGCTGACCCGTGCCGAGCGGCGGGAGAGGCGCTTCCACCAGCCGGTCGCGCGGCTGGGCGACCGGCTGAGCGCGCTCATCGCCGGTCGCCCGTCCTGACCGGGTGGTGTGCCTGGGTGTGTTCGTTGGTGGTTGCCCGTCGTGACCGGGGTGATGAGGCTGGTGTGTCCCTTGGGTGGTCGCCTGTCGTGACCGGGTGGTGTGGCTGGGGCGATCGGCTGAGCGCGCTCGTCGCGGCGGCCGTCCGTCCTGACTCGTCGGTCAGTTGTCCATCGGGACCCAGAGTTGGCCGGCCACCCGCGTGCAGGAGTAGGCGCGGGCGCCGCGGTTCTCCATCCAGTACCGGCCCATCGCCTCGCAGTCGTTGCGGTCGGGGTAGTCGCCGGCGTACCTCCAGCCGGCGGCGACCTGTGCCGCCGGGGCCGCGGTGAGCGTGCCGGATTGTGCGGCGGCTGCCACGGTCGGCGCCGCCGCCTGTGCCGCCGGGGCCGCGGTGAGCGTGGCGGCGACGGCGAGGCCGCCGGCGACGGCCAGCCCGCGCTTCCAGGACATCGAAATCTCCCTTGGACGAAGGATCGCGATGGAGCCTATGAAGCTGAGGCTTGCGTCAACCTTTCACCGGTGTGTCAGCCGGGCGTTTCACCGGCCCAGGGGCACCCGGCGGGCGCGCACCACGCGGTGGCTGATCCGCCAGCCGGCGCCGGTGCGGAGGAGCGTGTCCTCGTAGGTCACACTGCCGGCGGTGCCGTCCGCCAGCACGCCGAGGCCCTTCGAGAGAGCGCGCACCTCGCCGTCGCCGGCCGGGGTGAGCACGATGTTGGTGACGTGGTGGGCGACCGGGTTGGCGGCGCCCAGCGCCAGGGCCGCCTCGCGCAGCGCGGCAAGGCCGCGGATCACGCCCCCGCCGAGGTCGGTCACGTCGTACGCCACGTCGGGCGTGAACACCTCCGGCATCCGGTCGAAGTCGCCGTCGTCGGTCAGGTGCCCGTGCCGGTTGATGACGTCGGTGATGGCTTCGCGGTCCGCGATGCTCAGGATCATGGCGCGCCTCCCTAAACGGGGATATCCCCGCTTGCCTGGTACCGTAAGCGGGGACATCCCCGGTTGGCAAGGAGCCCCAATGCGCGCGGACGCCTCGCGAAACGCCGGCCGGCTGCTGGCCGCCGCGCGCGAGGTGGTGGGGGAGTCCGGGGCGGAGTTCGCGATGGACGAGGTCGCCCGCCGCGCCGGTGTCGGCAACGCCACCCTCTACCGGCACTTTCCGACGCGGGGCGACGTGCTCGCGGCCGTGTACGCGGACGAGGTGGACGCGCTCTGCCGCCGGGGCGCCGCCCTGCTGACCGGCGACTCAGCCGGGGAAGCGCTGTTCGCGTGGCTGGACGACTTCGTCACGCACGTGGCGACCAAGCGAGCGCTGGCCCTCGCGGTGCCGGCCGGCGGCCGCGCGCGGCACTTCGACCGTTGGCACGAGTCGATGCGGGCCACCGCGGCGGCACTGCTCGACCGGGCGCGGGCCGCCTCGGCCGTACCCGATGACGTGTCGGCGGCCGACCTCCTCGCTCTCGCCTCCGGTGCGGCCCTGACCGGCGCGGACGCCGCGGACGCCCGCCGCCTGCTGGCGCTCGCCCGCCGCGGCCTGGCGATTCCTTCGGCCCTCCGACCGGGTCATACCGTCGGAGGGATCGGCATGACTGACACGGAAACCGCGGCGCCGGGGGAGTTCGTCGCCGCGGCGGAGCCACTGCGGCGCGAGCTGCTCGCGCACTGCTACCGCATGCTGGGCTCGGCCGCCGACGCCGAGGACGCGGTGCAGGAGACATACCTGCGGGCCTGGCGGGCGTACGACAGGTTCGAGGGGCGGTCGTCGCTGCGCTCGTGGCTCTACCGCATCGCCACCAACACCTGCCTCACCGCGCTGGAGCGGCGCGACCGGCGGGCGCTGCCGTCCGGGCTCGGCGGGCCGGCGGACGACCCCGCGGCGCCACTCGCGGCCGATGCGTCGGTGGCGTGGCTGCAACCGTTGCCGGACGCGTTGGTCGACCCCGGGGAGATCGTGGCGTCGCGGGAGAGCCTGCGGCTGGCGGTGGTGGCGAGCTTGCAGTACCTGCCCGCGCGGCAGCGGGCGGTGCTCATCCTGCGCGACGTGCTGGCGTTCTCCGCTGCCGAGGTCGCCGACATCCTCGACACCACGGTCGCGGCGGTGAAGAGCACGCTCCAGCGGGCGCGCGGCCGGCTCGACGAGGTCGCGCCGGCCCCCGAGGACGTGACGGAGCCGAGCGAGCCGGAGCGGCGGGCGCTGCTCGACCGGTACATCGAGGCGATCGAGAACGCCGACCCCGACGCGCTGCGCGGGCTCCTCCACGACGACCTGGTACTGGAGGCGACGCCGCAGCGCACCTGGTACGCCGGGCTGGCGACGTGCCTGCCGTTCCTGGTCCGGCACGTCTTCGGCGCGGGGCGGTGGCGGATGGTGCCGACGGGCGCCAACGGCCAGCCGGCCATGGTGGCCTATGTGGACGGTGGCGACGGCGTGCTCCGGGCGTACGGCGTGGTCGTGCTGACGGTGGCCGCCGGGCGGATCACGCGGATCACCGCGTTCGGGGAGCCGGAGCTCGCGGCGGTGTTCGGCTGCCCGGCGGTGCTGGCGTGAACTACGCGAGCGAGCCGGGCCCGCGGGCCCGGCTCGCGGTGCGGCGCCAACGTCGGCCGGCTTCGCCGGCCCGGGTGAGCGGCGACCTTCGCCCGCTCACCCGTGAAGGCTTGTGGTCACCGCACTAGACGTCCGACTCCTCGTCGTCGTCCTCGTCCTCGTCGTCCTCTTCCAGGGTCCACTTGAGCTGGAACTCGATCTCCTCCTCGTCGTCGCCCCGCTCGTGCTCGATCGAGAACTGGGCGCGGGCGGGAACGCGGATCCGCTCCCCGGCGATCTGGATCCGGAACGGCGTCTCCGACTCCAGCGCGTCCGCCAGGCGCCGCAGCTTCGCGACGACCTCGGGCGTGGAGTAGATGCGTTCGACGTCTCGCGTCGTGTCGGTCACGTGACCTCCGATGTCGGGGCCGCCCCCGTGCGGG
The DNA here is from genome assembly GCF_059359075.1 of Phytohabitans sp. LZ39. NCBI lineage: Bacteria > Bacillati > Actinomycetota > Actinomycetes > Micromonosporales > Micromonosporaceae > Phytohabitans > Phytohabitans sp. LZ39. The sequence continues at coordinate 187,659 of NZ_JCADBM010000007.1, read as the reverse complement.
CGCGCCTGCGCGGGACATTCAACCAGCCGTGGGCGTGGCGGGTGCGCTGGGTCGTGGCCTTCTCGAGCGTGGCGGGTGCGCTCGGCCGCGGATGTGGCGGTTGGGGTGGGCCGCGACGGTGGCGGGTGCGCTCGGCCGTGGGCGCTGGGCCGCGGCCTTTCGAGCGTGGCGCGGGCGCTGCGCCGCGGGTGTGGCGCGGGCGCTAGGCCGCGGGTGTGGCGCGGGCGCGTGGCTGTGCGGGCGGTGCTAGGCCGTGGGTGCGCTGGGCCGCGGGGTGTGGCGCGGGCGCGTGGCCGTGCGGGCGGGTGCTAGGCCGCGGCTTTCTCGAGCGTGGCGAGGAAGACCTCGATAGGCTGCGCGCCGGAGATGCCGTAGGTGCGGTCGAAGACGAAGAATGGCACGCCGTTCGCGCCGAGCGCCCGGGCCTCGCGGATGTCGCCGCGGACATCGTCGGCGTAGGCGTCGCCGTCGAGCACCTTGCGCACCTCGTCGGCCGGAAGGTCCACGTCGGTGCCGATCCGCGCCAGGGTCTCGGTGTCGTCGACCGCCTCACCCTCCATCAGCGCGGCCTGGAAGAGCCGCTCGTGGATGTCGTCCGCCAGGCCGCGCGTCGCGGCGAAGTGGGTCAGCCGGTGCGCGTCGAACGTGTTGGCGGTGAGCGACTTGTCGAGGTGGTAGGTGAGACCCTCCTCGGCCGCGATCGCGGTGACCCGCTCCTGCATGGCGGACGCCTCCGCGGCCGGCACACCGTACTTGCCGGACAGCATCTCGGTGGTCAGCCGGTTGTCGCCGCGGCGCTGGGTGGGGTCGAGCTGGAAGCTGCGCCAGGTGACCTCGACCTCGCCGGCGTGGTCGAACCGGGCCAACGCGTGCCGCAGGCGGCGCTTGCCGATGTAGCACCACGGGCAGACGACGTCGGACCAGACCTCGATCTTCACGTGCTTCTCCTCGTTACCAGCAGGTGCCGTCGGCGGCACACACGTCGGAACCGTCCGCCTCTACCATGACGAGGGCGACCGGCGCCTGCTCGTCCTCGGGTGCCTCTGGGGCCTCCACCTCGGGGTCATCCACGACGCCGCTCCCCGGTATCTTGACGAATGCCTCAACTTACGTCGGAACCGTAGCACTAAACTTGGGGCCACCGTCAACTTAGGTGGGGAGGGTCATGGCGAAGGGTGCGCTGCGCGCCGACGCGCGCCGCAACATCGAGAAGCTCCGCGTGGCCGCCGTGATGGTCTTCCGGGAGAAAGGGCTGCACGCCCCCCTCGAGGAGATCGCCCAGCGGGCCGGTGTGAGCTCGGGCACGCTGTACAACCGGTTCGGCACCCGGGAGGCGCTGATCGACGCGGTCATGCCCGAGCTCGCCGCGCAGAGCCTCGGCGAGGTCGCCAGGCGCGCACAGGCCGCGCGTGACCCGTGGGACGGCTTCGCCGGCTACGTCATGGGCGTATGCGAGCTCCAGGCCAGCGACCCCGCGCTCAACGACGTGATCTCCCGTCGGTACGCCGCCGAGCAGCTCACCGTCATCTGCCGGGTGACCGAGGAGCGCGAGCGCTACATCATCGAGCGGGCCCAGCGCGAAGGCCTGCTGCGCGCCGACTTCACCCGCGAGGACATGCTCTTCGTCTTCTGGTCCACCGCGATGCTCGTGCGGCACACCACGGGCGCCGCGCCGGACGCGTGGCGGCGCAGCGTCGGCTTCCTCCTCGACGGCCTCCGCGCCGAGGCGGCGCACCCACTACAGGCCGAGCCGCTGACCCGCGACCAGATGGAAGAGGTCATGTTCCGCCTCGGCGAGGTGGGGACGATTTAGGGACACACCTTCCCCTTCGCGTCACCTGGGGACCGCATGAGTCGTGGAGCGTCTCCTCGGGATGCCTCCCGCGGGCAGCGCCACGGTCCGCGGGCCGGCGGGGCTCGCCGAGATCCCGGCTCACGTGGCGGCGGTGATGGCCTCCGCGGCGCGGACGGCCAAGGCCATGCTCGTGAGGGTGGTGTTGCAGGCGACACCGGCCGGGATCACGCCCCCGCCGCCGAGGTAGAGGTTGTCGAGGCCCCACACCTTCCCATGCGGGTCGATGACGCTGTCCCGCTTGTCCGCGCCCATCCGGGTCGTCCCCGTGATGTGCAGGGCGAAGCCGGCTTCCAGGAACCGGGGCTCGGCGCCCGGCAGGAACTTGCCGAGTGCTGTCGCCGCCTTCGTCATGTCGGTGAGCATGTCGTCGGCGCGTGCCCGGTCGGCCGCGCTCGGTCCGAAGTGGAACGTCGGCTGCGGCAGGCCGTAGGGGTCGGTGACCCGCGCGGAGAAGGTCACCGCGTTTTCCCGCCGCACGTCGCAGGTGCTGAACCACACCAGGTCGGTGACCGTCCGCCGGTCGACGCCGGCCGGTACCGCCGCGTAGCCGAAGATGCCGCGGTGCAGCTGGGCGTGCCACGGCCGTCCCTCCGCCACCGGGATCCAGAGGTTGGGCTCCACTGTGGCCGGTCCGTCGTCGAGCCGCCGGGCGAGGTCGTCGGAGAGCGCCACTTGGCAGGTGGCCATCGTCTGCTCGCACAGGTAGCGACCGAGTGCGTCCGGCCGGATGCCGGAAGCCCAGAGCAGCTGTGGAGTGAGCACCGAACCGCCCGCCACCACGTACGTGTCGGCCACGAGCGTGCGTTCTGTGCCGGTGGTCAGGTCGCGTACGACCGCGCCGGTGACCCGCCCGCCACTGTGGACGAGGCCGATGCAGAGGTGCTCGGGCAGGAGCGTGAAGCGGGGGTCGTCAGCCGCGCTCGGGCCGTGGCGGTCACCGCCCTTGAGGATGACCTCGGGCCCGCTCCAGTGCACCCGCGGAGGGTCGAGGCTCAGCCGCTCGACGGCCAGGGGGAGGCAACGTACGTCGTAGCCGGTCTCGTCGAGCTTTTCCGTGACAATCCGGCCCTGTGTCGACATTTCATAGGCGTCGGCGGTCGTGTGCAAGAGAGTTTCCGCCACGCCGTACAGCCGGGAGAGCTCGCCGTCGCCGACGAGCGGAATGTGCTCGACGACCGGATGTGCCCGTGGTGTGGCACACGCCCAGAAAATGCCCATTCCGCCAATCGCCCGCGCGACACGGGAAGCGCCGAGATTGGTCGCCGGATCCTGATCCGGGTTGATGTGTGAATCGCTTTCGGATCTTCGGGCGGGCGGGACCGATATCCGCGTAGCACTACTCTTGATGACGTTGATAAATGTGTCCGGGTTGTGCTGATAGGTCGCCGCATTTCGTAGATGCCCAGCTACCTCGGGCGATCTCGACTCGCCGGCGTCGATCATGGTGACGTCCATCCCCGCGCTCACCAGGAGCCGGGCGAACGTGCAGCCGACCGGACCGGAACCGACGACAAGTGCGCTCTTCGCCACGGCGGCCTCCATCGTCACGACGGTGCAATGAAGCTAGCCACACATTGAGAAGAATGCATCCCGTATTCGGGCACAGGTCGGCGATCGTTCACCTGTTGTGGAGTGCTGATGGAAGTTAATTGTCTTCTTTACGGCGACATATCGGTGGACGTCGGAAGGGCGGTGCGAATCGCCTACGCATCGGTCATTCGCCAAACCGGGGGCGGTGAGCCTCGGCCGTGGGTCCCGGTCGTACGTTGGCTGGTGCGGTGGCGGCCGCGGGTGAGCCCCTATCCGGCCGGGGTCGACGACCACCGCCTCGCGGCGTTGTCGGTGAGGCGCGCGGCGGCGAGGCGCAGGGCGGTGCGGGCGTTGAAGAACTCGTCCACCGGCGACATCCCCGCGAACGCCCCGAAGAGCCGCTCCACCTCCGCCGGCCGCCGCAGCTCGGCCAGCGTGCGCAGGAAGAGCCGCTCGGCTGGTCCACTGTGGTAGGTCGCGAGCCGGAGCGTGAAGTCGTACATCGGGCGCAGCGCCCGGTCGCGGTCGCGCTGGTGGGCGGCGAGCGCGGCGCGCAGCGGGCTCGTGCCGCCGAGGCCGGCGGTGATCGCGCCGGCCAGGCCCTCCGCGTCGCGCAAGGCGTTGGCTATGCCCTGCGCGGAGACCGGGTCCATGGTCACACCCGCGTCGCCGACGAGGCACCAGCCCGGACCGTGCGCCGGCCGGACGTGGTTGGGCAGGTCGGGCGTCGTGCGCAGCCGCTCGGCGCGGGTGCCGGCCCGCACCCGGGCGCCGAGGTCGCCGCACCGGTCGAGTGCCGCCAAGTAGGCGCCCTCGGGGTCGGCGCGGAAGGACTCGAAGGCGGCGAGCGGCGCCGACATGTACACCATCGTGAGCCCGTCGTTGGTGGGGAAGGCGGCCGCGGCGAGGCCCTCGCGCTGGTGCAGCTCGCCCGTCGTCATCGGCACGCCGGCCCAGTACGTGTAGCTCGCGAACGAGCGCGGTGCGCGGTGCCGGTACGCGCGGGCCCGCACCGCCTGGGCGACGAACGAACGCTTTCCGTCCGCGCCGACCACCAGCCGCGCGTGCGCGGCCGTATCTTGACCCCCGGGTGAACTTCCGCGGACGCCGACGACCCGGCCGTCCTCCCAGACGAGCTCCGCCACCCGCCACCGCTCCCGCACCTCGGCGCCGGCCGCCCGCGCCGCCTCGACCAGCGCATGGTCGAGCACGGTGCGGCGCGGGCTGTGGATGGCGCCACCCGCCGGGAAGGTGCCGTCGAGCACCGCACCGGACGACTCGAAACGCACCCGGCGGGTGGGCGGCGCGTCGCCGAGCCGGTCGAGCAGGCCCCACCGCGCCAGCCGCTCGACGCCGGGCGGCTGGACCTGGTGCGAGGAGGGGGTGTCGCTGGGGAAGGCGGCGCGGTCGACCGCGAGGACCCGTAGGCCCTGGCGGGCGAGAAGGAGCGCGGTGGCCGCGCCGGCCACTCGCGCGCCGACCACGATCACGTCGTACGTCATGTGCGCCCCCGTCCACAGGCGTCCTGTCGTCCACAGTCACCATACGATGCCGTATGGTTGGCCGTACGATAGCGTATGTGCATGGCCGAGGGGAAGCGCCGCCTGGCGCGGGAAGACTGGGTGGAGGCGGCGCTCGTCGCGATCGCGGACGGCGGGGTGGCGGCGGTGGCCGTCGAGCCGCTCGCCGCCCGCCTCGGCACCACGAAGGGCAGCTTCTACTGGCATTTCCCCAGCCGGGCGGCGCTGCTGGAGGCCGCGCTGGCGCGGTGGGAGGAGCAGACCACCACCGCCGTGATCGACGAGATCGCCAACGCGACCGAGGATCCGGCCGGCCAGCTCCGCGCCCTCATCGTGCGGGTGATCGAGGCCGCGGAGCGCGACCGTGTGGGTCCGGCGTTGCTGGCCGCCGCCGGGCAGCCGGCGGTGGCGCGGGCGATCGACCGGGTCACCCGGGCGCGGATCGGGCTGATCGTCACGGTCTTCAGCCGGCTCGGCTTCCCGCTGCCGGAGGCCCGGTCGCGCGCCCTGCTCGCCTACAGCGCGTACCTCGGTCACGCCCAGCTCGCACACTCCACCGAGGGCGTGCTGCCGGACACGGCGGACGGCCGGCGCGCCTACCTGCGAGACGTGATGAGCGTGCTCGCCGCGCCTGCGGGCTGAGTCGCCGTGCCCGCGGGCTGAGTCGCCGCGCCCGCGGGCTGAGTCGCCGCGCCCGGCGGCTGAGTCGCCGCTCAGCACGAAGCGTCGGAAAGCCGACTGACCTCACCTGCCGCTCCCGCTCGTACTGACAATGCCGGGAAGCCGATCATGTGGGGGCGATTGTCATGGCCGTGGGCGTGGTGGCGCGGGTGGCGCTGTGGACAGCCGTCGCGGCTCACCTCGCGGTGGTGGAGTACCTGTTCGTCCGCTACGGCCAGGGCAAGAACTCGCTGCTCACCGCCGGCAAGTTCTTCGGCCTGCACCTCGCGTCGCTCATGATGCTCCAGCTCGTGCTGGTGGCCCGCCTGCCGTGGCTGGACCGGCGCATCGGGATGGACCGGCTCACCGTGTGGCACCGGTGGATCGGGTTCGGCCTCTTCTGGACCCTCATTCTCCACTTCACCTTCATCGTCGCCGGCTACTCGGACCTCGGCTCGGACTCGCCGTGGGACACCTTCCTCAGCCTGGTCGGTGTGACCGCTTCGCTGCTCGGCATGTTGGCGGCCGCGATCATCCTGGTGGTCGCCTCAATTTCCATCCGATACGTGCGCCGCCGCCTGCCGTACGAGGCCTGGCACGCCCTGCACCTGCTGATCTACGTGGCGCTGGGCATCGGGTTGGTGCACCAGGCGATGGAGGGAACCACCTTCGACTCGACGTGGGCCACGGCGTACTGGTGGGCGGTGTGGGGGCTCGTGATCGCCGCCTTGCTCGCCGGCCGCCTGCTCCTGCCGGTGTGGCGCAACCTCCACCACAGGTTCAGGGTCGCGGCGGTGATACCCGAGTCGGACGACGTGGTCTCCGTCCACGTCACCGGCCGCCACCTCGACCGGCTGCCGGCCCGGGCCGGGCAGTTCTTCATCTGGCGGTTTCCCGGCCACCACGGCTGGTGGCGGGCCAACCCGTTCTCGCTCTCGGCGGCGCCCAATGGCCGCTCGCTGCGGCTGACCGCGAAGGCAGTCGGGAAGGGAAGTGCCGGGCTGCGCCACGTGCCGGTCGGCAGCCGGGTCTTCGTCGAGGGGCCGTACGGCGCGTTCACGAGCATCCACCAGACCCGCCCGGCGTCGCTGCTCATCGCCGGTGGGGTGGGCATCACGCCGATCCGGGCGCTGCTGGAGGAGCCGGGCGGCCCGACGACCGTCCTGTACCGGGTGCACACGGCGGCGGAAGCCGTGCTGCTGCCCGAGCTCCAGGCCCTGGCCAAGGCCCGGGGCGCGCACCTCTACGTACTCACCGGCCGCACCGGTGCCGGTACGCCGCCGAACGTGCCGTTCGCCCCGGACAACCTCGCCGCCGCCATCCCGGACATCGTGCTGCGGGACGTCTTCGTCTGTGGCCCGCCGGCGATGACGGACGCGGTCGTCCACAGCCTCCGCGTGCTCGGCGTCCCGCGGCGGCAGGTGCACGCCGAGAAGTTCAGCCTGGCCTAAAGTTGCGTCGTGTCCAGGCCTGACCTCGTCTTCGTGGGCGGCTCGGTCTTCGCCGGCGGTCGCTCCCGGCCCGGCGGGGTCGCGGTCCGCGGCGGGCGGATCGTCGCCGTCGGCCCGGACGTACGCGACCTCGCCGGTCCGGGCACCACGGTCGTCGACCTCGCCGGCGGACTGCTCCTGCCCGGGTTCACCGACGCCCACGTGCACCCGGTGTACGCGGGCATCCAGCTGCTCGGCTGCACGCTCGACCGGGACAGCGACGCGGCGGGGTATGTGGAGAGCGTGCGCGCCTACGCGGCCGCCCACCCCGACCAGCTGTGGATACGCGGCGGTGGCTGGTCGATGGAGGCCTTTCCGGGCGGCACGCCGCGCAAAGTGCCGCTGGACGAGGCCGTGCCGGACCGCCCGGTCTACCTGCCCAACCGCGACTACCACGGCGCCTGGGTCAACAGCCGCGCGCTGGCCCTGGCCGGCATCGACCGCCACACACCCGACCCGCCCGACGGCCGTATCGAGCGCGACCCCGGCGGCGAGCCGACCGGCATGCTGCACGAGGGCGCTGCCCTGCTGGTCGGCCGGCTGCTGCCGGCACTCACCGACCACGACCTGGACACCGCGTTCGACCTCGCGCAGCGGCACCTCTTCGCCCTCGGCGTGACCGGCTGGCAGGACGCGATCGTCGGCTCCTACCTGGGCCAGCCCGACCCGCTCGACACCTACCTGCGCGCGGACACCACCGGGCGGCTGCGGGCGCGGGTGACCGGTGCGCTCTGGTGGGACCGCGAGCGCGGCCTCGACCAGCTGGACGACCTGCGCGAGCGCCGCTCGGCTGCGGCCGCCGGGCGGCGCTTCGCGACCCCGGCCGTGAAGATCATGCTCGACGGGGTCGCGGAGAACTTCACCGCCGCGATGACCCGGCCCTACCGCGACGGGCACGGTCACGACACCGGCAACGCCGGCCTGTCCTTCGTGGACCCGGCGGCGCTGCGCGAGTATGTCACCCGGCTCGACGCGGAGGGCTTCCAGGTGCATTTCCACGCGCTCGGCGACCGCGCCGTGCGCGAGGCCCTCGACGCGGTCGAAGCCGCCCGCCACCGCAACGGTCCGCGCGGCGGGCGGCACCACCTCGCCCACCTCCAGGTCGTACAGGCGGCGGATGTGCCGCGCTTCGGCCACCTTGGGGCGGCCGCCAACATGCAGCCGCTGTGGGCCTGCCACGAGCCGCAGATGGACGAGCTGACGATCCCGTTCCTCGGCGAAGGGCTTGCGGCCCGGCAGTACCCGTTCGGCGACCTCCACCGTGCCGGCGCGCACCTCGCGGCGGGCAGCGACTGGCCGGTCAGCAGCCCCGACCCGCTGTGGGGCGTGAAGGTGGCGGTGACCCGGGTGGCGCCGGGCGAGTCGGCGGCACCCTTCCTGGCCGAGCAGGCGCTGGACCTGTCGGCGGCGCTGACCGCGTACACGGCCGGCAGCGCCTGGGTCAACCACCACGAGCACGTGTGCGGGGCGCTCGAGGTGGGGCTCGCGGCGGACCTCGCCGTCCTCGACCGCGACCCGTTCGCCGGGCCGCCGGAGGAGATCGACAGGGCGCGTGTCGTGGCCACCTACGTCGGCGGCGGGCGGGTCCATTGAGGACCGCGGCGCGTCGCCGAGGCGGAGCGGGAGCGGCCGCGGTGGGTGGGCTGACGAGCCCGCCACACCGCTCCCGAGCCGGTCTACGGGTGCCGCGCGGCACCACACCGCCGGCGCCGTGCGCCGCCACCGCCGGGTGGACGACGTCGGCCGGGATCGTGCGCCGCCACCGCGCGGCGGACGACGTCCCCCGCCGTCGGGCCGGCCGTTACCGCTCCGCGTGACTAGCCGGCTACGGCGTCCGCCCGCCGTCGGGCCGGCCGTTACCGCTCCGCGTGACTAGCCGGCTACGGCGTCCGCCGCCGTAGCCGGCCGTTACCGCTCCGCGTCACCAGCCGGCTACCGCGTCCGCACGTCCGCCCCGGTGCGTTCCGGCTGTGCGCCGCCGCGCCCGGCCGCCTGCCCGCCCGTCGCGGCGCGTACCGCCACGCACAGCCAGATGAGCGATCCGCCGGCGAGCACGTGCACCGCGCTGGTCAGCGGCGAGTCGGGCAGCGGGGCGAGCAGCGCCAGGAGCGTGAACGCGGCGCCGTACCCGGCCGCCGGCACGGTCGGAAGCACCCGGGCGCGCACCATCGACACGCTGAACAGGATCGTGCCGGCCACGAAGACCAGCGCGCTGCCGAGCACCGCGAAGCGGGTCGGTCCGGCCAGCACCTCGTCGGCGACCGCCTCGTCGACGTAGAACAGCACCAAGTTGAGGGCGAAGGCAACTCCGGCGAACAGGCCGAGACCGATCACGTTCACCGCGTACGCGATCGCGCCGAAGTGGCCCGACTCGACGCGTTGACGCAGGTAGAGGGCGGTCAGGGCGGGCGCCCCGAACGCCGCGCCGACACCGATGACGAAGCTCGTCGCCGCGGTCTCGCCGGTGAACGCCTCGACGAGGCCCGGCACGGCTGTGGACAACCCGAGGACAACGCCGCAGGCGGCCCCGAAGCGCAGCAACCAGGTTGTGGACATGGCGGCACCTTCCTTCTGGATACGTGTTTGCGGCGACCGTAGGTGCGCGCGGCCGGTCGGGGTAAGTGCCGAGCAGCCAGTCGGACGGCACGTGCGGAACGGCCAGAAAGCGGTCGCGGGTGGTCCGGATCCGGGCGCCGGGCCGTAGCCTGCACTTGCAGGTGGCGTGGAAGGAGGCCCGGATGGACCGTCCCCGGCGGCCCGTCCCGTGGGCGGTGGCCGTGGTGTACGGCGCCGTGCTCGCCGGCGGCGTCTACTGGTCGCTGGTCGGTGAGGGCCTCGACCATCCGGGCCGGCTCGCCGGCTTCGTACTCGTGCTCGCCCTCCTCTTCGGCGTCGAGCTGGTCGAGTGGCGCACGCCGGTCCACCCCGGCGTCCTGCTCGCCGCGCGGATCGGGCTCTTCGCGGCCGCCGCGTCGCTCGACGGGTCGGGCACCTCGCGGGCGCTGTTCGTGCTCGTGCCGTTCGTCGCGTACTTCGCCTTCGGCCGGGCCACCAGCGTCGCGCTCGCCGCCGCCTGCCTCGCGTTCATCGTCACCGGGTTCAGCCTGTCCACACCGGACTGGTACCGGGACGCCGAGTACGTCTCCGACCTCCTCATGTTCACGATCGGGCTGGTGCTCGCCGTCTGCATGGCGGCTGTCGCCAGCGCCGAGCGCGAGGCCCGTGGCCGGCTGGAGAGCACGCTCGACCGGGTCGCGGAGCTGTCCGCCGCCATGGAGCGCAACAGGGTGGCGCGCGACATCCACGACAGCCTCGGCCATCACCTCACCGCGATCGCGATCCAGCTGGAGAAGGCCACCGCGTTCGCCGACCGCGACCCGGCGCTCGCCGAGCGGGCCATCGCCGACGCGCGGGCGTCGGCCCGGGACGCGCTGGCCGACGTGCGCCGTTCGGTGCGCGCGCTGCGCGAGGAGCGGCCGCCGTTCTCGTTGCGGGACGCGCTCACCGGCCTCGCCGGCGACGGGGGTGAGCCGGCGGTCACCGTCACGGTCACCGGCGAGCCCGACCGGTACGACACCGCGGCGCTCACCGCGCTGTACCGCGCCGCCCAGGAAGGGCTGACCAACGCGCGCCGCCACGCGAAGGCGAGCGTGGTGACGGTGTCGGCGGCGTTCGACGAGGCGGGCGCGCGGCTCGTCGTCGCGGACGACGGGCGCGGGTTCGCGACGCCGGGCGAGGGGTTCGGCCTGCTCGGCATGCGCGAGCGGGTGGAGCTCGTCGGCGGCGCGGTGAGCGTCGACAGTGGACCGGGCGCCGGCACGGTCATCACCGTGACGATCCCGCCGGCGCCGGCCTGGAGCGCGGCATGAGCGACGCGGTGCGGGTGCTCGTCGTCGACGACCAGCAGCTCGTGCGCGAGGGCATCGCGTCGCTGCTCGGCATCCAGCCCGGCATCACCGTCGTGGGCACCGCGGCGGACGGGAAGGCCGCCGTCAACGCGGCCGCCGAACTGGCGCCGCACGTGGTGCTGATGGACGTGCGCATGCCCGAGATGGACGGTGTGGAGGCGACCGCCATCCTGCACCGGCGGGCGCCGGAGGTGCGGGTCATCATGCTGACCACGTTCGACGACGAGGAGTACGTGTTGCAGGCGCTGCGCGCGGGCGCGAGCGGCTACCTGCTCAAGGACCTGCCCGCTGCCGACCTCGCCCAAGCGGTGCGGCTGGCCAACGCCGGCGTCGCGCAGCTCGACTCGTCGGTGACCGCCAGCCTGGCCGCCGCGCTCGCCCGCGGTGGCGCCCGCCCGGTCGCGCCGCCGCCCGCGCCCCGCCCCGACGAGGTGCTGACCGCCCGCGAGATAGACATCCTGCGCCTCGTCGCCACCGGCTCGACCAACCGGGAGATCGCCGGGCGGCTCTTCCTGAGTGAGGGCACAGTCAAGAACCACATATCGCGCATCCTCGGCCGGCTCGGTCTGCGCGACCGGACCCAGGCCGCCGTGTACGCGCACGACCACGGGCTGCTGCCCGACTAGGCCTCCCGGAAGTGCGCCGGCCGCCTACTATTCCGTCCGTGACGTTGGACATCGCCTGGGTGCGCGAAGGGCTCGCGACACTCGCCGCCCGCGAGCCCGGTGACTCGCCGTCGCTGGCCAGCCGGGCACACGGATACCGGCTGCGCGAGCCGGTCGACACCGCGACCCTCGACCGCGCGGAGCGCGCCATCGGGGCTCCGCTTCCCGAGGGGTACCGGCACTTCGTGTCCGCCGTCGGCGACGGTGGCGCCGGTCCGTACTGGGGCGTCGTCCCGCTCGGCGAGGCGCTCGAACGCCTGGAGGACGGCCTCACCGCCCTCGGCCGCGACTGTCCACTGTCGGCGGACGTCGACTTCGGCGAGCTGACCGGCCAGCCCGACGACTGGGACGCGCACGTGGCCCGCCTCGAGTCGGACCCCTCGTACCAGGAACACTACGACCGTCTCAGTGAGACCTACGTGGCGTCGCCGTGGGTCGACGGCCGGCTTCCCCTCGTCGACTACGGGTGCGGCGACTGGTTCTTCCTCGTGGTGCGCGGCCCGCGGCGCGGCACCGTGTGGGTGGACAGTGTGGACGGCGGCACGGGCCTGTACTGCCTGGAGGTCGACTTCCCGACGTTCTACGCGCGCTGGCTGCGCCGCGAGCTGGCGGGGCAGGCGAAGCCGAACGCGTACTACTCCTATCTGGAGTTCGGCGACAACCCGCGCTACCGTCCACTGGATCCGTCCGTCTAGGATCCCGCACCCTCGCCGAAGGCGAGCGCCTGCCACCGGCCCACGTCGGCTGTGGACAGTGCCGACGGGAAGACGGCAATGCGGTCCACCTCGCCGGTCAGGCGCTGCCCGCCGCCCTGGTCGGCCGCGAAGCGCAGCTCCCGATGGTTGCACCCGAAGACGGCCGGGCCCACCTGGGCCGTCGCGGCCACCTGGCCGTCCAGGTAGACGGTCAGGTCGCCCTCGTCGAGGGTGACGACCACGTCGACGTACCGGCCGGTCGGCACGACCGCGTTCGTCGTGACGCCCTGGCCGGCGCCGATGAAGCGCACCTGGTTGGACGGCGTCAGGTCGATCAGGACGCCGTCGGTGCCCGGGTCGCCGCTCGGCTGGGAGTCGAAAAGGCGGCGGTAGCCACCGCTGGTCGTCACCTTCACCTCCGCCGCGAACGTGGCGCTCGGCAGGTATCCCAGCGTCGTCGGCGCGGTGCGCAGGAACCGGGCGCCGTCGAGTATCAGCGCGCCGCCGGTCGTGTAGGCGGCTCCACCCTGGACGGTGGCGTCACGGCCGTAGAACGAGGCGTCCACGATGGTGTCGCCGCTCGCCGGGTCCCACGCGACGAGCGGACCCGCCGCCGGGTCGGGGACCGGGCAGGGTGGCGGCACGGGCAGCCGTACCGTGGCGAACCCGGCCGTCCGCCAGCCCGGACCGGTGAGCCTGGCGCTCAGTCGCGCCCGGCCGGGAGCCGCGTCGGACGTCGCCTCGACGGTGAAGCGGTACACCTGCGAGTCACCGGCCTGGAGGCGCGGCACCCGCACGGTGCCGGGGCGGACGGTCCACCCCGCCGGTGCGGCCAGGCGCAGGCTCGACGCGGGGACGTTCGCCGCGGCGCCCACCGTCACGGTCACCGGCGCCGACCCACCGACCTCCAGTGTGGACGGAGCCGACACGGCCACGGTCACGTCGGCGGTGGCCACGTACCGGTGCCCCGCGCGCGCGGTGAACGTGATCCGCTCGCCGGCGCCCTCCGGCCGCACCGTACGGCCGGTGGTGGTGTCGACGAGGCGGTACGGGCCGGCGAACAGCGGGCTGCGCAGCGTCACCTCGCCGGTAGTGCCGGCGGTCACCGCGATCTCCTGGGCCGCGCCGCTGGCCCACCGCGCGTCGACGGTGAGGTCGCCGCGGGCCCGCAGCCCCTCGACCGAGCCGTCCGGCCAGGCCCCCGGCAGGGCCGGCAGCACGTGCACGTCTCCGGTGTGGCTCTGTAGCAGCATCTCCGCCACACCGGCGGTCGCCCCGAAGTTGCCGTCGATCTGGAACGGCGGGTGCGTGTCCCACAAGTTGGGCAGCGTGCTGAACCGCAGTTGCTCGGTCAGCATCTTGTGGGCGTGGTCGCCGTCCAGCAGGCGGGACCAGAAGTTGACTTTCCAGGCCTTGCTCCAGCCGGTGCCGCCGTCGCCGCGCGCGGTCAGCGAGACCTTGGCGGCCGCCGTGAGCTCGGGGTCGGTGAGCGGTGCGATCTGGTCGCCGGGATGCAGTGCGAACAGGTGCGAGACGTGCCGGTGCTGGTCGGTAGGGCTGTCCCAGTCACCCTTCCACTCCTGGAGCTGGCCCCAGGAGCCGATCCGGGTGCCCGGATCCAGCCGCGCCAGCGTGGTCTTGACGGTGGCGCGGAACGGTCCGTCGCCGCCGAGCACCTTGCCCGCCTCCAGCAGGTTGGTGAACAGGCTCCACACGATCTGCTGCGACATCGAGGCGCCCGCGGTGAACTCGCCGTTCTCCGGCGAGTAGCTCGGCGACACCACGAGCCTGCCGTCGCGCGGGTCGACCACCAGCTCGTCCAGCCAGAACTCGACCAGCTCGCGCATCAGCGGGTACGCCCGCTGCCGCAGGAACGCGGTGTCCCTTGTGAACTGGTAGTGCTCCCAGTAGTGCAGCGCCAGCCACGCGCCCGCTTCCGGAAACCAGAACGACTGCGGGTAGCTGTGCACGCCGGTGAAGCCCCACGGGTTAGTCTCGTTGTTGACGACCCAGCCCCGGTTGTCGTACATGTACCGCGCCGTGTGGCGGCCGGGCGGCACCATCGCGTCCACGTAGTCGAAGAGCGGTCCCGTGGTCTCCGACAGGTTGGTGGTCTCGGCGGGCCAGTAGTTCATCTGTAGGTTGATGTTGACGTGGTAGTCGGCGTCCCACGGCGGGTTCGTCGAGTTGTTCCACACGCCCTGAAGGTTGGCCGGCAGCGAGCCGTCCCGGGACGAGGCGATCAGCAGGTAGCGGCCGTACTGGAAGTACAGCGCCTCCAGGGCCCGGTCGGCCGGGCTCGTGCCGCCCACATAGGACCTGAGCAGCTCGTCGGTCGGTATCGCCGGCATCGACTGTCCGATGTCGAGCGAGACCCGGGCGAAGAGCGCCGCGTGGTCGGCGCGGTGGGCGGCCAGCAGGTCGTCGTACGACTTCACGGCGGCCGCGTCGACGGTGGCGGTGACCGCGGCGTGCGGGTCCGGGCCGCGGTAGGTCGGGTACCGGTCGGCGTAGTCGGTGCCCGCGCCCAGGATCACGACGGCCGCGTCGGCGCCGCTGACGGTCACGGTGCCGTCCGCGTTGTCGCCGCGCGTGCCGCCCTCGTTGCGTACCAGGATCTGGCTTTCGAACGTGAGCTTGTTGTCGTCGAGCGTGCCGGCGAACGTGATGCGCCCGCCCGCGGCGGTGGTGGTCTTCGACCGGTTGCCGGGCGCGGTGACGCCGGCGGTGAAGGCCACCTTGCCCGGCCGGTCCGCGCTCACCCGCACGACGAGCACGCCGTCCGGGTAGCTGGCGAAGTACTCCCGGGTGTAGCGCACGTCGCCGTCCACGTAGGACACGCGGGCTACGGCGTGCGCGATGTCCAGCTCGCGGCGGTACTCCCGCACGGTGCCCGGGTCGGTGGGCAGCCGGAGGGTGAGGTCGCCGAACGTGTTGTACGAGCCGAAACCGCTCTTGGGCTGTCCGAGCCGGTCGGCCACCTCCGGCGGGCTGATCCGCAGGCGCGCGTCGAGGTCGCGCCGCACCTGCTCGATGGCGCCGGGGCGGGGCGAGGTCCAGTTGCCGAAGTTGTATCCCTGCGTCGAGCCGGGTCCGCCGGTCCACAGTGTCTTCTCGTTGAACTGCACGGTCTCGGTGGCCACGCCGCCGAAGACCATGCCGCCCAGCGCGCCGTTGCCGATCGGCAGTGCCTGGGTCTCCCAGTTGGTGGCGGGCTCGTCATACCAGAGGGTCATGGGGTCTCCGGTGGCGGTGGGACCGGTCACAGTGCCGGCGGCGGGGGAGGGGCCCCACGCCGGGGCGACCGCTACGAGGGTGGCGGCGACGCAGGTGGCCAGCAGCCGCCGCAGGCGATGATGGGAGAGGACGCGCATGTGTCAACTCCTGCCATCCGATGTTTCGTCCGAAAGATTACGGACGATATCGACAAGAAACAAGGCTCGATCGATATAGCTCCGATGTATGTGCCGCGGTTGACATGCAGCCATCTGGCTGCCTAAGGTCAAAGGCAGCCAGATGGCTGCCTAACGGATGGCGACGATGGACGAGGTATTCAAGGCACTCGCGGACCCCAGCCGCCGCCGGTTGCTCGACCGGCTCAACGAGCGCAACGGCCAGACGCTTCAGGAGCTCTGCGCGGGCCTTGCGATGGCGCGGCAGTCGGTGAGCAAGCACCTCGCGGTGCTCGAGGCGGCCCGGCTGGTCACCACACAGCGTCGCGGCCGGGAGAAGCTGCACTTTCTCAACGCCGAGCCGATCAACGCCATCGCCGACCGGTGGATGAACCGGTACGACCGGGCGCGGGCCGACGCCCTCGCCGATCTCAAGCACGCCCTGGAGGAGCAGACGATGGACGACAGGTTCGTCTACATCACGTACATCAAGTCCACGCCGGAGCGCACCTGGGCCGCGCTCACCGATCCGGCTTTCACGAAGCGTTACTGGGGCGTCGCGCTCAAGTCCGACTGGCAGGTGGGCAGCGCGGTCACCTGGGAGCTCGACAAGGTGACGATCGCCGACGGCGGCTCGGTGGTGCTCGCCGCGGAGCCGCCGCGCAAGCTGAGCTACTCGTGGCACACGGTCACACCGGAGTTCGTGGCGGCGTTCGGCGACGACCACGACTTTCTCGAGAAGGCCTCGGCGGAGCGCCGGTCGAAGGTGACGTTCGACATCGAGCCCGCCGGCGACCTGGTCAAGCTCACCGTGACGCACGACGACTTCGACCCCGGCAGCGTGATCCTCGGCGGTGTCTCCGAGGGCTGGCCGCCGATCCTGTCCAGCCTCAAGACGCTGCTGGAGACCGGGGAGCCGCTGACGGTCGAGTAGCGGTGGCGGAGAGGCGCGGCCACGGGGGCCGCGCCTCTGTCCACCTGTGGACGGCGGCCACTGTGTTCGCCGTCCACAGGAGCGGTCAGCGCGGAGTCCACACGCCGGTCGCGGCGGCGGCCCGGACGAAGTCGCCGAAGTCGCGGGCCTCGTGACCGGTCACACGCTTGACGTCGTCGGTGACGTGGGCGTTGCGGCCGTCGAGGATGCGGACGAACAGGTCGGTCAGCGCCTCCGCCTCCTCGACCGGCACGCCACCGGCGAGCATCCGCGCGGTGCATTCGGCCGGCGTGACGTGCGCGAAGCGCACCGCCCGCCCGGACGCGGCCGAGATCTCCGCCGCCGCCTCGGCGAACGTCACCGGCCGCGGGCCGGTCAGCTCGTAGGTCATCCCGTGGTGCCCGTCCTCGGTCAGCGCCGCCACCACCACGTCCGCCACGTCCTCCAGGTCGACGAACGGCTCGGGAACGTCGGTGGGCAGCGCGATCTCGCCGGCCAGAACCGGCGGGAGCAGGAAGTACTCGTTGAAGTCCTGCGCGAACCAGCTCGCCCGGACCACCGTCCACTCTGTAGCGACCGCGCACAGCCCGTGCTCGGAAACCTCCGCCTCCTCCTCGCCGCGGCCGGACAGCAGCACCAGGCGGCGTACACCGGCGGCGGTGGCCCGTTCCGCGAAGGCCCGGATCGACTCGGCGGCGCCGGGGAACGCGAGGTCGGGGTAGTAGGTGACGTAGGCGGCGGCGACGCCGTCGAACAGCGGGATCCAGGTGTCGGGCTCGGCGTTCCAGTCGAAGGGCGGCTGCCCCGAGCGCGAGCCGACGCGGACCGGCAGGCCGCGCGCGGTGAGACGGTCGTTGACCCGGCGGCCGGTCTTGCCGGTGCCGCCAATCAGCAGGAAAGTCATGTGTTCATTGGACCGGCGGGCGTCCGCGCGGACCATGGCCGACGAGCGCACGACCATACGCGATCGTCTACGCTGGGCGGGTGGATGCGCTCGCCGGTCTGCTCGACGGCCCCCGTGCCCGCGGGGCGTTCCTGCTCCGCGTGGTGCTCGACCCGCCCTGGTCGGTCCGCGTGCGGGATCGCGCGCCGCTGGCCGTCTTCGCCGTCGCGCGCGGCACCGCCTGGCTCATGACCGCCGGCCGCGACCCCGTCGAGGCGCGCGCCGGCGACGTCGTCGTGGTGCGCGGGCCGGATCCGTACACGGTGGCCGACGACCCGGCGACGCCACCGCAGGTGATCATCCATCCGGACGAGCGCTGCACGACGCTGTACGGCGAGGATCTGAGCGTCGCGATGGACCGCGGCGTGCGCACGTGGGGCAACGCCGACGACGGCGCGTCGGTGATGCTCGTCGGCACCTACCAGAGCGCCGGCGAGATCAGCGACCGGCTGCTGCGCGCGCTCCCGCCGGTGCTCGTGCTGGCCCGCGACGAGTGGGACAGCCCGCTCGTCCCGTTGCTCGCCACCGAGATCACCAAAGACGACCAGGGCCAGTCCGCGGTCCTGGACCGCCTCCTCGACCTGCTGCTCATCGCGGTGCTCCGGGCCTGGTTCGCGCGGGCCGAGTCGGCGCCGGGGTGGTTTCGCGCGCAGGCCGACCCCGTGGTCGGTCGGGCGCTGCGGATGCTGCACAACCACCCGGCCCACCCGTGGACGGTCGCCGGCCTCGCCGGGCGGCTCGGCGTGTCTCGCGCCGCGCTGGCCCGGCGCTTCACCGACCTGGTCGGCGAGCCGCCGATGGCATACCTCACGTCGTGGCGCCTCGCCCTGGCCGCCGACCTGCTCCGCGAGCCGGACGCGACGCTGGGCGCGGTGGCGCGGCAGGTGGGATACGGCAGCCCGTTCGCGCTGAGCGCCGCGTTCAAGCGGGTGCGTGGGGTGAGCCCGCAGGAGCACCGGGCGGCGGCTCAGCCCGGCGCGGGTTGAGCCGCCGCGTGTGCCTGATCGGCCGCTCAGCCCGATGTGGGTTGAGCCGCCGCCTTGCTCATCGGTCGCTCAGCCCGGCGGGGCTGAGCTGGCGCGTTGCTGACCGGTCGCTCAACCCGGCGCGGGTTGAGCCGCCGCGTTGCTGACCGGTGGCTCAGCCTGTCGCGGCTGAGCCACCGCTGACTGATCGGTCGCTCAGGAGAGCCGTGCCTGGGCGACCGGTCGGTCACTGGCCCTCCCACACCGCCTTGGCGCCGGAGTCGCCGGTGCGGACGACGTAGTACAGCGCGAACGCGGCCGCCACGACCGACAGCACGGTCAGTGCCAGCGACACCACCCGCGTGCCGCCCGGGCCGCCCGCGGTGCGAGCCACGGCGCCGGTCGGGCCGACGAAGTACACCAGGGCCAGCGTGACCACGCCCAGCGCGATCGCCGCCCACATCGTGTTCGTACCGAAGCCCTGGTGCCGCTCGATGGTCGGGATGAACTCCTCGGTTACCCGGCCCCGCTCCCGCATCCGGTCGAAGAACGCGTCGCCGGAGAGCTTCGCCGCCAGCGCCGAGAGCGGGCCGACGACCGCGAGACCGGCCAGTACCAGCCGGATGTGCGGGCGCAGGAAGGGCAGCAGCGCGTACGCCACCGCCGCCAGAGCGAGCAGCGGCACGAAGACCACGGCCGCGTGTATCAGCAGGGGATGGGCGGGAATCCCCATGAACTCCTCGAACAACGGTGCCTCCTCGGTCGGGCTGCGCGTTAGCGTACGGGTACCACGCGCGGCGGGCGCGGATGGTTCAATCCTCAACCAAGATAATGACCAACATGGACGGAACGGTCGAGCGGGTACTGGCACGCATCCGGCGGGACATGCCGGACGTCGTGGCGGTGTTCCTGTGCGGCAGCAGACTGCGCGGCGACTCAGGACCGCACAGCGACCTCGACTTCGACGCGCTCCTGCCGGAGGGGCCGCGCGACGAGTCGGCCGGCTGGTTCGACGGCCCGCTGCGGGTCTCGGTGTGGGTGCGCGACGTCGAACGGTGGCGCGCCGAGCCCGACGAGGCCCAGGAATGGGCCTTCGGGCTGCCCGCCGTGCAGCGCCTGCGCCTGTGCTGGGCCGCCACTCAGGAGTGGCGCGACCGGCTCGACCGCACCGAGGTGACCCACCCGGCCGGCGTGCCCGAGCTGGACCATTTCCTCGGCGACCTGGCGAAGGTGGCCAACGCCCGCCACGCCGGCGACGGGCTCGGCCTGCGGCTCGCGGCCCAGGACCTCGCCCGGTCCTGTCCCGCGCTGCTGGCACCGGTCAACCCCGCGCCCGCGGTGGCCAGCCGCCGCGCGGCGCTGACAGCCGCGCTGTCGGTCCATGTCGCTCCGCCCGGGTACGCCCGGGACCTCACCGCGTGCCTCGGCCTCGGCGACGGTCCCTCCACAGAGGAGGTGTACGCGGCGGCGGCCCGCCTAGGCGCCGGCGTCCTCGCGGTGCTGGAGTCGCATGTGGACGTCTACGCCGCGGTGCTCCCCGCCGACCTGGCCGCCCAGCTGCGCGACGGCACGCTGCGGCGCCACGTCGACGAGATGCTGCTCGCCTAGTCCACCAGGTCGGAGTCGGTCAACACGAGCGTGCCCGAGTCGGGGGCCACCTCCCAGGTGTCCCGCCACTGCCCGACGCGGCCGCCGTCCCAGTACTCGATCCACACCAGACTCACCGCCTCGCGCGGGTCGGCGGACTCGGGCACGTCGAGGTCCACGGTGGACTCGGTGACCACGTCGGGCGGGATGTCCGAGCGCACCGACTCGAGGCGGGCCGCCCGCGAGGTGACCGGGCCGCGGTCGGGGCGCGACCACACCGCGAACACGTCGACGGCGGGCTGTCCCGTGCCGCACCGCACCGCGCCGAAGACGCGGCCGTCGACGCGGGTGAGGGTCGGGTACACCCGCGGGCGCACCGAGCGGGCCTGCGTCTCGCGACCGGCGGGCGGTGGCGCTGCTCTCGGCGGCCGCGCGCATCGAGCCGAGCGCCGCCACCGCGGCGAACCCGGCCGCCGCGACCGTCCCGGCCGCCTCCAGCGCACCCACCAGTGCGCCGTTGTCCCGGAACCCGATGAACAGCCCGAACAGGACCACCAGGGCCAGCAACGTCAGCCCGTAGGCGGCCAGTCTCCTTGATCGACTCACCCGCCGACGGTATCTGGCGCCGCCATAAGGTTGGCGGATGGCTGGTTCACCGAGGGTGTTGATCTCCGCGGACCTGGAGGGCGTCTCCGGGATCGTCCACCCGACCGAGACGAACCCCGGCGGGTACGACTACGAGCGGAGCCGCGAGCTGATGACCGCGGAGGTCAACGCGGCAGTCGCCGGCGTGCTGGCCGCCGAGCCATCCGCCACGGTGCTGGTGGCGGACGCGCACGGGCCGTTCCGCAACCTGCTGCCCGAGCGGCTCGACCGGCGGGTGCGGCTGGTGCGCGGCAAGCCGCGCCCGCTTGGCATGATGGCCGGCCTCGACGGCGCGACCGGCGCGGTGCTGTTCGTCGGATACCACGCCCGCGCCGGCACCGGACCCGCGGTGCTCGCCCACACCAGCAGCGACGCGCTGCTCGACGTCCGGCTGGACGGCCGGCCCATGGGGGAGATCGGCCTCAACGCGGCCCTGGCCGGGCACGCCGGCGCGCCGGTGGTGCTGCTCAGCGGCGACGAGGCGGCCTGCGCCGAGCTGGCGGACCTGGTGCCGGACGCGCTGACCGTGCCGGTCAAGCGCGCGCTGGGCCAGTCCGCCGCCGAGACCCTCCACCCGGAGGAGGCCCGCGAACGGCTGCGCGAGGCGGCGGCCACGGCCGTCTCCCGGCGCGCCGAGGTGCGGCCGCTGGTGCTGCCCGGCCCGGTGCGGCTGGAGGTCGACCTGTTCGGACCGTACACAGTGGATCTGGCCATGCTGGTGCCCGGCGTGGAGCGCGCCGCGGGCGGCCGGACGGTGGCCTTCGGCGCGGCGGACCTTCCCGAGGCGTACCGGATGGTGCAGCTGCTGGTGCAGCTCGCCCAGATTAAACCCGGATGAGGCGTCGCGCCGGTTGGGTGGAGAGTGGACACTGGCGGGATGCCGTCCACGACCGACGTGATCCAGGTCGCCACCGGGGTCGCCAGCCTGGCGGTGTCGGCGCTGGCGCTGCGGGAGGCCCGGCTCCAGCGGGTCGGCCGCGACGGGAGCGGCCCGCCTCCACCGGCGCCGGCACCGCACCTGCCGGTCGCGACGGCCACGGCGGTGCCGCTCGAGCCGTCGCCGGTCCCGCCGCTGCCGCCGGCGAGCGTCCCGCCGCCAGCCGCCCAGCCGCCGGTGTGCGCTCCGCCGGACCTCACTAGCCCGCCGGCGGACGTGCCGCCGGTGACCGCGCCCCTGCCGCGCCCGGCGACGGCGTCCGGTCCGCCGGGTCCCGCACCAGCCGCCTCGCCGCCGGGGGCGCCGTGGACCGTCGGGCCGGAGTCGCCGTCGCCTTACGCGCGGCCGTCCGGCGAAGGGGCGCCGGGGACGGCTGGGCCGGAGTCGCGGCGTGCGCCCGGAGAGGCTGGGCCGGATTCGTCGCGGGCGCCCGGAGAGGGCGCGGCTGGGCCGGATTCGTCGCGGGCGCCGGGGAAGGGTGCGGCCGGGCCCGAGTCGCCGTGGCCTCCGGCGCGGGAGCCGGCCGCGCCGGCGTCGCCGTTGCCGTCCGCGTGGCCGCCGGGACAAGGTGCGGCCGGGCCGGCGGGCCGGGGGCAGCCTGGTTACCCGGTCCCGCCTTCGGATGGTGGCGCGCAGGTGTGGCCCGGGGCGCAGGAGAGGCCGGCGGCGGCCCGTGCCGGGGGGTGGCTGCCGTGGGTGGCCGTGGTCGGGGTGGCGACGGTGTTCGTCGTCCTGGGCGGCGTGGTGCTCTTCGCACGGGAGGACGGCCCGACCGTGTCCGGCGGGCGGGCGGAGGCGGTGAGCCAGGGTTGGGTGTTCGCCTCGATGGCGCTGCTGGTGTTGACCGTCGTGATCGCGCTGGTCGTGCGCGGCCGCCGGGCGCCGTCGCGGGTGGTCTGGGCGGCCGTGCCGGCCGTCCTCGCCGCCGCTTCGGTCGCCGTCATCGTCTACGTCCTGCCGGTGCACGCCGCGGTCAAGCTCGGCGCGGTCGTCGCCGCGCTCGGTGTGGCGGCCTGGACCGCATTCCGCCGCTGAGCCTTACCGCCCGAGTCCGACCTGGAGACCGGCGGGTGGGGTCGGCCCTGCCGGCCGAGTCGCCGCCGCGGTCCCGTGCGGTCGCGGGCCTCTCGCCTGTGCGGTTGGGCCTCACGGCCGGGCGGCGCGACTCGAGGTTGTCACCGTCTGCCGCCCGGCGGCGCCGGGACGCGGCCGGGCGTCGCCGCCCGGCCGCGCTGACTGTCCGGTCAGTCGACGACGCGTGGCGCGGTCTTCGCCGCGGCGCTGAGGGCGGCGGCCTCGCTGGCGTAGGGGTTGTAGGTGTAGGTGCGGGAGACGCCGCCGGGGATCGTGAAGTACTCGGCGGAGAGCTTGGCCGGGTTGGTGGCGATCTCGCCACGGCCGGGCAGGTCGTCGCCGTCGTCCCAGCCCCACGGGGCGTTCGCCGAGTTGGTGCCGCAGCCGAAGGTGCCCGTGCCGCAGCCGCCGGTGGTGTCGCCGGCGAAGGTGCCCAGGTTGGCGAAGAGGCTCGTGTTGCCGCGTTCCGCCCACAGGCCGCCGGCCGCGAAGATGTCGACGAGCTGGTAGCGCACGTCGCGGTCGTTTCCGCCACTCGGCGTCTCGGCCACGGTGGACGGGTAGTAGACGATGCCGTCGCCGTTGATGGCGTACTGCGGGTGGGCCTTGAGCCCGTGTCCCTGCGCCTCCTGCGCGGTCACCGGGTGCAGGAACGAGTCGTGCGGTGAGGCGGCCAAGTTGAGGGTGCCGTCAACATTCTCCCGCCCACCCGACCAGGTGCTGCCCGCCGTCGTGTACGAGTAGAAGTTGGTGTGCGCGACGGTCACCGCGCCGCGTAGCACGCCGTACTCCGAGCCGTCCCGCTCGATGGCGAGCATCACCCCTTCGCCGTCGTTTTCGTGCTCGGTCTCGAAGAACGGGTGGTCGACCCAGTCGCGGGGGTGGAAGAAGAGGTACGTGATGTACCAGTGGGTGCTCGTCTCGGCCACCGAGTAGTACGCGTGCGCGGCGAGCGAGGTGCCCGACTGGCCGGCGCGGTCCCAGTTGTTGCGGCCGTTGAGGTCGCCGTCGAAGTCGACGCGCGTGATGTAGTCGGCGCGGCCGCTGAGCGCGTGGGTGCCGGTGGCGTCCACGTCTTGGTGGTGGATCGGCGCCCAGCGCAGTGCGAGCTGCGCCCGGCTGGGCGCGGCGGCGGCCGGCGACGGCACCGCCAGCCCCATGGCCACGAGCGCCGCGGTGGCGACGGCGGCCACTGTGGATCTGTTGAGCATGGTTCCTCCCCACAATCCGGATGGATCGATTGCGAGGAATCTTCGCGGTCCGCGGCGCCGCGCGCGTGACCGCCGGGCGAAAACCGGATAGATGCCGGTCAACGGGAAGTATCTGGCACCGGCGCGGTGCGGGCGCTCCGCCGGGCACCCGCCGAGCCGCGGGGACGGCCTCGCTCGGCCGGGCACGCGCGGGGTCGCGGGGTCGCGGCGACCGGCATGCTCCGCTGGGCAGGCGTCGGGCCGCGGGGACCGGCCTCGCTCGGCCGGGCACGCGCGGGGTCGCGGGGTCGCGGGGGCCGACATGCTCCGCTGGGCAGGCGTCGGGCCGCGGGGGACCGGCCCGCTCGGCCGGGCACGCGCGGGGTCGCGGGAACCGGCATGCTCCGCTGGGCAGGCGTCGGGCCGCGGGGGACCGGCCCGGCCCCGCCAGGCCGGGCACCTGTCGGGCCGCGGGCATGCTCCGCGGGGTCGCGGTCGAGCGCGGGCCGGTGCGGTCAGCCGGCGCCGCCGAGCATCTCGACGCCTAGCGGGGTGAGGCGGTGCACGACCGCGCAGCCTTCGCGTTCGCTGGTGAGTAGGCCGGCGGCCCGTAGTGCGGCCGTGTGTTCGGACGCCGAGGGCAGGCTGACGCCCGCCGCGCGGGCCAGGGTGGTCGTCGTGTGGCGGCCCGGCTCGCCGAGCTGGCGCAGCACCGCCGCCCGGGTCCGTCCCAGCAGCCGGGCCAGGGCGTCTCCGCCGGCGGCTGGTGGCGGCGCGACCGGGAAGACGAGCAACGCGGGGCGCCCGCGCTCCACCAGCAGGCGCGGGCGCGGTCCGGCGAACGGGCTGGGCACGAGCACCACTCCCGCACCGGTGCCGTCCAGGTCGGCGCTCCACCAGGTGTCCACCTCGAGCACCGGCGCGCGCCACCGCACCGACGGGTGCAGGCCGGCCAGCACGCCGTCCACACCGGACAGTGCCCATTGACGGGCGGCCCGGTCCACCCACCGCCGGTGGGCGAGCGCGACGGCGTTCCACTGTGGACGCAGCTCGGTGTCGAACCAGGCGCCGAGCGCGGACGCGAGCAGCTCCACCGTCTCGCGGTCGCCGTCGGCGAGCCGGCGCCGCCACGGGGTGGCGGGTAGGCGGGCGTACGCCCGCGTCACGTCCGCCCGCACCCGCCGCCGCGGTGTGGAGCGGATCGCGTCGACGCCCGCCTCGACCGAGTCGAGACCCTGGTACGGCGTGACGAAGTCGGGCAGCAGCCCGCGCTCCGGGAGCAGGTGCCGCAGCGGGCCCGGCACCGTGGCGCCGCGCAGTACCTGGCTCGCAAGCGCGGCCGCGCCGACCGGGTGCGGGCGGGCACCGAACCGTACCCGGCCCAGGTCGGCGGGGGAGAGCCGCAACGTGATCATCCATGCAGCTTGCCGGTGTTCGGCGCTCGCCGAAAGGGTTGACCCCAGCGTGACCGGTCACGCACGGTATGCCGGTGCGACGGACTGCTCTGGGTGCGATGTCAGTCGGGCTGCTGCTCGCCCTCGCCGCGTGCGGTGACGAGCCGCCCGGCGGCGGCGGGGCGCCCCGTGGAGGCGAGGCGGCCCCGAGCGCGCCGCCGCCCACCTCCGCCGCCGCGGTGCGGCCGGCGCCCGGGAAGCACGCGCTCACCCTGGACCACGGCGGCACGGCCCGCCGCTACCGCCTGCACGCGCCCGCCGGCTACGACGGGACGCGGCCGGTGCCGCTGGTGATCGCGCTGCATCCGTTCCCCGGTGACGGCCTGTCGATGAGTGAGATGGTCGGCCTGGACGCGCTCGCGGAGCGGGAGGGCTTCCTCGCCGCGTACCCGGACGGGGTGAACGGCGGCTTCAACGCGTTCGTCTGCTGTGGACAGGCCGACGACGTCGGCTTCCTCACCGCGCTCGCCGCCCAGCTTGTGCGGGAGTGGAAGGTGGACGCCGACCGGGTGTACCTGACCGGCATCTCCAATGGTGGCGACCTCAGCTTCCGCGCGGCGGTGGAGGCGACCGGGGTCTTCGCGGCGATCGGCGCGGTGAGCGGCGGCTTCATCGGCGCGCTTCCGGCGGGGGAGAGCTACGCGCCGAAGAGTCCCGTCTCGGTGATCACCTTCATCGGCGACCAGGACCGCTACGCGGGCGAATTTGAGGCAGGCATCAAGAACTGGCGGGAACGGTTGCGCTGCGTCGAGGTGAAACCGGCGCCGAAGCGGCCGGCTCGGAACGTGGCGCTGAGCCGGGCGCGGTGCGCGGACGGGAGTGACGTCGAGGTGTACACGATCGGGGGGATGGGGCACTCCTGGCCCGGGGCGACCGCGGGTGCGATGGCCGCGCCGGACGCGGGGGTGGTGGCGACCGACCTGGTGTGGCGGTTCTTCGCCGCTCACCCACGCAAAAGCTGACGCCGCGCCGCCGGACCCGGCCGTCCGGCGCGAGCTGACGCGCTGTCGGCCTGGCCGTGCGGCGCGAGCTGAGGCGGTGTCGGCCTGGCGGCGCGAGCTGAGCGGAGTGTCGGGGCCTGGGCGTGCGGCGCGAGCTGAGGCGGTGTCGGCCTGGCGGCGCGAGCTGAACGGGTGTCGGCCTGGCCGTGGGATGGGCGCCGCCGGCGGGTTGCCCCGGCCGGGCTGCCGTCACCGTGAGTAGGCGGTCAGGAAGTGGTCCCGGAAGGCGTCCATCCGCCACACCGGGCTCCGCGGGCCGGGCCTGATCCCGTCCTGCCAGCCCCACGACGAGATCTTGTCGAGGACGGCCGGGTCGTGGGCGACGATCGACACGGGCACGTCGCGGGTGGCGTCGGGGCCGGTCACGATCCGGGCCGGCTGGTGGTCGCCGAGGAAGATCATCACCAAGTTGTCGTCGCCGTAGTTTTCCACGTACGAGATGAGCGTCTTGAGCGAGTATTCGATGGAGAGCCGGTACTGCGTGCGGACCCGGGCCGGGTCCTTCCACACCTCCTCCGGCGTGTCGCCGACCCGCGCGTCGTTGATGTAGATGGAGCCGTCGCCCACCTCGTCCCAGTCGAGCCAGGCGGGCAGCGGTGTCCACGGGCCGTGGCTGGAGACCAGCGGGATCACCGACATCAGCGGCGGGTGGGCGGGCTTGGCGTTCTCCAGGCGCTCGAACGCGAGCATCGTGAACTGGTCGGGCATGGTGGCCCAGCTGAAGCCGAGGCCGTGGTAGCCGAGGTCGTGCACGTCGTAGATCCGGTCGAACTCGTAGAAGCGCCCCTCGGGCCAGGCGCGTGTGATGCCCGGCATGACGCCGACGGTCTCCCAGCTCGCCCGGCCGAACGCGCCGGTCAGCGTGAGCCGGTCGCTGGAGGTCACGGTGCGGAACCGCTGCTGGTTGTTCACCCACAGGCCGGACAGGAGGGTGGACTGGGCCAGCCAGCTCCCGCCACCCGACGTGGGTGAGGTGAGCCAGCCGCTGCGCGAGCCGTACCCGGCGGCGGCGAGGCGGCGGCTGCCGTCGTCGAGCAGCGCGCCCACCCGCGGGGCGAACTCGAGGTCCTCCACCGCGTCACGGCCGTAGCTCTCCACGAACACGAGCACGACGTCCTTGCCGCGCAGGCCGCCCAGTAGCTGGTCGCCCGGGGTGTCCCGGAACTTGTCAACCGCCGCCTCGCCGGCGAACTCCTCGCGGTCGCGCAGGCTCGTCACGAGCTGCCGCCCGTGGTCGTACGCGAGCACCGCGGTGTCCCGCGCGGCGACCGGCTGGCCCGGCACCACCTCCACGCCGGCGACCGCGCAGGCCACCCACGCGGCGGCCACCACGCCGACCGCGCGGGCGGCGGCGGTGCGGTGGCGGCCGGCCACAGTGGACAGTCGCAGGACGGAGAGCGTCACGAGGATCGGCACCGCGAAGGCGAGCACGAGCGCGCCGACGACCGCGCCGACCGCGCCCGCCTGGCCGACCGAGTCGCGGAGCACCACCAGCGCGTCGTCGAACAGCACCCAGTCGAGCACGAGGTCGAACGGGCGGTCGAGCACGGAGAGGAAGCCCATGTCGAGCAGGCGGACGACGGCGAGGAGTCCCAAGGTGGCGCCGGCGACCACCGCCACCGCCCGGCGCGGCGTCGCCGGCAGCAGGAGCAGCACCACGCACCCGACCAGGGCCTCCACCGGTATCCGGGCGAGGATGCCGGGGCGCAGCAGCTCCAGGTCGCCGGGTGCGACGAAGGCGGCGAAGACGAGGACGCCGGCGAGGACGGTGACCGCGACCGAGACGCCGCGCCGCCACGCGGGTGGTCTCGCCTCGGTGTGCTCCTCGGGTGCCTGGTCGGCTGTGCGGTGGCTGTCGAGCACCTGTTCTACTGACACGCCGGAGTTCCTTCTGTTTCGCCCGGTAAGGCAGTGATCGTACGTGGCGGGATCGCCGCCCGGTCGGGCGGCACCGGGCAGAATGAGCGGCCATGACGTCCGGCTATGAGATCGAGCCCATCGGGTACGTGGAGTCGCCGCTCGTGGATCCCGCCGCGGCGCCCAAGCAGGGTGTGGAGGGGGCGCCGGAGGCGACGCTGGCGTTCCGGCCCGAGGTGGTCGACGGGCTGCGCGACCTGGCCGCCGGCGCCGACGTGTGGGTGCTGACCTGGCTGCACGTGGCGCGGCGGGACGTGCTCGCCGTGCACCCGCGCGACGACCCGGCCAACCCGCTGACCGGCGTCTTCAGCACGCGCTCGCAGGACCGGCCCAACCCGGTCGGCCTGCACCGGGTGCGGGTGCTGGCGGTCGACCTGCCGCGCGTGCGGGTGAGCGACCTGGAGGCCGTCGACGGCACGCCCGTCGTCGACGTCAAGCCGGTGATCGGCGGCGGCCGCTAACCCTCCCGGGTGTACGTGAGCCCGAAGTCGACGTTCCAGGTCTCGCCGTCGCGGGACATCTCCCACTGGCCGTCGACGACCCGCCCGCCGTCGCCGAGCGTGCCGGTGAAGCGCTGGTTGAAGCCGGGTGCCTCGCGCCACACCGTCCACACGCGACCGTCGAACGTCATCTGGTAGACGCGGTGCACGCCGCGCCCGTCGGCGTACATCATCGTGTACCGGCCGGTGGTGTCGTCGAGGCCGATGAGCGCGGTGGTGGGGAACGGCGCGCCCTCCCGCCAGGCGGCCGGCGCGGTCTCCGGTATCTCGGCGTCCGCGTACTGGCGCAGGTACTTGCCGCCTTCCACCCAGGTGAACTCGCACCACCCGGCGCCGAGGCCCGCCACCGTGGGCCGCACGGTCCAGCGGCCCACGAACACGTCGAGCCGGACCAGGTCGGGGTGCCTGCCGTCGTCGTCCATCCGATCACCGTACCGGCGGGGGAACGGCCGGCTGGCCGGGCCCGTCGAAGACCCATGCGCTCGCCCCGCCTCGCCGGTGTGTTCGCCGCCGCCTTCCTCTGCGTGGCCTGCGGCGACGAGCCGATCGTCGACCCCGGGCTGACGCTCACCGACAACCGCTGGGAGGTGCGGGGCGTGGTGGCCGGCGGGGAGCGGTCGCCAGCGCCCGGCGCGGGCTACCTGTTCTTCGCCGGCGACGGCACGCTGACCGGCTCGACCGGGTGCGAGGAGGTGAGTGGCAGGTACACGAAGGACGGGGTGGCCGGCGGCCGGATCCACTTCACCGGCGCGGCACCGGCGACCTCCGCCTGCGCGCCGGACCTGGTGCGGGTCCTCGCCGGTGACGCGACGTTCCAGGTACGCGACGGAAACCTGGAGCTGATCGGGGCGCGGGGGGACGGGATCTGGCTTAGGTTCGGCGGGTGAACGAGGCTCTCTACACCGGCAGCGCCCGCTACTACGCGGCCGGCCGGCTGCCCTACCCGGCGCGGATCGCCGAGGTGCTCCGCGACGGGCTGGGGCTCGACGGGCGCGGGCGGCTGCTCGACGTGGGGTGCGGGCCGGGCACGGTGACGCTGCTGCTGGCGCCGCTGTTCGCGGGCGCGGTGGGCGTCGACGCCGACCCCGGCATGATCGCCGAGGCGCGGCGGTCGGGTGCCGACGGCGTGGAGTGGCGGCAGCTGCGGGCCGAGGAGCTTCCGGCCGGGCTGGGCACGTTCCGGGTGGCGACGTTCGCACAGTCGTTCCACTGGATGGATCGTCCGCTCGTGGCCCGGCGGGTCCGCGGGATGCTCGACCCCGGCGGCGCCTGGGTCCACGTCGACACCAAGACGCACTTCAGCGCGCCCGGCGACGGCCCGCTGCCGCACCCCGAGCCGCCGCGCGAGGCGATCGACGCGCTGGTCAAGCGGTACCTGGGGCCGGTGCGGCGGGCCGGCACCGGCCTGTTGCCGCAGGGCACGCCGTCCGGTGAGGCGGAGGTCATGCGGGCGGCCGGCTACACCGGTCCGGAGGTGCTGCCGGTCGGCGGCGGCGCGGTGCACGTGCGGTCGGTCGACGAGGTGGTGGCGTCGGTGTTCTCGCTGTCCTGGTCGGCGCCGCACCTGTTCGGCGAGCGGGTGGCCGAGTTCGAGCGTGACCTGCGCGCGCTGCTGCGCTCGGCGTCGCCGCCGGGGCGGTTCGCCGAGCGTTCCCACGATGTGTCGCTGATCGTGTGGCGGCCGTAGGCGCGGGGTACCTCCAGGGCATGGCCGAGCGCACCGTCTCCGACGTCCTTGTCGAACGCCTCCGCGCGTGGGAGGTGGACCGGGTCTTCGGGTACTCCGGGGACGGCATCGACGGGGTGCTCGGCGCTATGCGGCGCGCGGGGAAGCCGGTGTTCGTGCAGGCGCGGCACGAGGAGACGGCCGCGTTCATGGCGGTCGGTCACGCCAAGTACACCGGCGGCGTCGGCGTCTGCCTGTCCACCCAGGGGCCGGGCGCGGTGCACCTGCTCAACGGGCTCTACGACGCCAAGCTGGACTCCAAGCCGGTCGTGGCGATCGTCGGGCAGCAGGTGTCGACGGTGCTCGGCAGCGCGTACCAGCAGGAGATCGACCTGGTGCGGCTCTTCGGCGACGTGTGCGCCCAGTTCGTGCAGGCCGCGCACACGGCGGAGCAGGTGCCGATGCTCGTCGACCGGGCCTTCCGCACCGCGCTGGCCACCCGCAGCCCGACCTGCGTCGTGCTGCCGCACGACGTGCAGACCAGACCCGCCCCGGAACCGGCGCGGCACGAGCACGGCGTGGTGACGACCAGCGCCGGCGTCCGCCCGGCCCGCGTGGTGCCGCGCGACAGCGACGTCCGGGCCGCCGCCGACCTGCTGGCGTCCGGTGAACGGGTGGCGATCCTGGCCGGCCAGGGCGCGTACGGCGCCGCCGAGGGCCTGGTCGAGCTCGCCGACCGGCTCGGCGCCGGCGTGGCCGCGTCGCTGCTGGGCAAGCCGGTGCTCGACGAGCGGCTGCCCTTCCACACCGGGGTCATGGGCCACCTCGGCACGACCGCCAGCGCCCGGCTGATGCGCGAGTGCGACACGCTGCTGCTGGTCGGCACCAACGACCCGTGGACCGAGTTCTACCCGGCGCCCGGCCAGGCGCGCGCGGTGCAGATCGACATCGACGGGCGGCGGCTCGGCGTGCGGTACCCGGTGGAGGTGCCGCTGCTCGGCGACGCGGCCGAGACGGTCGCGGCGTTGCTCGCGGTGGTCGGCCGCCGCGACCGGCGGGCGTGGCGCGAGCGGGTGGAGACCTGGGTGCGGGAATGGGACGCGATCGCGACCGGGCGGGCCGAAGCGCCGGCCGACCCGGTCAACCCGCAGGGCCTCGTGCGTGCGCTGAACGGGCGGCTGCCCGGCGACGCGATGGTGGCCGTCGACGTCGGGTCGGTGACCTACTGGTACGCCCGCCACCTGCGCCTGCCGCCGGGCGTGCCGGCGCACCTGTCCAGCACGCTCGCCTCGATGGGTTCCGCGCTGCCGTACGGGCTGGCCGCCAAGCTGGCCTATCCCGACCGGCCGGTGGTGGCGCTGGCCGGCGACGGGGCGATGCAGATGAACGGCCTCGCCGAGCTGATCACCGTCGCCGCCCGGTGGCGGGAGTGGGCCGACCCGCGCTTCGCCGTGTGCGTGCTCAACAACGGCGACCTGGCCGAGGTGAGCTGGGAGCAGCGGGAGACGGAGGGCGAGCCGCGGTTCCACGCGTCGCAGCACCTGCCGGACGTGCCGTACGCCCGCTGGGCCGAGCTGCTCGGCCTGCGCGGGGTCCGGGTTACCTCGCCGGACGAGGTCGAAGCCGCGTGGGACGAGGCGTTGACGGCGGACCGGCCGTTCGTGATCGACGCCGTCGTCGACCCGGCGGTGCCGCTGCTGCCGCCGCTCCAGCCGTACGAGAAGATCGAGCCGATGTACACCGGGCTCGCCGCCGAGGACACCCCGCTGGCCCGCCGTGCCGCGGCCCACTTGCGCCGGGAACGGGCCGGTGAGGGCTTCACCGATCCCGGGTGACCGACCTGGCCCGCAGGTGCGCGCGCTCGCCCTGCGGGCCGAAGAGGCTCAACACCTCGACCGGCTCGCCGTCGACGCTGCCGAACCAGTGCGGCACGCGCGTGTCGAACTCGGCCGCCTCGCCGGGCTCCATCACGAAGTCGCGGTCGCCGAGGATGACCCTTAGCCGTCCATTGAGGACGTACATCCAGTCGTACCCCTCGTGGGTCTTGGGGTCCGGTGTGGACCGTCCACTCGCGATGATCAGCTTGTAGGCTTGGACGCCGCCGGCCCGCCGGGTCAGCGGCACCATCGTCATGTCGCCACGGTGGATCGGGCGCAGGTGCACCCGCGGGTCGCCGGTCTCCGGCGCGCCGACGAGCTCGTCGATCTGCACGCCGTGCGCGCGGGCCAGCGGCAGCAGCAGCTCCAGCGTGGGCCGGCGCTGGCCGGACTCCAGCCGGGAGAGCGTGGAGACGGAGATGCCGGTGGCGGCGGACAGGTCGGTCAGGGTGGTGCCGCGCCGCCGCCGCAGCTCCCGCAGCCGGGGGCCGACCGCGGCCAGCACGCCCTCCAGGTCACCGTCCACCCGGCCAGTTTGCCACAGCGGCAAGAACCTTTGCCGGTGCGCCGGTAACGAGGCATCGTCGGGCGCATGGAATACGACGTGATCGTGATCGGTGGCGGCGCCGCGGGGCTGAGCGCGGGGCTGACCCTGGCCCGCGCGCGGCGTGCGGTGGTCGTGGTGGACGCGGGAGAGCCGCGCAACGCGCCCGCCGAGGGCGTGCACGGCTTCCTCAGCCAGGACGGGATGCCCCCGGCGGACCTGCTCGCCGCGGGGCGGGCCGAGGTGACCCGCTATGGCGGCACCGTCGTGGACGGTGTGGCGCGCGGCGCCCGCCGCACGGCGGAGGGTTTCGAGGTCGACCTCGACGGCGGTGGCCGGCTCGCCGGCCGGCGGCTGCTGGTGGCCAGCGGGCTGGTCGACGAGCTGCCCGAGGTCGCCGGCCTGCGCGAGCGGTGGGGCCGGGACGCCGTGCACTGCCCGTACTGCCACGGGTGGGAGGTGCGCGACAAGCCGATCGGGGTGCTCGGCGCCGGGACACACGCGGTCGACAAGGCGCTGCTGTTCCGGCAGTGGTCGGCGGACGTGGTGCTCTTCACCCACACCGCGGCGCCGCCGACCGTGGAGGAGGCCGAGCGGCTGGCCGCCCGGGGCGTCCGGGTCGTCGAGGGGCGGGTGGCCGCCGTGGAGGTCTCCGGGGACCGGGTCACCGGGCTGCGGCTCTCCGACGGCACCGTCGTGGCCCGCGAGGTCGTCGCCGTGACGTCGCGGATGGTGGCGTCCTCGCCGGTCCTGGCCGACCTGGGGCTGAAGCCGGTGGAACATCCGATGGGCCTCGGCGCGGCGTACCCGGCGGGGCCGATGGGGCAGACCGACGTGCCCGGGGTCTGGGTCGCCGGAAACGCCACCGACGTGATGGCGCAGGTCGTGACCGCGGCCGCGCAGGGCGTGATGGCGGCCGCCGCGGTCAACATGGACCTGGTGAACGAGGACGCCGAGCGCGCCCTGGCCGGTTATCGGGACGGCAACAGCCCGGCAACAATTCCTTGACATCCGGCAACGACAACCGTCACTCTGGTCCCGCTGGGAGAGCGCTCTCACGTCGGCGGGTCAGGGCGCGTCCCGGCTTCCCGTCACCGTCGACCTGAAGGGGTCAACATGAGGGCCGGACCGCCGACGACGACTCGACGACCCCGAAGACTGCTCGCGACCGGCGCGGTGGTGCTCCTCGCCGCCGGCCTCCTCGCGGTCGCCGCCGCCCGCGCCGCGGACGCCGCGCCGGTCGGTGCGGGCAGCTACACCGAGACGCTCCCGGCCGGCGCCGCCCTGCCGTCCGGCTGCGGCACCATCTCGAGCAACCCGCGCCAGTTTCTCACCGCGAACGCGCCGGCCGGCGCCGTGCCCACCAACGACTGGTGGTCGTCGCTGGTGTTCAAGCGCTCGGACTGCGCGTACAGCCTGCCGCTGCACGCGCATCCCGTCTCGTACGACACGTTCGCGAACGGCCTCGGCTTCTCCTACACCACCACGGCGGCGATCAGCGGCACCGCGACCGGCGTCGGCGAGTACCACTACCCGTACGTCCAGGACATCCTCGTCGGGGTCGCCGGCCTGAACGCGCCGGTCGTGCGGGTCGACGGCTGGAGCGACTGGACGGTGTCGCCGTACTGGACCGACGGCACCCGCACGCTGCGCGCGACGATCGGGCACGGGCTGCCGTT
The DNA here is from genome assembly GCF_059359075.1 of Phytohabitans sp. LZ39. Lineage (NCBI taxonomy): Bacteria > Bacillati > Actinomycetota > Actinomycetes > Micromonosporales > Micromonosporaceae > Phytohabitans > Phytohabitans sp. LZ39. Next base: position 153,031 of record NZ_JCADBM010000007.1, on the reverse strand, counting down.
CGCGTACTTCCAGGCGACCGGCGGCAACGCCCAGATCACCGCCGCCGGCACGCCCGCGGTGTGGCTCGACGGCGGGGCCACGCTCGGCTTCACGGCCGGCGGGAGCGACTACGTGGCGTACGCGCCGGCCGGTGCCACGTGGACGGTGAGCGGCTCGACCATCACCTCCACGCTGGGCGGGCGCGGGTACTTCTCGGTGGCGCTGCTGCCCAGCGGCGGGTCCAGGGTGGACCTGGCCAACCGGTACGGGCAGTACGCGCACGCGCACGTCACCGGCACCCGGCTGTCGTACGCGTACGACCCGGCGAACAACGGGCTGACCACCACCTACGCGTTCACCACCACGGCCCGGGAGGGGAGCGCCACCGGCACCGTCGTGAGCCTCTACCCGCACCAGTGGCGGTACCTGAGCGGCGGCTCACCGCTGCCGGAGACCTACACGTCGGCGCGGGGCGCCATGCGGACGCTCGTCGGGGTGTCCAGCTTCCGGACCGCGATGACGTTCCGCGGGGTGCTGCCCGAGGTGCCGGCGGTCGCGGACAGCACGGGCGCGGACTTGAACACGCTCAACACATACCTCGCCGCGGTGCGGGACAACCCCGAGGGGCCGTCCGGCGGCGACACGTACTGGGCCGGCAAGGGCCTGGGCCGGGCCGCCCGGATCGCCGAGATCGCCGACCAGGTGGGCAACACCGCGGTGCGCGACAGCGCGCTGGCCGCGATCCGCGACCGGCTCGACAACTGGCTCACCGCCTCCTCCGGCGAGGTCGGGCAGCTGTTCTACTACAACGCGAACTGGGGCACGCTGATCGGCTACCCCGCGTCGTACGGCTCCGACCAGGAGCTCAACGACCACCACTTCCACTACGGGTACTTCGTCGCGGCGGCGGCGACGCTGGCCAAGTTCGACCCGGCGTGGGCCACCTCGGGGCAGTACGGCGGCATGGTCGACCTGCTGATCCGGGACGCGAACAACTACGACCGGGGCGACAACCGCTTCCCGTACCTGCGCGACTTCGACATCTACGCCGGGCACGACTGGGCCTCCGGGCACGGCTCGTTCGGCGCCGGCAACAACCAGGAGTCGTCGTCCGAGGGGCAGAACTTCGCGAACGCGCTCATCCAGTGGGGCCAGGCGACCGGCAACACGGCCGTGCGTGACGCGGGCGTCTTCCTCTACACCACGCAGGCGGCGGCGATCCAGGAGTACTGGTTCGACGCGGCGAACGAGAACTTCCCGGCCGCGTTCGGCCACGCGACGGTCGGCATGGTGTGGGGCGACGGCGGCGCGTACGCGACCTGGTTCAGCGGCGAGCCGGAGATGATCCAGGGCATCAACATGCTGCCGATCACCGGCGGCCACCTCTACCTCGGCTACCACCCGTCCTATGTGAACACCAACTACGCCGAGCTGGTGCGCAACAACGGCGGGCCGCCGACCGTGTGGCAGGACATCCTGTGGGAGTTCCAAGCGCTGGGCGACGGCGACGCGGCGCTGGCCAACTTCCGGGCCAACAGCGGCTTCACCTCCGAGGAGGGGGAGAGCAAGGCGCACACGTTCCACTGGATCCGCAACCTCGCCGCACTGGGCACGGTGGACACGTCGGTGTCGGCTAACCACCCGCTGTCGGCCACGTTCGTGAAGAACGGCGCCCGCACGTACGTCGCGTCGAATGTGACCGGTTCGCCGATCACCGTGGCGTTTTCCACAGGGGTCACGGTGAACGTGCCGGCGAGGCGGACGGTGACCACCGGGGCGTTCTCGTGGAGCGGCGGGGGCGGGAGCAACCCCACGAACCCGCCCACGACGGCACCCCCCACCACCGCACCGCCCACGACGGCACCGCCGACCACCGCGCCGCCGACCACCGCGCCGCCCACCGGGTCGCCTACCCGCTACCTGCTCAGCGGCGGCGGGCTCGCCGGGGCCGGCACCGCGAGCACGGTCACGGTCCCCTCCGCCGGCGGGACCAACCACGACGGCACGCCGGCCAACCCGGTCACCTTCACCGCGACCGGGCTGACGATGGCGTACAACGGCGGGGCGACCGGGTTCGACCTGTTCCTCGACGCGGGCGGCGCGGTCGGCAACGGCACGCAGGTGCGGGTCTCCTACGACCTGACCGGAAACGGCGGTTTCGAGCGGGTGGAGACCTACCGCTACTTCGCCACCGACCCGGTGACCGGCTACGAGCACTACACCCAGGCCGCGGGGCTGGCGTCGGCCACCGGCGCGCTCGGCGACCTGGGCAACGGCACCGTGCGGGTCGAGGTGTGGAGCGCGATCGGCAACGCGCCCACCACGCTCGGTGCCGGCAACCAGTCGGTGCTGCGGCTCCCGTACACCTGATCCGCCGATCAGGTAGTGGCGCCCCGCCCGCGCGGCGGGGCGCCACGGTTGGCCCGGTGCCACCCGGGGTATGGCAGGCGGATGAGCGAACCTGAGCGCGTCGAGCGGCGGGCCGAGCACCTGCTGCCCGAGGAGCGGGAGGCGGGCAGCGCCGACCCAGAGGCGCAGGCCGAGGCGATCCTCGACGAGTCCGACGCCCGCGAGGAGTACGCCGAACCCGCGCCCGGCCTGCGGATCGACCACCGCACCTCGGACGAAACCGTGGAGCCTTAGCCGCTCTTCGCGTCCAGCAGCTGGAGCAGGTCGTGCGCGGCCAGCTCCACGTCCTTGTGGCGCCACTCCGAGGCCCGGTAGACGCAGGCGATGAGCGCGGTGCGGTGCACGCGGCGGAAGTCGCCGTACACGAACGCGTAGCGGGCCTTGGTCTCGTCGGCCGCGCCGTCGGTCAGGCCGAGGTGCCAGCGCGCGTAGTCCTCCCAGGAGTGCGACTCCAGGTACGCGTTCTGCGCGGCTGCGGCCGGCTGCGCGTCGCCCCAGTCGCTGTCCAGAACGTACTGCCGGGCCTCGATGAGCTCGCGGGCCCGGGCCACCGCATCGGGGTTGACCGTGTAGGACGCCATGCCTGAGTCTGCCCGGTCGGCCCCGCCGCCACGCCTGTTTTCCGGGGTAGATTGCCGCCCGTGGCACACGAGAAAGCCGGGGCCGTCGGGTTCGCCGTGGTGTTCGGCGCGTTGGGCGGCGCCGCGCTGGCCGGGCACTGGGGCGGGGGCGTCGCCGGCGCGGCCGGGCTCGCCGCCGTCGAGGCCGCCGCCCGGGCCCGGCAGCGGCCCGGGCGGATCCCGGCGCTGTGGGCGCGGATCGCGACGAGCGTCGCGCTCGCCGCGCCGCTCGGCTGGCTGGCCGGCCGGCTCGGCGCCGGACCGCTGCTCGTCGCCGCCGGCACCGGCGTGGTGGTCGGGCTCCTCGGCGTCCGGCCGCAGAAGGTGCTCCTCGGCCCGGTCGCCGGCGTCGCCGTGGGGCTCGCGCTCTCCCTGTGGTGGTCCGCGCCCGGTGCCGTCGCGGCCGCGGCGACCGTCCTGGTGTACCGGACGGCCTCGGCCCTGATTTTCCGCGACCCGCAGGTGAGCCTGCTGGCGGAGCGGGTGGCGGCCGCGGACCTCCCGTTCGTGGTGCCGCTCGCCGCCCGCACCCGCTACGTCGGCACCGGCTACGTGCGCGACCTCGCCGCCGCGATCGGCGGCGACTTCCGCGCGGACGCCCCGGACGTCGGCATCGTGGCCGACTTCGACGACCTGTCCGGCCCCGGCTTCGACCCGGCCGGCGTCGACCCGCGGGTGCGCGAGTTCTACGAGCACACCACCCGCTTCGCGCTGGACATCGTGCCCGAGTGGCGGCTCTGGGTGCGGCCCGGCTACCTGCTCTACCGCAGCCTGCTGGCCCGCCCGCTCGGCCAGGCCAACGTGCCGATGAACCAGCGGGAGACGCAGCGCGGCATCCGCAGCCGGATCGACACGATCAGCCCGGAAGGCGACGGCGTCGTGGGGATCCGCGGGTGGATCCGCTCGTTCGCCGACACCGACGAGCCGATCTACGTCGGCGTCTACACCACCTACCGGCACGCCGGGCGGGGCTACGTGAGCGTCGGGTTTCCCTTGCCGCGGGCCAGCTTCACGGCCACACTGGTGCCCGAGGCGCGCCCCGGCGGCGGTCTTGTGCTGACCAGCCGCAGCGACCTCGACCAGCCCGGCCACTACCTCACCCACATCGACCCGGAGTCGGGGGAGCTGACCACGCTCGCCGTGCACGGCTTCGCCGAACGGCTGGAGGTCTACGTGCGCGACGGTGAGCTCCGCGCGGAGCACGCCTTCTGGGTCTTCGGGCTGCCGTTCCTCGTGCTGCGCTACGACATCCGCGGAAAACCCTGAGGAGTCTCCTGTGGACCTCATCACCCCACCGAGGGTCGAGGAGCGGCCCGCCGTCCCGTACGTCGGGATCCGCGTGGTCACCCCGTTTCGCGGCATGCTGCGGGTGCGCGACACCCTCATGGACGACCTCGTCGCGTGGCTGGACGGGCGCGACGCCGGCCCGCTCTTCTTCCGGCTGCACGTCATCGACATGGCCGGCCCGATGGACATCGAGGTCGGCGCGGTCACGGCGGAGCGGCCCCCGCACGCCGCCGACCGGGTGCGCGCGGGCACCCTGCCCGCCGGCCGGTACGCCACGCTGACCTACCGCAACCACTCGCTGCGGGCCAACAAGACGCTGCTCCAGTGGGTCCGCGACAACGGGGTGGCGCTCGACCGCCGGGAGACGGCGGAGGGTGACGCCTTCGGCTGCCGGTACGAGGCCTACCTCACCGACCCGCGCGTCGAGCCGCGCAAGACCAAGTGGGAGACCCAGCTCAGCATGCGCGTCGCCGACTGAGTGGCGGTGTCGCACGGGGGAGGTAGCGTGGCGGGCCATGGGGGAGGGCCACGGCGCCGTCGGCGGCGCGCGGTTTCCGCTGTCCGCCGCGCAGCAGGGGCTCTGGCTCGCCGACCGGCTCGACCCCACCGGGCGGGCCGCCACCCTCGCGGAGTACCTGGAGATCCGCGGGCCGGTCGACCGGGCGCTGATGGAGCGGGCGTGGCGGGTCGTCCTCGCCGAGACCGACGCCTGGCGATCGCGGTTCGCGGGCGAGACCCCCGAGCAGACCCTCGTCGGGTACACCGAGCGCGACCTGCCCTTCGTCGACCTGCCCGGCGAGGCGGCCGCGGTCGCGTGGACCCGGGCCGACCTCGACCGGCCGTCCGCCGAGCCGGCCACGTTCGCGCTGCTCCGGGTCGCCGCCGACCGTTTCTGGTGGTACCAGCGCTTTCACCACGCGGCCACCGACTACTACGGCGTGGTGCTGACCACGGCCCGGCTGGCCGAGGTCTACACCGCGCTGGCCGGCGGCCTACCCGTCCCGCCGTCCGGGTTCGGACGCCTGCCCGACCTGCTGGCCGAGCAGGCCGCGTACCAGGAGTCCGCCGAGCGCGGGCGTGACCGGGCGTACTGGCTGGAGCGGCTGGCGGGCCGCCCGGAGCCGCCGGCCCCGCCCGGGCGCGGCACCCCGGGGGCCGCGGTCACCCGGACCGGCTTCCTGCCCGACCTGCCGGCCGCGGCGGCGCGGGCCGGGGTCGGCTGGTCCCGGCTGGTGATCGCCGCGGTGGCGGCGTACCTGTACCGGGTGACCGGCGAGCACGACGTGCTGCTCGCGCTGCCCGTCGCCGCCCGCACCACCCCGCTGGCCCGCCGCACGCCCGGCCAGGCGGCGAACGTGGTGCCGCTGCGCCTCACCGTGCGCCCCGGCACGCCCGTGCTGGAGCTGGTCGACCAGGTGTCCGGCGAGGTGCGGCGGGCGTTGGCGCACCAGCGGTACCGGTACGAGGACCTGCGGCGCGACCTCGATGTGACCGGTGACACCGGCTTTCTCGGCCCGGCCGTCAACGTGATGTCCTTCGAAGACGGGCTGCGCTTCGGCGGCCACCCGGCGGTGCGGCACAACCTCGCCAACGGGCCGTCTGGCGACCTGGCGGTGTTCGCCTTCGGGCGGCCGGACGGGCGCGGCACGCAGGTCGACGTGACCGGCCGCGGCTACGGCCCGGACGGCGTCGCCGCGCACCTGGACGCCCTGCTGCGGTTGCTCGCCGCGGCGGCCGAGGACCCGAAGCGGCGGGTCGGCGACCTCGACCCGCGTGCGCCTTCCGGCCCGGCGCGCGGCCCCGCCGACCCCACCGCCGTCCGTCCGCCGTGGACGGCCGCCGCGGCGGGCGGGCGCACCCCGGTCCGGGCGGTGTCGTTCCCGGAGCTCGTCGCCCGGCGGGCCGCCGCGACGCCGGGCGCGGTCGCGGTGGTCGACGGCCCGCGCCGGCTCGACTACGCCGCCCTCGACGCGTGGGCCGACCGGCTGGCGCACCACCTCGCCGGCGCCGGCGTCCGGCCGGGCGCGGTGGTGGCGCTGCGCGCGCCGCGCGGGGTGGAAAACGTCGTGGGCATGCTCGGCGTCATGCGCGCCCGCGCCGTGTACCTGCCGGTCGACCCGGACTATCCGGCGGAGCGGATCGCGGCCCTGCTCGCCGACGCCGGCCCGGTGCTGACGCTCACCCCGCCGCGGGTCCGCGCGGTCCGCGACGCTCCCGCCCCACCGCCCTCGCCGCCGCCGGGGCCGGACGACCCGGCGTACCTCGTCTACACCTCGGGCAGCACCGGCCGGCCCAACGGCGTGCTGGTGCCGCACCGCGGGCTGGCCGGGCTGGCGGCCGCGCAGATCGAGCGGTTCGGGATCGCGCCCGGCGGCCGGGTGCTCCAGTTCGCCTCGCCGAGCTTCGACGCGGCGGTCGCCGAGGTGGTGACCACGCTGGTCGCCGGCGCGACGCTCGTGATCGCGCCGCTCGACGGTGCCGACGTGACGCACGTGACGCTGCCGCCGTCGGTGCTGGCCACCCTGCGGCGCGGTGACCTGCCGGAGACCGCCACGCTCGTCGTGGCCGGCGAGGCGTGCCCGCCCGAGCTGGTGGCCCGGTGGGCGCCCGGCCGGCGCATGGTCAACGCCTACGGTCCCACCGAGGCGACCGTCTGCGCCACCATGAGCCAGCCACTGTCCATAGAGGACGGCGCGCCACCGATCGGCCGCCCGATCGCCGGCACCGGCGCGTACGTGCTGGACGCCGCCCTGCGGCCGCTGCCGCCCGGTGTCGCCGGCGAGCTGTACCTGGCCGGCGCCGGCCTGGCACACGGCTACCTGCGCCGGCCCGGCCGGACGGCGGAGCGGTTCGTCGCCGACCCGTTCGGCCCGCCGGGCTCCCGGATGTACCGCACCGGCGACCTGGCCCGGTGGCGGCCGGACGGGCAGCTCGACTTCCTGGGGCGGGTCGACCGCCAGGCGAAGGTGCGCGGGCACCGGGTCGAGCCGGGCGAGGTCGAGGCCGCGCTGGCCGCGCACCCGGCGGTGGCGCGGGTCGCCGTGGTGGTGCGGGAGGACCGGCCCGGCGACCGCCGCCTCGTGGGCTACGCCGTGCCGGCTCCCGGCCACACCGTCGACGGCGGGGCGCTGCGCCGCTTCGCGGCCCGCTCGCTGCCCGGCCACCTCGTGCCGGCGGCGGTCGTGGCGCTGGACCGGCTGCCGCTGACGCCCAACGGCAAGCTCGACCACCGGTCGCTGCCGCCGCCCCCGACCGGCGCGCCCGGCCGAGCGCCGGCCTCGGCGCTGGAGGCCGAGCTGTGCCGGGTCGTCGCGGACCTGCTCGGCCTGGAGCGGGTCGGCCCGGACGACGACTTCTTCGACCTCGGCGGCGACTCGCTGCACGCCGCCCGGCTCGCCCGCCACCTGTCGATGACCGTCCACGACGTCTTCGAGACACCCACCGTCGCGGGGCTGGCCGCCGGCGGCGGGCGGCGCGCCGGCGTGCTGCCGATCCGGGCGGCCGGCGACCTCGCCCCGATCTTCTGCCTGCCGCCCGCCGGCGGGCTCGCCTGGTGCTACGCCGGGCTCCGCGACCACCTCGACCCGCGCCGCCCGGTGTACGGCCTCCAGCTCCCGGACGGTGAGCCGGCGCGTGGCGTCGGCGCGCTCGCCGCCACCCTGGCCGCCCGCATCCGCGCGATCCGGCCCGCCGGGCCGTACCACCTGCTGGGCTGGTCGTTCGGCGGCTACCTCGCGCACGCCGCCGCCACCGCGCTGCGGGCCGCCGGCGAGCGGGTCGGCCTGCTGGCGATCCTCGACGCCTACCCGCACGCCGCCCCGCCCGAGGTCCCCGACCGGATACCCGGGCTGTCCCACCTCGACGGTGACACGGTGGCCGCGCTGCTGGCGGCGGCCACCCACCACACCAGGCTGGCCGCGGCGTTCACGCCCGAGGTCTTCGACGGCGACCTGCTGCTGTTCGCGACGACCCGGGGCGACTGGACGCCCTACGTGTCCGGGCGGGTGGAGAGCCACCACGTCCCCTGTGGACACTTCGAGATGCTCGCGCCGGGACCGCTCGCCGCCATCGGCGCCGCGGTCGAGGCCGCCTTGAGGAGGACGCGGCAGTGACGACGAGCCTGACCCGCGAGGAGATCGCGGACCTCTGCGCGGCCGGCGTCGCCGCGCCGTCCGGCGGCAACGCCCAGCCGTGGCGGGTGACCGTGGCCGGCGACCGGCTGGAGGTCGGCGCCGACCCGGCCCGGGGCAGCTTCCTCGACGTCGGCGGGTACGCCTCGGCGTTCGCGGTCGGCTGCTTCGCCGAAAACGTCGCGGTCGCCGCCCGGGCCCGCGGGCTGGACCACACGGTGGCGGTCCGCGAGGGCACGGTCGTGTTCACCTTCACCGGCCGCCGCGACGCCGCGCCCGAGCCGCTCGCCGCGGCGGTGCCGGAGCGGGTCACCAACCGCCGCCTCCACAAGGGACCGCCGCTCGACGACGAGCGGGTGCGCCGGCTCGCCGCCGCCGCCTCGGCCGCCGACCCGTCCAGCGCGGTCAGCGCCGTCTCCGACCCGGACGGCAAGCGGGTGGTGGCCGAGGCGCTCGGCCTCGCCGACGCGGTGCGGATGCGACACCGCGCCATGTTCGACGACATGGTGCGGGAGATCCGCTGGTCCGAGCGGGAGGCGCGGGGCCGGCTCGACGGCCTCGACGTGCGCTCGCTCGACCTGCCCGCAGCCACCCGCGCGCTGCTGCCGGTGCTGCGCCGCCTGCCCTGGGTGCGCCGGCTGCTGCCCGCCGCCCGGCTCGGCGACACCGCGCGGGCGCTGGTGCGCGGCTGCTCGCACGTCTGCTGCCTGTACACCACCGCCGGGTCCACACCGGACGCCATGGTCGCCGCCGGCCGGGCCACCCAGCGGCTGTGGCTGGAGGCCACCCGGGCCGGCGTGGCCGTGCACCCGTGGACGGTGAGCACCCTGGAGCTGCTGCGGCTGGAGGCGTTTCGCGGCGAGGGCTTCACGCCGTCCGAGCAGCGGGCCGTCGCGTGGATGGGCGGCCTGCTGCGCGCCGCCTTCGACGTGCCGGCCAAGGCCCGGCCGGTCTTCGTGTTCCGGCTCTCGACGGCGCCGCCACCGGCCGTGCGGGCGCTGCGCCGGCCGTGGCAGACGTTCACGACCATCCAGGAGGGACAGTGAGCGAGGGAGCTGGCGCGGCGGCGTCTGGACGGAGCCGTCCCGCCGACGAAGTCGGGGTTTCGGGGCGGCGGAGGAAGACGTCGCCTTCAGCGCCGCGCGAGCGAGCGAACCTGGAGGCAGAGTGAACAACGGGGCTCGCCGCGAGGCGGCGGAGATCACCCGGGCGGTGGCGGGGCGGACGCTGCTGGACGCGTTCCACGACAACGCCCGCGACCACCCGGACCGGCCCGCGCTGAAATGGCGCGACGGCGAGGAGTGGCGGGCGTACACCTGGCGGGAGTACCGGGCCGAGGTCGAGGCCGCCACGCTCGGCCTGGTCGAGGCGGGCGTACGCCCCGGCGACCGGGTCGGCCTGCTCATGTCCAACCGGCCCGAGCTCGCGGTCGCCGACCTCGCGCTGCTGCACGCGCGGGCGGTGCCGGTGTGCCTGTTCGACAGCTTCACCGACGCGCAGCTGTCCACTGTGCTGCGTACCCTCGGCATCCGGCTCGCCGTCGTCGAGGACGGTGCCGCCGCCGCCCGGCTGGCCTCCGCGACACCCGCCGGCGCGCCGCGCGTCGTCGTGGTGGACGACGGCGGCTGGGCGCGGGTCGTGGCCGGCCGCGGCGGCGACGGCGGCGCGTTCGACCGGCTCCGGCGGGCCGCGCGCCCGGACGACGTCGTGTCGGTCAACTACACCAGCGGCACCACCGGCGGGCTCAAGGGCGTCCAGCACACGCACGCCAACGTGCTGTGGCACGCCGAGTCGTTCGCCCGCTTCCGGCCGGTGGCGCCGGGCACCCGGTTCCTGGCGTACCTGCCGCGGGCGCACGCCACCGAGCGGTTCGTCACCACCTGGTACCCGCTGGTGCGGGCCGGCACCGTCCACCTGTGCCCCGACCCGAGCCGCCTGCCCGCCTACCTGCCGGAGGTGCGGCCGCAGTTCTTCGGCGGGGTGCTGCGGGTGTGGGAGAAGCTCTACGCCGCCGGCGCGCTCGCCGGGCTGGAGGAGTGCGGGTTCGCGTTCAGCGGCGGCGGGGCGCTCGCCGAGCCCGTCCAGGAGTACTTCGTCGGCGCCGGCGTGCCGCTGGTCGAGGGCTGGGGGCAGAGCGAGCTCGTCTCCGCGGCCACCTGCGGCCACCCGGACCGGATCCGGATCGGCACGGCGGGGCGCGCGCTGCCCGGCGTCGAGGTGCGCACCGCCGGCGACGGCGAGCTGCTCGTGCGCTCCGGCAGCCGGATGCTCGGGTACGTCGACACACCCTCCCATGTGGACGGCGACGGCTGGGTGCACACCGGTGACCTCGGCACGATCGACGGCGACGGGTACGTGCGCGTGCACGGCCGGCGGGAGGAGGTCTTCCGGCTCGCCGGCGGCCAGCCGGTGCCGGCCACGCGGGTGGAGAGCCACCTGCGCGCCAACCTCCTGGTCGACCAGGCCTGCGTGGTCGGCGCCGGCGAGCCCGACCCGCACGCGCTCCTGGTCGTCGCCGCGCCGCCGGACCGGTGGACCGTCGACGACGTGGCGGCGGTGGTGGCCGCGGCCAACACGCGGCTGCCGGCCGGCGAGCGGATCGCCCGGTTCGCGGTGCTCGCCGAGCGGTGGGAGCCGGGCCGGGCCGAGGAGCTGACCCACACCGGCAAGCTCAAGCGCCCCCTGATCGAGGCCAAGCACGCCGACCTGATCGCCGCCCTGCGCCGCGGCGAGGCCGGGACCGCCGTCCCATGAGGAGGGTGCTCTTCGTCGCGGAGGCGGTCACGCTCGCGCACGTGACGCGGAGCCTCGCGCTGTCGCGGGCCCTCGACCCGGCCGCCTACGAGGTGTGCCACGCCTGGGACCCCCGCTACAACGGGCTGACCGGCGCGCCGCCGCGCGCGTACCTGCCGATCCGCACGATCCCCGCCGCCCGCTTCGCCCGCGCGCTGGCCCGGGGCACGCCCCTCTACCGGGGGTCGGACCTGCGCCGGTACGTCGCCGACGACCTGGCGCTCATCGAACGGTTCCGGCCCGACGTGGTGGTCGGCGACTTCCGGCTGTCGCTCGACGTGAGCGCGCGGCTGGCCGGCGTGCCGTACCTGGCCGTGACGAACGCCTACTGGAGCCCGTACGCGCGGGTGCTCCCGCCGGTGCCGGACATCACGCTGACCCGCCTGGTCGGGGTGCGGCTCGCGCAGCGCCTCTTCGACCGCGGCCGGGAGGCGGTGAGCCGGTGGCACGGCGGGGTGTTCCGCGAGCTGCGGCGCCGCCACGGCCTGCCGCCCGGCCCGGCCGACGTCCGGGACGCGTACACCCGGGCCGACACCACCCTCTACGCCGACCTGCCCGAGCTGGTGCCGGTGGCGGGGCTGCCGGCCACGCACCGCTTCGTGGGACCGGTCACCTGGTCGCCCGACCTGCCCTGCCCACCGTGGTGGGACGGGCTGCCGGCGGACCGCCCGGTCGTGTACGTGACGCCGGGCAGCTCCGGGCGTGCCCCGCTGCTGGCCCGGGTGCTGCGCGCGCTGGCCGGCCTGCCGGTCACCGTGGTCGCCGCCACGGCCGGCCGGCCCGCGCCGCCGCGGGTGCCGGCCAACGCGCGCGTGGCCGCGATGCTGCCGGCCGCCAAGATGCTGCCGCGCGCCCGCCTGGCGATCGGCAACGGCGGCAGCCCGAGCGCCTACCAGGCCCTGGCGGCCGGGGTGCCGGTGCTCGGCATCTGCGACAACCTCGACCAGTACCTGAACATGTCCCTTGTGGAGCGGGCCGGCGCGGGCTGGCTGCTGCGCGGCGGCCGGGCGTCCGGGGCCGCGATCCGGGCCGCCGTCCGGCGCGCCCTGGCCGCCGAGTCCGCCCGGGTCCGCGCCGGGGAGCTGGCCACCGCCATCGAAAAGCACGACACCCCGGCCCGCTTCCGGGCGGCCCTGGAGCCGGTCAGCGGACCAGCCTGAAGAACGCCCGCACGTCCTCGACGAAGCGTTCCGGCCGTTCGAGCGCGGCGAAGTGGCCGCCCCGCTCCGGCTCGCTCCAGAACCGGATGTCGGTGTAGCGCTTCTCCGCCCACCGTCGCGACGGGCGGGGCAGGTCCTTGGGAAACACCGAGCAGCCGGTCGGCACGTCCACCGTGTCCGTCGTGGACTTGGTGAACCACTCCTGGACCTGGCGGATGCTCTCCCAGTAGAGCCGGGCGGCGGAGGCGGCCGTGCCGGTCAGCCAGTACAGCGTGACGTCGTCGAGCATCTCGTCGCGGGTGAAGACGTTCTCCGGGTGGCCATCGCAGTCGCTCCACGCCCGGAACTTCTCCACGATCCAGCCGCACAGGCCGGCGGGGGAGTCGACCAGGCCGTACCCAACGGTCTGCGGGCGGGTCGCCTGCACCATCGAGTAGCCGTCCTCCCACCGCTGGGCGTTCTCCAGCGCGGCCAGGCTCTCCCGTTCGCGGTCGGTCAGGTCGCCGAACGTGGCCGGGTCGGGCGCGGCGATCGGCGGGTTGAGGTGGATGCCGGCCAGGTGCGCGGCGTCCTGCTGGGCGAGGCTGGTGGTGACGCTGGTGCCCCAGTCGCCGCCCTGCGCGCCGTACCGGGTGTAGCCGAGCCGCGCCATCAGCTCGGCCCAGGCCGCCGCGATCCGCTGGACGCCCCAGCCGGGCGCGGTGGGCTTGTCGCTGAAGCCGTACCCGGGCAGGGACGGGCACACGACGTGGAAGGCGTCCGCCGGGTCGGGCGGGTCGGTCAGCGGCCCGATCACCTTCAGGAACTCCAGGACGGAGCCCGGCCAGCCGTGGGTGAGCACGAGCGGCAGCGCGTCCGGGTGGGGCGAGCGGGCGTGCAGCACGTGGATGCCCAGGCCGCCGATCTCCACGCGTAGCTGGGGGATCGCGTTGAGCCGCGACTCGGCGCGGCGCCAGTCGTACCCGGTGGCCCAGTGGTCGCACAGGTCGCGCAGGTACGCCAGCGGGACGCCCTGCGACCAGTCGTCGACGGTCTCCGGCTCCGGCCACCGGGTGCGGCGCAGCCGGTCGCGCAGGTCGTCCAGTTCGGACTGGGGAACGTCGATCATCGCCTCTCCTCCGGACGGTACGGGGCGGCGGCCGCGGCGAAGTCGGCCAGGACCCCGGCGGTGAACGGCACGTCCGCGATCGCGGTCAGGCAGCCGGTCCAGCCGGCGACGAAGTAGTCCCAGCCGTCCACCGTGGGTGCCCGGCGCGCGGCCGCCTGGCGCAGGAACTCCAGCCCGCCCCGGTAGTTGAAGTCCCACGCCAATGTGGACGGCCCGAACGGCGCGGCGTCGGTCACCGGGCTGCCCGGCGCGTCCTTGCCCAGCCCGGTGGCGTTGACGACCAGCCCCGGGGCGGGCGGGCCGGCGACGAGCGCGTCGCAGTCGCCGGGCCCCCGCACCGGCACGTAGGCCAGCCGCGCCCCGTTGGCGCCGGCCCGTTCGGCGACCGCGCGCAGGTCGTCGAGGGCCTCCGGCGACGTGTCGGCGAACGTGGCGCTGGCCGTGTCCCGGCCCTGGAGCGCGAGCAGCAGCGCGGTCCCGGCACCGCCGGCGCCGAGGCACAGCACGTCCGTCGCCGGCGGCAGCACGTGGGAGAGGGCGAGCGCGTCGCGGGCGTACCCCTGGACGAGGCCGTCCCGCGCGGCGAGGGTGTTGACCTCGCGGGTGACCTCGACGAGGTCGTCGCCGAGGGTGATGCCGGCGGCGCAGGCGCGGTACAGGCGCAGCTTGTGGGCGGTGACGACGGCGCCCGCGACCGCGGCGTTGCCGCGCACGGCGGCGAGGAACCGCCGGTAAGTCTCGGGCGGGGTGTCGATGGGCAGGTCGAGGCCGCGCAGCCGCCACGGCCGGTCCAGCGCGGCCGCCCACCGGTCGAACACGGCGTGCGCGAGCGAGCCACCCGTGCTGACCCCGACGAACACCACGAGCGGCTGGCCGGTCCAGCCCTCGATCTCGTCGAGCGTGATCGTGTGCATGGTCCCTGCCTACGTCCTGCGCGCCGGGTCCGCCAGTCGACCCGCGGCGGCACGGTAGCCTCGGCCTATGCCGTCGCCCGAACACCTGTTGACGTTCTCGCTGGCCGCCCTGCTGCTGATCGTCGTGCCCGGCCCGGCCGTGCTCTTCGCGATCAGCCGCGCGCTGGCGTACGGCCGCCTCGTCGCGTTCACCAGCATCGCCGGTGGGGCGTGCGGCAGCTTCACGGCCGCGGTGCTCGTCGCGGTCGGCGTGGGCGCGATCGTGCAGACCTCCGCGGTCGTCTACACCGCGATGAAGCTGGCCGGCGCCGCCTACCTGATCTACCTCGGCGTCCAGGCGATCCGGCACCGCAAGGCGCTGCGCGAGGCGTTCGCGGCGAAGGCGGCGCCGGTGGCGGGGCGGCGCACGTTCCTCCAGGGGTATGTGGTGGGCGTCACCAACCCCAAGACGGTGGTCTTCTTCGCGGCGATCCTGCCGCAGTTCGTCGATCCGGCGGCCGGGCACGCGGAGCTCCAGATGGTGGTGCTGGGTGGGGTGTTCGCGCTGATCGCGCTCGCCTCCGACACCGTGTGGGGGCTGGCGGCCGGCACCGCGCGCGCCTGGTTCGCCCGCTCGGCGCGGCGCCTCGACATGGTCGGCGGGGCGGCCGGCCTGACGATGGTCGGGCTGGGTGTCGGCCTGGCGGTGGAGGGCCGCAAGAGCTAGACCGGCCGGCGCGCTGGATAGGCTGGCCGTCATGGACTCTTGGACCGGCCACGAGGTGCCGCGGCTGCCGGGTAGCGGCCAGCCCCTCGCGTTGTTCGACTCGGCGCGCCGCGGCGTGCACCTCTCGGGCGGCCGGTCCGCCGCGCGCGGCATGTACGTGTGCGGCATCACACCCTACGACGCGACGCACCTCGGCCACGCCGCCACCATGATCACGTTCGACCTGGTGCAGCGGGCGTGGCGGGACGCCGGGCATTCCGTCACGTACGTGCAGAACGTGACCGACATCGACGACCCGCTGCTCGAGCGCGCGGCCCGCGACGGCGAAGACTGGATCGTGCTCGCCATGCGCGAGACGGCCCTGTTCCGCGAAGACATGGAGTCGCTGCGGATGATCCCGCCGGCGCACTACGTGGGCGCGGTCGAGTCGATCCCGGCCATCGTGGAGAAGGTGGCGGCGCTGGTCGACCGCGGCGCGGCGTACCGCCTCGACGACGGCACCGGCGACGTCTACTTCGACATCGCCGCCGCGCCCGACTTCGGGTACGAGTCCAACCTGTCCCGCGAGCAGATGATCGCCTTCTTCGCCGAGCGCGGCGGCGACCCGGAGCGGGCCGGCAAGCGCGACCCGCTCGACCCGCTGCTGTGGCGCGGCGCCCGCGAGGGCGAGCCGGCGTGGGCCGGCGGGGCGTTCGGGCCGGGCCGGCCGGGCTGGCACATCGAGTGCGCGTCGATCGCGCTCGACCTGCTCGGCGAGACCATCGACGTGCAGGGCGGCGGCAACGACCTGCTCTTCCCGCACCACGAGTGCTCCGCCGCGCATGCCGAGACCCTCACCGGCGCGGCGCCGTTCGCGCGGCACTACGTGCACGCCGGCATGATCGGCCTCGACGGCGAGAAGATGTCGAAGTCGAAGGGCAACCTGGTCTTCGTGTCGCGGCTGCGGGCCGACGGCGTCGACCCGATGGCGCTGCGCCTGGCGCTGGTCGCCGACCACTACCGCGCCGACCGCCAGTGGACCGACGACCTGCTCAAGATCGCACAGCAGCGGCTGACCCGGTGGCGCTCGGCCGCCGCGGCCGGCAGCGGCCCGTCGGGGGCCGATCTCCTGGCCGGGGTACGGGCCAGGGTGGCCGACGATCTCGACACTCCGGGCGCGCTCGCGCTCGTCGACGAGTGGGCCGACCGCGCTCTGGCCGGAGCGGGCTCGGCCGAGGACGCCGACGCGCCCGCCCTGATGGCGCGCACCGTCGACGCGCTGCTCGGCGTGCGCCTCTAGCGACTTTTGGGATCAGGGTCGCGCACCCGGGGGCGTTACCCCGCGAGGGTCAGTTGTCCGCAATGCCCGTTGCTGACGCGATGGAGACAGACCAAATCGAGGCGCCGTCACCAGCAGTAGCCGCCGCAGCGGCGTGACGCCGTTCGCGCGGTCGCGGCGGTTGCTTAGGGTGAGGTCGTCGAGGTTTCGGGACCGCGGCCAGCCCTGGCTCCGAAGCTCTAGCCGAGCGCCAGGCCCGGATCCGGGTCGGGGTCGGGTGTCGGGGCGGGGATCTTGTACTCCTCGGTGAGGGTCGTCATCGGGCCGGGCCAGGTCGCCTGGGCCACCTCGATCGGCCGGTGGTCCTCGTCGTACGCCACGTGCAGCAGGTGCAGTACCGGCGTGTCCGGCCGGATCTGGAGGATCTCCGCCTCCTCGCGGCTGGGCTGGCGGGCGCTGATGGTGTCGGTGGCCGAGACGTACCGGCGGCCGGTGACCTCCTCGGCTTCCTGGTAGAGCGGGCGGCCGAAGGCCTCGCGCCGCTCCAGGCCGGTGCCGGCGGCGTCGTCCACCCGGAACCAGGAGGCGCCCACCTCGACCGGCACGTCGTCGGTGCGCACGATGTAGCGGCGGACCACGAGGTCGGCGCCGTCGCGGATCCCGAACGCGTCGGCCACCTCGGGCGGCGCGGGGGCGCGACCCACCTCGGTGAGGTGCTGGCGGTAGCGGGCGGCGAGGTCGGCGTGGTAGCCGCGGTGGGCGCCGTAGCGGCCGCGGGAGAGCCGGTTGAGCCGCCGGCGGGTGCCCCGCACGTAGGTGCCGGACCCGGGCTTGGTGATCAGCAACCCTTCGACCCGCAGCTGGTCGACGGTGCGCTGCACGGTCTGCTTGGCGACCCCGAACATCTCCGCGATGGCCGGGATGGAGGGCAGCCGCTCACCGGGCGCCCAGTCGCCGCGCCGGATCCGCTCCCGCAACTGCGCCGCGATCTGCCGATGCGGGAACTCCGCGGCGCCAGGGTTGATACTCATAGTTTCCTAGGATGCCCTAGAGGTTGTGCCGCGCCGCACCCGACACGCCGACGGTCGTCGACGCGGGGGAGCGGTTGACCAGGGGTCAGCGTGACCAGCGGCGGACGGGTGAGGCCGCGGGAGCGACGGTCTGGACCACCGCGGACGTCGCGGTAGCCCAAATCTTGGCGGGTTTTACCAGGAGCCGGCGGTGGGGCCCGCGGAGCCGCCGCGGCGGCGCAGGTACTTTTCGAACTCCTGGGCGATCTCGTCGCCGGTGAGGGGCTGGATGCCGGCGTCGCCGACGCGCTCCTCCAGCTCGCGCACGTACTCGCCGAGCTCGGCGTCCTGCTCGGCGGCGGCGCGCACGCGCTGCTCCCACTCGGCCGCCTCCTCGGCCAGGTCGGCCATCGGCACCGGGAGGTCGAGCACGTCCTCGACGCGGTGCAGCAGCGCCTGGGTGGCCTTGGGGCAGGGCGGGTTGTTGGCGTAGTGGGGCACGTGCACCCAGAAGGAGACGGCGTCGACCTCGGCGCGGGTGCAGGCGTCCTGGAGCACGCCGACGATGCCGGTGGGGCCGTCGTAGCGGGTGGGGGTGAGGCGGTAGCGCTCGGCGGCGTCCTTGTCGGAGGCGCTGCCGCTGATCGGCAGGGGGCGGGTGTAGGGGACGTCGGCCAGCAGGGCGCCGAGCAGCACCACCCGCTCGATCTCCAGGCTGTGGCACAGCTCGAGGACCTGCTCGCAGAACGTGCGCCACCGCATGCTCGGCTCGATGCCGCGGATGAGCACCACGTCGCGCTCGGTGCCGGGCGGGTTGGCGCGCATGAAGCGGGTGGTGGGCCACTCGATGCGGCGGGTCTCGCCGTCGGCCATCGTGATGGTGGGGCGGCTCACCTGGAAGTCGTAGAAGTCCTCCGGATCGAGCGCCGCGATCTGCTTGGCTTCCCACACCTGTTCCAAGTGCTCGACCGCCGCCGTGGACGCGTCGGCGGCGTCGTTCCACCCCTCGAACGCGGCGATGGCCACGGGCGAGCGCAGCACCGGCAGGCCGTCAAACTCGGTCACAGGTCTCAGACTACGTGCCTGAGCGTGGCCTGACTCGGTAGCCTTCCCCGCCGGGCGGGTCGAGGGTGTGTCCAGCGTGCCTCGAACCAAGACGCGCGGCGGTATGGCGGGGCACTAACCTTGGAGCGTGCCGAACTCGCTGCTTGACGCGCTCGCCGACCGCATCCTCATCGCCGACGGGGCGATGGGCACGATGCTTCAGGCCGCTGACCTGGACGTTGACGACGACTTCCAGGGTCTCGAGGGTTGTAACGAAGTGCTCAACGTGACCCGTCCGGACGTGGTACGGGAGGTGCACGAGGCCTACTTCGCGGCCGGCGCGGACTGTGTCGAGACCAACACGTTCGGCGCCAACCTCGCCGCGCTCGGTGAGTACGACATCCCGCACCGGATCTTCGAGCTGTCGGAGGCGGGGGCGCGGATCGCGCGGGAGGCGGCCGACCGGTTCGCCACGCCGGAGCGGCCGCGGTTCGTGCTCGGGTCGATCGGGCCGGGCACCAAGCTGCCGACGCTCGGCCACGTGCCGTACGCGGCGCTGCGCGACGCGTACCAGCTGAACGCGGCCGGGCTGATCGCCGGCGGCGCCGACGCGCTGATCGTGGAGACCTGCCAGGACCTGCTCCAGACCAAGGCGGCGGTGATCGGGGTGCGCCGGGCGGCCGCGGAGGCGGGCCGGCACGTGCCGCTGATCTGCCACGTGACGGTGGAGACGACCGGCACGATGCTGCTGGGCAGCGAGATCGGCGCCGCGCTGACCGCGCTGGAGCCGCTGGGCGTCGACCTGATCGGGCTCAACTGCGCGACCGGGCCGGCCGAGATGACCGAGCACCTGCGCTACCTGTCGCAGCACGCGCGGGTGCCGCTGTCGGTGATGCCGAACGCCGGCCTGCCCGAGCTGACGGCCGACGGGGCGCGCTACCCGCTGACCCCGGACGAGCTGGCGGAGGCGCTGGACCGGTTCGTCAACGAGTACGGCGTGTCGCTGATCGGGGGCTGCTGCGGCACCACGCCCGAGCACGTCCGGGTGGTGTCGGAGCGCCTCGGCGGGGCGCACGCCGCGCCACGCCGGCCGACCACCGAGGCCGGCGTGTCGTCGATCTACCACCACGTGCCGTTCGCGCAGGACGCGAGCGTGCTGATGGTGGGTGAGCGCACCAACGCGAACGGGTCGAAGGCGTTCCGCGAGGCGATGCTCGCCGGTGACTACCAGTCGTGCGTGGAGATCGCGCGGGGGCAGGCGCGGGACGGCTCGCACCTGCTCGACCTGTGCGTCGACTACGTGGGGCGGGACGGCGCGGAGGACATGCGCGAGCTGGCCGGCCGCTTCGCCACCGCCTCCACCCTGCCGATCATGCTGGACTCGACCGAGCCGGCTGTCATCGAGGCCGGGCTGGAGATGCTCGGCGGCCGCTGCGTGGTCAACTCGGTCAACTTCGAGGACGGCGACGGGCCCGAGTCGCGGTACGCGCGGGTGATGCCGATCGTGCGGGAGCACGGCGCCGGCGTGGTGGCGCTCTGCATCGACGAGGAGGGGCAGGCGCGTACCGCGGAGTGGAAGGTGCGGGTCGCCTCCCGCCTGATCGACGACCTCACCGGCCGGTGGGGGCTCGCGGTGCCGGACATCCTGGTCGACTGCCTGACGTTCCCGATCTCGACCGGGCAGGAGGAGACCCGCCGCGACGGCATCGAGACGATCGAGGCGATCCGGCAGATCGCCCAGCGGTACCCCGGGGTGAACTTCACGCTGGGCATCTCGAACGTCTCCTTCGGCCTCAACCCGGCCGCCCGCCAGGTGCTCAACTCGGTGTTCCTGCACGAGTGCGTGGAGGCGGGGCTGACCAGCGCGATCGTGCACGCCAGCAAGATCCTGCCGATGTCGAAGATCCCGGACGAGCAGCGCACGGTCGCGCTCGACCTGGTGTACGACCGGCGGCGGGAGGGCTACGACCCGCTCCAGCGGTTCATCGAGCTGTTCGAGGGTGTCGACGTGGCGTCGGCGCGGGCGACGCGGGCGCAGGAGCTGGCCGGGCTGCCGCTGGACGAGCGGCTCAAGCGGCGCATCGTCGACGGCGAGCGCAACGGCCTGGAGGCCGACCTCGATGACGCGCTGACCTCGCGGTCGGCGTTGGCGATCATCAACGACATCCTGCTCGACGGCATGAAGGTGGTCGGCGAGCTGTTCGGGTCGGGGCAGATGCAGCTGCCGTTCGTGCTCCAGTCGGCCGAGGTGATGAAGACCGCGGTGGCCTACCTGGAGCCGCACATGGACAAGGCCGAGGACGGCGGCAAGGGCCGCATCGTGCTGGCCACCGTCCGCGGCGACGTGCACGACATCGGCAAGAACCTGGTCGACATCATCCTGTCCAACAACGGGTACGAGGTCGTCAACATCGGCATCAAGCAGCCGATCAACGCGATCCTCGACGCGGCCGAGCAGCACCAGGCGGACGCGATCGGCATGTCCGGGCTGCTGGTCAAGAGCACGGTCATCATGAAGGAGAACCTCCAGGAGATGGCCACCCGCGGTGTCGCGGAGCGGTGGCCGGTGCTGCTCGGCGGTGCGGCGCTCACCCGCGCGTACGTGGAGGACGACCTGCGCTCGATGTTCACCGGCGAGGTGCACTACGCCCGCGACGCGTTCGAGGGACTGTCCCTGATGGAGCGGGTGATGGCCGCCAAGCGCGGCGAGGCGCCGATGGTCGACCCGGCCCGCGAGGCGGCGCTGGCCGCCCGCCGGGAGCGCCGCGAACGGCAGCGGGCGATGGTCAGCGAGTCGCTGCCGGAGCTGAGCGACGACTCGGTCCGCTCCGACGTGGCCCGCGACGTCGACGTGCCGGCGCCGCCGTTCTTCGGCACCCGGGTGGTGCGCGGGCTGGCGCTGGCGGACTACGCGGCGCTGCTGGACGAGCGGGCCACGTTCCTGGGGCAGTGGGGCCTGCGCGGCTCCCGCGGCGGCTCCGGCCCCACCTACGAGGAGCTGGTGGAGACCGAGGGGCGGCCCCGCCTGCGGTACTGGCTGGACCGGTTGACCGCCGACAAGGTCCTGGAGGCCGCGGTGGTCTACGGGTACTTCCCGGCCTACTCGGAGGGCAACGACCTGGTCATCCTGGACGAAAACGGGCATTCCGAGCGGGCCCGCTTCACGTTCCCGCGGCAGCGCCAGGAGCGGCGGCTGTGCCTGGCCGACTTCTTCCGCCCCCGCGCGGAGGGGCTGGACGTGGTGGCGCTCCAGCTGGTGACGGTGGGGCAGCCGATCAGCGAGTACACGGCGAAGATGTTCGCCCGCAACGAGTACCGCGACTACCTGGAGGTGCACGGGCTGTCGGTGCAGCTGACCGAGGCGCTCGCCGAGTACTGGCACAAGCGCGTACGCACCGAGCTGGTCCTGCCCGGCGGCGGCACGGTCGCCGACACCGACCCGGCCGACCTGGCCGGCCTGCTGCGCACCGACTACCGGGGCTGCCGGTACGCGTTCGGGTATCCGGCCTGCCCGGACCTGGAGGACCGGGCGAAGGTGGTCGAGCTGTTGGGCGCGGACCGGATCGGGGTGCAGCTGTCGGAGGAGTTCCAGCTGGTGCCGGAGCAGGCCACCGACGCGATCGTGGTACACCACCCGGACGCCAACTACTTCAACGCCAAGTAGCGCTCCCCGATCAGACGATCCACAAGACGGCGGGCCGTCTTGTGGATCGTGGCCATCTGAACCTCTCGACTTTCGGAGTTTGAGACCGCGTGCGGCTCAGAGGCCAAGCAAGGCTTCGCAAGTCCGGTATCCACGGCGCTTCGGTGATCGTTAGCCGGAAACCCGTGTTCTCGCCGGCGTGTCACACGGGTTCCGGGCTAACGATCACGACGCCTTCCAGATCCTGAGCCGATTGTCCCGTCCCGTGGGAGGTGCGGGGCCGCGGCGGCCGCATCGCATGATCGTTCGCCCGATACCCGCGCTCTCCCCGGCGTGTCGTGTGGTTTCCGGGCGAACGATCATGGCACCGCCCACATGCCGAGCCACATCCCCCAAACCCTGGGAGGCCCCGCCGGAGGCGCCGACCTAACCGCAACCACAAGCCAAGCCGAAACCGCAAAGCAAGGAACAACCAGCGGCGGACGGGTGAGGCCGCGGGAGCAGCGGTCCGGACCACGGCCTGCATCGCGGTAGCCCAAATCTGTATCTCTTGTCGTCTCTGTTTATGTCGGGGCAATTGACAGATCGCAAATGCTGATTCCGATAGCCGGTGGGCGAATCGTCGGCGGAGCGCTCGACGCTAACGAGATGGTGATGCGAGACTTCGACATGGCAACCTGTCGGAGCGGAATGGGCGCCATGGAGTGCGGACATTCTTTCGCCCAATGGTCCAGTCGTTGGCGCGCGGGCACCACGGCGTTGGCGTCGTGTGCGAGTTGACCGGTAGTCTGTGGCCATGGCGACTCAGGATCACTCCACCGAGCCGGTGCCGGCGCTGCCGGAGGAGCTGCGTGGGTTGACCTACGAGCAGGCCACGCCCGAGCAGGTCGCGCGGGTGCGGGAGCACGTGCGGGCGCGGCTGGCCGCCGCCGACGCGCGGTGGACGCCCGAGGAGCGCGAGCGGCGTCACGCGGCGTTCCTCGATCGCCTCGACGCGGCGTGACGTTGCGGGCGGTGCTGGACACCAGCGCCATCCGGCTGTACGCGGCTCGTTCGCTCGAGGTGGGCGAGCTGATCAGGGAGCTGAGCGACGAGAAAGTGCGTTTCGGGCTGCCTGTCCTCTGCTTCGTCGAGGCCGCTCACGGTGCCGACAAAGAGGCCATGTCGTTGCTGGCGGTCCTTGGCGAGCATCAGTTCGCCGAGTGGTTGCCGCTCGACGGCGGTCAATGGCGTGAGGTGGCGGCGGCCGCGCATCTGCTCGGCACCGTCGGCCGTGCCTGCGCCGCCCTTCCGGTCGCCCACGACGAAGCCGTCTACGTGGTGACCGCCCACCCGGACGTGTACGAGAGCGCGGGCCTCGACGTCATCGCCATCTGAGCCGGCGGGTGGACTAGCGGCGGACGATGGCGTACATGACCAGATCGCGCCAGCGGCCTTCGCGGAACTGGGTGGCGCGCAGGACGCCCTCGCGGGTGAGGCCGGCCTTTTCCAGGGCGCGCTGCTCGGCGACGTTCTCCACGTCGGTGTACGCCTCGACGCGCTGGACCGGGGTGGTGTCGAACAGGTAGGCGACGAGGTGTTTCTGGGCGATCGTGCCGACGCCCTTGCCCCGCTGGTCGGGCAGCAGCGAGATGCCGATGTTCCAGCACCACCAGGCCGGCGGGCCGTAGTCCACCTTGCGCCACACGACGGTGCCGGCCGCGGTGCCGTCGTGCTCCACGACCAGGCAGCCGCCGTCGGGGGTGATCAGGCCGTTCTCCTCGAAGCGGCGCCGGGTGGCGCGGACGTCGCGGTAGCCGGACCAGTTGAAGGTGCCGGCGGCGTCCGGGTCGACGGCCTGCCGCTCGAACACCCAGAAGTCGTCCGCGGTGGCCGGCCGGAGGGCCACGTTCGCCTCGTCCACGCGCGCCAGCCTAGGGCCTTGGCGCACGCTTGCCGGTTGCCGCCCGGGGGTACAAACGGGACGTGAGGATGCGGTGGGTGCGGGTGGCCGGGCTGGTGCTGGCACTGCTGTCGGCGGCCTGTTTCGTGGGCACCGACGGCGAGGGTGAGCCGCCGGAGGGGCCGCCGCCCGCGTCGGCGGAGGAGTCACCGGGCGAGCAGGAAGACGGCACGATGACCGCCGAGGAGTTCGAGCGTGACGTCGAGGGCGCGGTCGAGGTGGCGGAGGGCTACTGGGGGCAGCGGGTGCGCGGCTTCGAGCCGGTGCGGCGGATCGTCCCGTACCGGCAGGAGGGCGAGGTGGCGTGCGGGGGCCAGCCGCTGACCCGCAACAACGCGGCGTACTGCTCGGCGGGCGACTTCATCGCGTACGACGTCAACTTCGCGGTGGGCGCGTTCCGGCAGGTCGGCGACGCGTTCATCTTCTACCTGCTGGGCCACGAGTACGCGCACGCCGTCCAGGCGCGGCTGGGCATCGCGCTGCGTTTCACGATCCAGCAGGAGCTCCAGGCCGACTGCATGGCCGGCGCCTACATCGGCGACTCGGTCAAGGCGGGCGCCCTCAGGCTGGCCCAGGGTGACATCGACGAGTTCCGGCGGGGGCTGCTGGCGGTGGGTGACGATCCGAGCGTGCCGTGGTTCGCGCCGGGCGCGCACGGCACGGCCGAGCAGCGCACGGACGCGTTCTTCGAGGGGTACGAGGGCTCGCTGGAACCCTGCGACGTCGGGTGAGGCGTCGGCCACAGCGGGCGGCCCCCGGGCGGGTGGATCGGGGAAGATCGGGGTTGTGACTGGTCTGGCCGCGGTGCTGTTCGACATGGACGGGACGCTCGTCGACAGTGAGCGGCTGTGGGATGTCGCCCTGCGCGAGCTGGCCGCCGAGTACGGCGGGAGCCTGTCCGAGGCGGCGCGGGTGGCGATGGTGGGCAGCGACGCCGCCACCTCGATGCGGATCCTGCACGCCGACCTGGGTCAGGAGTGGCGTGAGCTGGCGCCCAGCCAGGAGTGGATCGGGCGGCGGATGACCGAGCTGTTCCGCACCGGGCTGGTGTGGCGGCCGGGCGCGCTGGGGCTGCTGCGGGCGGTCCGGGCGGCGGGTCTGCCGACCGCGCTGGTGACCTCGACGGCGCGGCCGCTGGTCGAGGTGGCCCTGGAGACGTTGGGGCGGGACAACTTCGACGTGGTGGTGGCCGGTGACGAGGTGCGCGCGCCGAAGCCGGACCCGGAGCCGTACCGGCTGGCGGCGCGGCTGCTCGGGGTGCCGATCGAGCGGTGCGTGGCGATCGAGGACTCGCGGGCCGGGGTGACCAGTGCCCTCGCCGCGGGTGCGGCGGTGCTGGGGGTGCCGAGTGAGGTGCCGCTCGACCCGGCCGACGGCCTGCACCTTCTCGAAAGCCTGGCCGGCGTCGACCTGGAGCTGCTCGGCGGCCTGGCCCGCTGAGGCGGGCGCGACGCGGGCCCGACGCGGTGCGGCCGGCCGGGGTCGGCGGCCTCACACCACCAGGATCTGGGGGTGGGGGTGGCGCAGGTAGTCGTGGTGGGAGATGTCCCAGCCGTAGGCGCCGGCGTTCGGGAAGACCAGGACGTCGCCGACGCGTAGCCGGTCGACGTGCTGGCCGCGGGTGAGCACGTCGCGCGGGGTACACAGCTCGCCGGTCGCGTCGACCTCGGCGTCGCGGATCTCGGGGCGGGGGAAGTCGTACGGCCACTCGGCGCGGGGCAGGATCTGGAACGGGTGGCTGTAGCCCCAGGCGGCGGGGAGCCGGAAGTGGTGGGTGCCGCCGCGCAGCACGGCGAACCAGCGGCCGTGGGTGTGTTTGAGGTCGAGCACCTCGGCGGCGTACCAGCCGGCGGCGGCGGCCAGGAAGCGGCCGGGTTCGAACGCGAGCCGCACGCCGGGCGGCGGCCGCTGGGCGCGCAGACGGGGCAGCTCGAAAGCCTCCCGGCCCGAGTAGTCGACCCCCAGCCCGCCGCCCACGTTCACGTAGGACAGGGTGATCCCGAGGCGGGCGGCCATGGCGACGGACCAGCGGACCGACTCGTCGACGAACGCGGTGTGCGCGTCGGCGTCCAGGTTGTTGGAGACGGCGTGCAGGTGGAAGCCGACCACCCGCAGGTGCGGCAGGGCCGCGGCGAGGGCGGCGGCCGTGGGCAGCTGGGCCTCCTCGATGCCGAACGGGGTGGGCGCGCCGGTCATCCGGTGTGTGCCGCCCGGCGCGCCGCCGGCCCGGTTGACGCGCAGCGCGACGTCCAGGGGTGCCGAGGTGAGCCGGGCGAGGCGGCGCAGTTCGAGGACGCTCTCCACGTGGACCAGCGCGCCGGCGGCGACCGCGGCGCGCAGCTCGTCGTCGGTCTTGGCGGGGCCGCCGAAGGCGATCGTGCGGGCGCCGGCGTCGACGGCCAGGGCCAGCTCGCCGCCGGAGGCGACCTCGAGGCCGTCGCACACTTCCGCCAGGGCGCGGACCACGGCGGGGTGGCCGTTGGCCTTGACCGCGTACAGCAGGGTCGCGCCGGGTGGCAGCGCGGCGCGCAGGGCCGCCGCGGTGGCCCGCAGGACCGAGGTGTCGTACACGTACGCGCAGACCGGCGACGGGAGCCGGGTCAGGTCAGGGAGCATGGAGCGGGTTCCGGACCGGGATGTACACGTCGCCGTCGCCGGTCAGCCGCATCCGGACCAGGGCCTTGTGCGGCACCCGGTCGGCGGTGAACGCGGCGTGGTCGGCGGCCGCCGCGGCGGCGGTGACCGGGTCGGCGCGCAGCGGCTCGTAGGTCTCGTCGACCACCTCGCGGACCGCCCGCCAGCCGGCCGTCTCGTCCAGCCCGTGGCCGGCCAGCGCGATGACCAGCTCGCCCAGGTGGGCCTGGAAGGCGGTGTAGCCGAGCTTGGCGCGCGTGGTGTACAGGTCGTCGGTGCCGATCACCGAGCCGGGCCACAGGGTCAGCTCGGCGCCGGTGGCGGCCAGGCGGGGGCGGTGCAGGCGCATGCCGGCCAGGTCGCGGAGCACGAGCCGGTGCGGGCGGCCGGCGACGAAGGTGGGCAGGCAGTTCTGTAGGTGGGCTTCGAGCGCGATGCCGTGGCCGGTGACCAGGCGCAGCAGCGGCGGCAGCACGAGGCGGGCGTAGTCGGTGAGGAACGCGAGCGGGCCGCCGCCGTGCGCGCGGAGCAGGTCGCCGACCACCAGGGGGAGTGCCCCGCCGGGTACGACGCGCTCGCCGGGGGCCAGCCGGCCGGCGAGACCGTCGCGGAGGATCGCGGACGCGTCGCGGCTGCCGGACAGGGCCGCGCCGGCGGTCTCGGCGAGCAGGACGACGCGTTCCTCGGCGGCCAGCAGCCGGCGCAGCAGCGCGGAGAGGGCGGGCCCGTTGCGGGTGCTGGCGACGGAGATGCTGCGGCGGCTGGAGGTGACCTGGATGTCGAGGGAGAGCTTGAGGTAGCGGCCGCCGGGCAGCAGCAGGGTGCGCAGGGCGGCGGTGGGCACGGCCGGGACGTCGCCGTCGAGGATCCGGACGTCGGGGTAGCGGCGGGCCAGGACGGCGTCGCGCTGCCAGGCGTGCACGGGCTGCACGACGTGGCCGGGCGGGGCGGCCGGCACGTCGCCGCCCAGGACGGCGGCCATGTCGTCGCCGACGTGCGCGGCGCGGGGCAGCGCCACGAAGCCGATCCGGGTGGTGCCGGCCTCCAGGTCGTGGGCGAGCACGTCGTCGACGTCCCAGCCGATCCGGGTGCGGCCGCAGGGGTGGAGGTTGTGGCCGTCGATCGCCAGCCGCTCCAGCGCCACCGCCTCGGCGTCCGGCCCGTCGCCGGGCGGGCTCACCCCGTGCTGCCGCCGGGCGTAGGCGATGGCCAGGTTGACGACCGCGTTGGCGAGCTCGGCGGCCAGTGTCCACCCGCGACCCTCCACCGTGGACGGCGGCAGCAGGTCGACCGGGTCGTCGGCCGGTACCGTGTCGAACTCGACCCGGTCGAAGGCGTGCGGGCGCCCGATCCCGCGGTACCGGAGGCGGGTGCCGGCGAGGTCCTCACGCCACAGCGCGCCGAGGAGCCGGCGGCCGACGGCGGCCGCGGCCTGTGGCAGCGCGGCCTTGAACGGTGCGCGGAGGTGGGGGGCGAGCACCGTGAGGTGCGTCTCGGTGTGGGCGGCCGCGTCGCGGACGGTGCCGGGGGAGTAGGCGCACACGGTCAGCTCGGACACTTAGCCTGCCATCGGGTTGGGGAGCGACGCCCACACGTCGGTGAGTGGGTCGGTGGCCAGGCGCATCGCGGTGGTGGCCTTGACCGGCAGCGGGCCGTCGCGCAGCTCGGGGCGGGCGGCCCGGGTCCACAGTAGCTCCGGCATGATCGAGTACGCGTGCGCGAAGGCGGCCACCTGCTCGGCGAGGGTGCCGCTGACCGCGGCGGCGAGGAGCTTGGCGCGCAGCGCGTCCGGGTCGTCGGTGGCCAGGTCGCCGTGCAGCGGCGGCGCCTCCACGCCCGCGCGGCGCAGCGCGGCCGGGCTGATCCGCACGCCGCCGAAGTCCCGGTACAGCAGGCGGGTCGGGTGGCCGTCGCGGAGCACGACGAGGGTGTTCTGGCCGTGCGCCTCCAGGGCGACGCCGTGGCGCAGCAGGTGCAGCAGCGGGTCGAGCAGGACGCCGGCGAGCGCGGTGAAGAAGCCGAGCGGGTCGGGCAGTGGGTGCCCGGCGCGGACCGCGGCGGCCAGCGCGGCGAACGGCACGGCCACCTCGCCCGGTGCCAGGCGGGGCACGCGCCGCCGCAGGTAGGCGAGGCTGCGCGACGGCTCCCCGTCGACGAGCACCGCGCCGGCCCGGTCTTCGGCCAGTACGTCCAGGCCGGGTGTGGCGAGGGATCGCAGCAGCGCGGTCACCGCCGGCCCGTTGCGGACCGCGGCGGGTGACACGGTCCGCACGGCCGAGGTCATCGTCACGTCGACCGCCGTCTTGACGTGGACGGCGCCACCCGGCAGCGCCATCGTGCGCAGGGACATCAGCGGCCGCGCCGGCTGGCGTCCCACCGGCACCAGCCACGGGTACGCGTCGAGGACGTGCTCGCGCTGCCACGGGTGGACCAGCAGCAGGGGCGGGCCGCCGCCGTACCAGCGGGCCGGTGGCACCCGCACCACGTGCAGGCGGACGACCGGGCGGTGCTCGGGGGCGTACCGCAGCACCTCCGGTGTGGACATGCCGATCCGGGTGCGGCAGCAGGGGTGCAGGGGGTGTCCGTCCACGACGGACTGCTCCAGCTCGGCGAGGGTGCCGGTGAGGGTGGGCGCGCGGGCCGGCGCGGTGCGGGCGAGGGCGAGGTTGGCGACGCTGTTGTCGACCTCGACGGCGAACCCGGGATGGCCGAGCGCGCGGGCCAGCGCGGCCGGGTCGGTGTACGGCACGCCGTCGAGGCGCACGGTGAGGCCGTCGGGTGCCGGCGCGTACGGCTCGGCCGCGTCCGCCGGGCCGGTCAGCACGCCCGCGTCGAGGTGCACGGCGCCCGGCTCGCGCCGCCGCACGCCCGGGATCGGCTCGCGGGTGTAGGCGCCCCAGAGGCGGCCGAGGACCGCGGCCCGCGCCCCGGGCAGCGCCCGCTCGAACGGGACGACCAGATCCGGCCGGGCGCCGCGCAGCGCGGTCAGGGTCGCGGCCGGGTCGGGGGCGTGCACGCGTCCATCTTCCCGAAACTAGTATCCTAGGACGCTCTACAGGGTGTGCCTACGGCCACGGGACGCGCACGACCTCAGCGCCGACGGCTGGACGCCCGCGGGTACCATCCGGCGGCGGCGCGACAGGGGAGGGGTGGCGGCGTGGACGGATCGGTACGCCTCGCGGTGGACCTGGGCACGACCCACACCGTGGCGGTGGTACGCCGGGGCGGGCAGGAGCCGCGGACGCTGCTGTTCGACGGCACGCCGCTGCTGTCGTCGGGCGTCTTCGTCGACGCGACCGGCGGCCTGCACACCGGCCGCGACGG
This sequence comes from Phytohabitans sp. LZ39, assembly GCF_059359075.1. Taxonomy (NCBI): domain Bacteria; kingdom Bacillati; phylum Actinomycetota; class Actinomycetes; order Micromonosporales; family Micromonosporaceae; genus Phytohabitans; species Phytohabitans sp. LZ39. The sequence continues at coordinate 123,069 of NZ_JCADBM010000007.1, read as the reverse complement.
CACCCGGCTGGGCGGGGCGTCGCCGGAGCGGTTCGAGCCGCACCCCAAGCGCCGCGTCGACGAGGGCACGGTGCTGCTCGGCGAGCACGAGGTGCCGGTCGAGCAGCTGCTCGCGGCTTCGCTGCGGCGGGTGGCGGACGAGGCGCGCAACGCCGGGATCTCGCCGGAGGGCGCGACGGTGCTCACCTGCCCGGCCGACTGGGGGCAGCCGCGCCGCAACGTGTTGCGCGCGGCCGCGTGGCGGGCCGGGCTGGGTCAGGTGACGCTGCTGGACGAGCCGATCGCCGCGGCCACGTACTGCATGCAGGTGCTGGGCCAGCAGGTGCCGCCGGGTGGCTGCCTGGGGGTGTTCGACTTCGGCGGCGGCACGTTCGACGTGGCGGTGGTGCGGCGGGAGCCGGCCGGGCTGCGGGTGCTCGCGACGGGTGGCCTCGACGACCTGGGCGGCCTGGACGTGGACAGCGCGCTCGTCGCCCACCTGGGACAGCTCGTCGCGGTCCGCGACCCGCAGCTGTGGCGGCGGCTGGCCGAGCCGGGCGACGGAGAGCAGCGGCGCGAGCGGCAGGCGTTCTGGACGGAGGTGCGGGCGGCCAAGGAGATGCTGTCCCGTTCCTCGACGGCGCCGGTGCACGTGCCGGGCCGGCCGGAGCCGATGCACCTGACCCGCGACGAGCTGGAACGCGTCGGGGGTCCACTGGTGGCGCGGGCGGTGGACGAGACGCGCCGGGTGCTCCAGCGGGCTGGTGTGGAGCCGGGGCTGCTGGTGGGGCTGCTGCTGGTGGGTGGTTCGAGCCGGATCCCGATGGTGGCGAGCCGGCTGCACGCGCGCCTGGGTGTGGCGCCGTCGGTGCCGGAGCAGCCGGAGCTTCCGGTGGCGTACGGGGCGCTGGTGCACGCGATGGCGGCCGCTCCGGCGGCGCCGGCGAGCGCGGCGTTTCCGGTGTCGGGGCCGTTCGGTTCGCCGGCCGGGCCGTATCCGGTGTCGTCGCCGTTTCCGGCGGGGGTGGTGTCGGCGCCGATCCCGGCCTCGCCGGCGCCGAGTCTTCCGCCACCGCCACCGCCGCACCAGGGGCCGGGGATGCCGCCGCCGCGCCCGCCGATGGTCAACCCGGTGCCGCCGGTGAAACGCAAGAAGCGGCCGGTGCGCCGGGCGGTGTTCGCCGGTGTGGTGTTCCTGGTGGTGGGTGCGCTGGTGGCGGGTGTGGTGCAGGGGAGTAGGTGGCTGAGCCGCACGCTCGACGGCGACCTGGGCGGCGGCCTGAACTTCGGGCAGCCGGACGACGACAGCGGCGCCGGGAAGGGCGACCTGGGTTCGGGTGGCACGTTCCCGCTGTCGCAGCCGGGCGCGGCGGCGGTGACGGTGTCCGGGGAGAACGTGGTCGTGGCCGCGGTGGGCAGCGGCTTCACCGAGGTGACGGCGTTGCCGGCCAAGGGCGGCACGGCCAAGTGGACGACGCGGGTGTCGTTCGAGCCGGAGGGTGTGAAGCTGACCGCGGTCGGCGACCTGATCGTCGTGGACGGGGACAACTCGGTCACCGACGGCGGCGACGACGTGCGCGCGGTGCTGTCCGCCACGGATGGCGCGCCGCGGTGGAAGGGCGGGTGGGAGTCGCGTACCGACGTCGCCTACCTGGGCACCGACGTGGTGGTCGACGTCGAGGACTCGCACAACGGGCACCAGCTGCTGCGGGTGGACCTGCGTACCGGCAAGCAGAAGTGGAAGCGGGTGCCGGGCAGCGAGGAGTCCCTGGCCATCGACGAGCACCGGGTCGAGCCGGTGCGGCAGTGGGTGGGTGCCAAGGGTGGTGCGTTGCCGGGTGTGGACGGGGTGCTGTTCGACGCGCTGACCGCGGGTACCGGCGCGGTGGTGGAGCTGGAGGCGGACGAGGGCAGGGGAGCGGTGGTGGACGCCGCGACCGGCCGGCCGAAGTCGTCGGGGACGCTGCCGTTGAAGAACGAGTACTGGACGGTGTACGGCGGGCTGGTGATCGGGGTCCAGAACGACGATGTCGGCAAGGGCCGGGAGGTTCTGGCCGGCTACAAGCTGTCCGGTTTCGGCAAGGCGTGGACGGTGCCGCTGCCGGCCGGGCAGACGGTCGAGCGGGTGAAGCCGTGCGGCGAGTTCCTGGTGTGCGTGGCGATCGACGCGGACGCGCAGAGCCGGGTGTCGGCGATCGACGTGCGCAGCGGCAAGGAGGCGTGGAAGGCGCTGGTCGCGTCCGGGGACGACGCCAGCTGGTATGTGACGCCGGCGGGTCTGGTGTTGGGGAAGGCGACGTTCTCGGCGGTGACCGAGGGGAGTGTGCTGGGCCCGGACGGCAAGGTGCTGCGGCCGCTTCCGGACGGAGGGTCGATGGAGGCTCTCCACGGCGGGCGGATGGTGATCCGCGACACCCGGCTTGCGGGCACGGAGCTGCGGTGGCAGGTGTACGTCGCGGCTGTCGGTGGCGAGGCGACGAAGGCGGTCGACGTGGGTACGGAGGCGCCGGAGCAGCTGGCGATCGGCGGTGACGTGCTAGCTGTGGTGACGAAGGACAGAAAGGTGACGGTGCTGCGCGCCAAGGTCTAGAGTGGACAGTCGCGGCGTCGATGTGTTTGAATGTCTTCATCGATTTCGCGGGGGAGGCATCGTGCTGGGGTTCGCGCGCCAGTTCAGGGTGTGGCTCGGTCTTGGGGTGGCGGCGGTGACCGCCGCGGGCGGCGTGCTGGTGACGGCCGCGCCGGCCAGTGCCGCTCCGGTCCTGTTCACGATCAAGAACAGGTTGACCGGGAAGTGCCTGGCCATCAACACCAGCAATGTCATCTCGGTGCAGAGCTGCAACGGCGGCGTCTTCCAGCTCTGGTACACCGAGCTTGACGGCGCTACGTACGCCATCCGCAGCTACCAGCGCTCGGTATGCGTTGGCCACAACGCGGTCACGGGGGCGGTCACCTCATCGGCCTGCTCCAGCGCGACGGCCCAATGGTATTCGATCGTCTCTGGCGACTGGGACCTCATCCGCAGCTCGGTGACGTCCCGCTACCTGGCGGCCACCACGTCTGGTGCCGCGACGACGGTCACCACCAGCGGCGCGGCCGCTCAGTGGGACTGGATCATCCAGTAGCCCGGCGCGCCCGTACTGATTTTGATGCGACGGCCCGTCTCCCGGGGCTGATCAGTGTTGCGTAATGCGAGTAGTCTTCCGGGTCGTCGCCGGCGATGACCGGCACGCACCGTACGTCAGCTGCCCGACACCCTCCGTCAGACGTGGCTGTTTCACAGGAACTTCATGGGCCTGGAAGGCAACGTCCCGGCGAGGGCGGCTCGTCGTACGCAGCGTAGAAGACTGTCCACGGGAGGAAAGGACCCCTTCGTGACCACCCCTGTCTCGGCCCGTCCCCATCCGGGCACCGCAATGACCGACGAGCAGCGCGCCGACTTCGAGCGGGACGGTTTCATCGTCGTCCCCGGCGTGCTCTCCGAGGACGAGGTCGCCCACTACGCGGCGGCTGTTGACCGGGTCTACGAGGAGCACGCCGCCGCCGGCAAGCTCGCCGCCGACCGGTCGCTGCACAAGCTCAACGCGGTCGGCAGCTGCCACGACCTGGCTCCGCTGCTGGACCACCCGAAGGTGTTCGGCCTGGTGTGGTCGATGCTGGGCTGGAACGTGCACGTGTACCACTCGCACCTGGACGTGCACCCGCCGCTGACCGAGAAGAAGCCGTTCCGCTTCGAGTGGCACCAGGACGGCGGCCGGCAGAACCGCGAGATCGAGACCGACCCGCGGGCGCGCCTGTCGGTGAAGATCGCGTACTGGCTGTCGGACGTCTCGCAGCCCGGCCGCGGCAACTTCCAGGTCGTGCCGGGCAGCCACCTCACCAACTGGATCGACGGCCCGCCGCGCCGCGACATGGAGTGGCCCAACCCGGAGGGCGCGATCGAGGTCACCGCCAACCCGGGCGACGCGGTCTTCTTCGACCGCCGCATTTGGCACGCCCGTTCGAACAACTACTCGGAGATCACCCGCAAGGGCGTCTTCTTCGGGTACACGTACCGCTGGGTGCACACCCGCGAGACGACCGACGACTTCCCGGGCCTGACGCCGGTGCAGCGGCAGCTGATCGGACTCGAGGACGGCGACGGCGACCACGCGTGGGGTCACTACCCGGAGCAGGTCCCGCTGTACGGCCTGCTGAAGGAGAACGACCTGCTCGACCCGAAGCACCCTCCGCTCAAGCCGTAACCGCTCCACCCCTCGAAAGGCCCGGCCGCCATGGCCGGGCCTTTCGCGTGAGCGGGGCCGCCCGTTCTAGTTGACATAATGTGCATTATCGAACATCTAGCGGGCGCCGTTATATGCGTGGCCGGGTCCGGTCGGCGGCCCATACGATGCCGGGACCAGCCCTTTCGAAGTGAGGACTTCGCACGCGCATGACACCTGCTCTCTAGACCTGACTTTTTCCGCGCATCGGTCGCCGACCCCGCGTCGGCTCTGCTTTCCGTGCTCTTCGTCAGGTCTTGAGAGAGTTCATGTCTTCGCGTCCTCATATCGTGCTGCCCTGGGTGGTGCGGCGTACCCGCCTGCCCCTGCTCACCGTCCGCTGCGTGGACTGCCCGTCCGACCGCGCCACCGTCGGCAACGGCAAGTTCCGCGTCAACGCCAACGGCAAACGTCTCGACGTCTGGCTCCTGGTCAACTGCGTGCACTGTGACCGGACCAGCAAGCTCACCGTCCACGACCGGGTCCCGGTCCGGTCGCTGCCCGCCGATGTCCTGGCCGGCTACAGCGCCAACTCGCCGTCCCTTGTCGCGCGGACCCTCTTCGACCCGTGGCTGGCCCGGCGCAACCGGTTCGGGCTCGACTGGGACGGGTGCTGGGAGCTGCTCGCGCCGCCCCTGCCCGAGGACCCGTGGCCGCTGCGGGTCACGGTCACCTTCGACGATCCGGTGCCGGTCCGTCCCGAGTGGCTCATCGCCCACGCGTCGGGCCTGAGCCGGCAGGAGGTCGCCCGCCGCGTCAAGATCGATATCCCGCTGAACCGGAAGACGGCACGGGACTTCTCGTTCGTCCTGCTATGACGCGCCGATCCGAGACCAGGCATTGTGGACAAACGTCGACCACCGCCTGGCGCGAGCTCAAACTCTCCCGCCGGTTGGGCTTGGCGGGCGGGCCTGGCAGCGGGGGTCGGGGATTTCGGCTCGGTCTGCGAGCCGCCGACCCTCGCGGTCTCCGGCGGGAGCGGCGGTCCGGCGCTGACGCGGACCCGGGCCGGAACGAATGTCTTAGGCGGCGACGTAGTCGGCGAGGTGTTCGCCGGTGAGGGTGGCGCGTTTGGCGACCAGGTCGGCCGGGGTGCCCTCGAAGACGACGCGGCCGCCGTCGTGGCCGGCGCCGGGGCCCAGGTCGATGATCCAGTCGGCGTGGGCCATGACGGCCTGGTGGTGTTCGATGACGATGACCGACTTGCCGGCGTCGACGAGGCGGTCGAGCAGGCCGAGCAGCTGTTCGACGTCGGCCAGGTGTAGGCCGGTGGTGGGTTCGTCGAGGACGTAGACGCCGCCCTTCTCGCCCATGTGGGTGGCGAGCTTGAGGCGTTGCCGCTCGCCGCCGGACAGGGTGGTCAGCGGCTGGCCGAGGCTGAGGTAGCCGAGCCCGACGTCGGCGAGGCGGTCGAGGATGGCGTGCGCGGCGGGGGTCTTGGCCTCGCCGGCGGCGAAGAACTTCTCCGCCTCGGTGACCGGCATGGCGAGCACCTCGGCGATGTTTCGGCCGCCCAGCGTGTACTCCAACACGGAGGCCTGGAACCGCTTGCCTTCGCATTCCTCGCAGGTGGATTCGACGGTGGCCATGACGCCGAGGTCGGTGTAGATGACGCCGGCGCCGTTGCAGGTGGGGCAGGCGCCTTCGGAGTTGGCGCTGAAGAGGGCGGGTTTGACGCCGTTGGCCTTGGCGAAGGCCTTGCGGATGGGGTCGAGCAGGCCGGTGTAGGTGGCGGGGTTGCTGCGCCGGGAGCCGCGGATGGCGGTCTGGTCGACGGTGACGACGCCGTCGCGCGGGGACACCGAGCCGTGGATGAGGGAGCTCTTGCCGGAGCCGGCGACGCCGGTGACGACGACCAGGACGCCGAGCGGGATGTCGACGTCGACGTCTTGGAGGTTGTGGGTGCTGGCGCCGCGTACCTCGAGGCTGCCGGTGGGTGTGCGGACCTCGGTCTTGAGGGCGGCGCCGTCGTCGAGGTGGCGGCCGGTGAGGGTGCCGCTGCCGCGCAGGCCGTCGATGGTGCCTTCGAAGACGACCTCACCGCCGGCGGTGCCGGCGCCGGGGCCGAGGTCGATGACGTGGTCGGCGATCGCGATGGCCTCGGGTTTGTGCTCGACGACCAGGACGGTGTTGCCCTTGTCGCGCAGGCGCAGCAGCAGGTCGTTCATCCGCGCGATGTCGTGCGGGTGCAGGCCGATGGTCGGCTCGTCGAAGACGTAGGTGACGTCGGTGAGCGACGAGCCGAGGTGGCGGATCATCTTGGTGCGTTGCGCCTCTCCCCCGGACAGGGTGCCGGAGGGCCGGTCGAGGGACAGGTAGCCCAGGCCGATCTCGGCGAACGAGTCGAGCAGGTGCTGGAGGCCGGCCAGCAGCGGGGCGACGGTCGGCTCCTTGAGGCCGCGGACCCAGTCGGCGAGGTCGCTGATCTGCATGGCGCAGACGTCGGCGATGCTCTTGCCTTTGATCTTCGAGGAGCGGGCTTCGGGGCTCAGCCGGGTGCCGTCGCACTCGGGGCAGGTGGTGAACGTGACGGCGCGTTCGACGAAGGCGCGGATGTGCGGCTGCATCGCCTCGACGTCCTTGGCCAGGAACGACTTCTGGATGGCCGGGATGATGCCGGTGTAGGTGATGTTGATGCCTTCGACCTTGATTTTGGTGGGTTCGCGGTAGAGCAGGTCGTGCAGTTCCTTCTTGGTGTACTTGCGGATGGGCTTGTCGGGGTCGAAGTAGCCGGCGCCGCGGAAGATCCGCCCGTACCAGCCGTCCATGCTGTATCCGGGGATGGTGAGCGCGCCCTCGTTGAGGGACTTGCTGTCGTCGTAGAGGGCGGTCAGGTCGAAGTCGGTGACCGAGCCCATGCCCTCGCAGCGGGGGCACATGCCGCCGAGGCGGGTGAAGGTGGCTTTCTCGGCTTTGGTCTTGCCGCCGCGTTCGACGGTGATGGCGCCGCTGGCCTTCACCGAGGGGACGTTGAACGAGTAGGCGTTGGGTGAGCCGATGTGCGGCTTGGCGAGGCGGCTGAACAGGATGCGCAGCATGGCGTTGGCGTCGGTGGCGGTGCCGACGGTGGAGCGGGGGTTGGAGCCCATCCGCTCCTGGTCGACGATGATGGCGGTGGTGAGGCCGTCGAGGAGGTCGACCTCGGGCCGGGCCAGGGTGGGCATGAAGCCCTGCACGAACGCGCTGTACGTCTCGTTGATCATCCGCTGGGACTCGGCGGCGATGGTGCTGAACACCAGGGAGCTCTTGCCGGAGCCGGAGACGCCGGTGAACACGGTCAGCCGGCGCTTGGGGATCTCGACGCTGACGTCCTTGAGGTTGTTTTCCCGGGCGCCTTGGACGCGGATCAGGTCGTGGCTGTCGGCGGGGTGGGTCATCGTCTCTCCATCTGTCCGGCACCGGTTCGGTCCCCTGTCTACCTGATCAGACGCTACGCGCGGGGTCCCGGGCGGCGCTTCTCGAATCCTGACCGGCCGCCCGACCGCGTGTCGGTGGACGTTGTCGGACCGGGCTGGTAGGAACTGTCATCAAACACGTGTACGGAAGAGGTTGTGATGGCCGCCGCGCGCTCCGCCGTTCGAGGACTGTCCACCGACGATCTGAAGAGCGTCCGCGACACGCTCGCCGCGGGCCGTAAGCCGCGGGTGATGTTCACCGAGGCGGCCGGGCAGATCGCCGGGCAGATCGGGCAGGTCGTCGCGCTCACCGACCCGGAGCTGTCCGACGAGTGGGTGGTGGTGCGGTTCGGCAAGGACGAGCTGCCCTTCTCCCCCACTGACTTGATCATCCCGCCGAAGGGGGCGAAGGCGGCGCCGGCGAAGAAGGCCGCGCCGCCGCCGGAGCCGGCTCCACCCCAGCCCGAGCTGAAGATCACGAGGTCGCCGGTGCCGGCGCCGCGCGAGGAGGCGAAAGTGACCACTGTGGACGAAGCACCCCCGGCGGCGGAGAAGCCGGCCCGCAAGACGGCCAAGGCGGCGAAGCCGAAGGCGCCGGCCGGCCTGACCGTCACCCTGTCGTACACCGAGGGTGAGTGGACGGTGTCGGCGACGCAGGGCGCCAAGTCCCTGGCCAAGCCGTACGTGATCCGCCCGGCCGAGGCGTTGAAGATGGTGGCGCTGGTCGACGTGCCCGGTGTGCAGGAGGCGGTCGAGCAGATCCTGTCGGTGGAGCGCAGCGAGGCCGAGCAGCAGGCCGAAAAGCTGCGGGCCGAGCTGGCCGAGATCGAGGCCCGGCTGGCCGAGCTGCGCGACGTCGGCTGAGGCACAGCAGGGACCTGAGGCACGGCACGAGCTGGGGCACGGGAGGCGGCATGGCGCGGTGGGCTGACGTCGAGGGCGACGCGCCGGAGTTCGCGGCGGCGGTGCGGCGGCTGTTCGAGGCGGGCAAGCACAAGACCCTGGCGACGCTGCGCCGCGACGGCGGTCCGCGGATCAGCGGCACGGAGTCCGAGTTCCGCGACGGTGACCTGTGGATCGGCAGCATGTGGCTGGCCCGCAAGGCGGTCGACCTGCGCCGTGACCCGCGGTTCGCGCTGCACAGCCCGAGCGTGGACCCGCCGGAGGGTGACCCGTCGACGTGGTCCGGTGAGGCGAAGCTGTCCGGCCGAGCGGTGGAGGTGCCCGGCGACGGCTCCGCGCACCGGTTCCGGCTCGACATCGACGAGGTGGTGTGGACCCGGGTGGGCTCGCCGGCCGACCATCTGGTGATCGAGCTGTGGCGGGCCGGGCAGGGGCTGCGCCGCATCCGGCGTTAGTGATACGAGGCGTCGCCGGTGGTGACGCGCTTGCGGAAGACCCAGTACGTCCAGCCCTGGTAGAGCAGCACGAGCGGGGCGAAGATCGCGGCCACCCAGGTCATCAGGCGCAGCGTGTAGGGCGACGAGGCGGCGTTGTCGACGGTCAGGTGCGGCGGCAGGACGGCCGGGTACAAGGCGGCGAACAGGCACACCACCAGCAGGCCGATGCTTGCGGCGGTGCCCAGGAAGGCCCAGCCTTCGCGGCCGGCCCGGTTGGCGGCCAGCGCGCCGACCAGCGCGGCCAGCCCTACGGCGGCGGCGACCACGGCGCCGGGCGACGAGCGGATCGTCAGCGTCCAGGCGACGAAGGCACCGAGGGTCAGCAGCGCCGCCGGGCCGGCCCGCCCGGCCACGCGTGCGGCCCGCTCCCGGATCGGTGACACCGTCTTCAACGCCAGGAACACCGCGCCGTGCGTGACGAACAGGCTCAGCGTGACCAGGCCGCCGAGCAGCGCGTACGGGTGCAGCAGGTCGAGCGGGCCGCCGGCGTGGTCGCCGTCCGGGGTGAGCGGCAGGCCGCGGGCGATGTTGGCGAACGCGACGCCCCACAGGAACGCCGGCGCGGTCGAGCCGAACACGATGGCGGCGTCCCAGCGGGCCCGCCAGGCGGGGTCGTCGCGCATGCCCCGGTACTCGAACGCGACACCGCGCAGGATCAGCGCCACCAGGATCAGCAGCAGCGGCAGGTAGAGGGCGGAGAAGACGGTGGCGTACCAGACCGGGAACGCGGCGAACATGGCGCCGCCGGCGGTGATCACCCACACCTCGTTGCCGTCCCAGACCGGGCCGATGGTGGCCAGCAGGGTGCGGCGTTCGCGGTCGTCGCGGCCGAGGGCGGGCAGCAGCGCGCCGACGCCGAAGTCGAAGCCCTCGAGGACGAAGTAGCCGGTGAACAGGGCGGCGACCAGGACGAACCAGACGGTGGTGAGCTCCATGCCTAGGCCTCCTTGGCCGGGCTCGCGGTGGCGGCGGCCTCGCTCGCCGTAAGGCCGGCAGCGGCGTAGCGGACGAGCAGTTTCACCTCGATGAACGCGAGCGCCGCGTACACCAGGGTGAAGGCGGTGAACGAGGTGAGCACCTCGGCCGGGGAGACGCCGCGGGAGACGCCGTCGCGGGTGAGCATCTCGCCGAAGACCAGCCAGGGTTGGCGGCCCATCTCGGTGAAGATCCAGCCGAAGATGTTCGCGGCCAGCGGCAGCAGGGGCAGCACCAGGCAGGCGCGGGCCAGCCACCGCGACCGTGGCACCCGGCCGCGGCGCTGCGCCCACAGCGCCACCAGCGCGACGAACGCGGCGAGCATGCCGAGCCCGATCATGAGGCGGAAGCTCCAGTAGGTGACCGGGATGACCGGGTTGTAGGAGCCGGGGCCGTACTGGGCGGCGTACTGGGCCTGGAGGTCGTCGATGCCCTCGACGCGGCCGTGGGTGTCGCCGGTGCCGAGCCAGGACAGCAGGTAGGGGATCTTGATGGCGAACACCTCGCGCCCGCCGTCGAGGGTGCCGACGGTCAGCACGGAGAACGCGGCCGGCTGCTCGGTGGAGTAGAGGGCTTCGGCGGCGGCCATCTTCATCGGCTGTACCTCGGTCATGATCTTGCCTTGGGTGTCGCCGGTGACGGCGACGGCGGCCGCGGCGGCGAGGGTGACCCAGGCGCCCAGGCGCAGCGCCGGCCGGAACTCCTCAGTGCCGTGCTTGACCAGGTGCCACAGCGCGACCGCGGTCATCAGCGCGCCGGCGACCAGGAAGCAGCCGGCGATCGTGTGCGGGAACGTGACGAGCGTGACCTTGTTGGTGAGCACCGCGCCGAAGTCGGTCAGCCGGGCCCGGCCGGTCTGCGCGTCGACGGTGTAGCCGACCGGGTTCTGCATCCACGAGTTGGCGGCCAGGATGAAGTAGGCGCTGGCGGTGGAGCCGGCGGCGGCGATCCAGATGCAGGCCAGGTGCACGCGCTTGGGCAGCCGCTCCCAGCCGAAGATCCACAGGCCGAGGAAGGTGGACTCCAGGAAGAACGCGAACAGCGCCTCGATGGCCAGGGGCACGCCGAACACGTCGCCGACGAAGCGGGAGTAGTCGCTCCAGTTCATCCCGAACTGGAACTCCTGCACGATGCCGGTCACCACGCCCATCGCGAAGTTGACCAGGAAGAGCTTGCCGTAGAACTTGGTCAGGCGCAGGTAGCGTTCGTCGCCGGTGCGCAGCCAGACGCTCTGGAGCACGGCGACCAGGACGGACAGGCCGATGGTGAGGGGGACGAAGAGGAAGTGGTAGACGGTGGTGACACCGAACTGCCAGCGGGCGACGTCGAGCGCGTCCATACGGGACCTCCATCATTACTACGTCCCGTAGTAGATCGTAGTGCGCTGTGGTCCGCCCTCCTGGGGGTGGCGCGAGTGGTCCTCGTCCCATTCGCGCGGCTGCGGGTCAGCGGCGACCTGCCGGCCGGCGCGTTCATCCTGGCCGCCAACCACATCAGCCCGATCGACCCGGCCGTGCTGATGGCCGCCTGCGGCCGGCGCGGCGTGGCGCCGACTTTCCTGGCCGACGCGGCCGTGTTCCGGATGCGCACGATCGGCTGGATCATGCGGCGCGCCGGCCACATCCCGGTCGCCCGCGGCACCGCCACGGTCGCCGCGACCCTCGGGCACGCGGCCGCCGCGGTGGCGGCCGGCGCCGTCGTGCTGGTCTACCCGGAGGGTCGCATCGGCCGCGACCCCGGCCTCTGGCCGGAGAAGGGCAAGACCGGCACCGCGCGGCTCGCCCTGGCCACCGGCGCCGTCGTGGTCCCGGTCGCACAATGGGGTACGCACGAGGTGGTGCCCTACTCAGCCCCTCGTGGGGCGGTCCGGGGGCTGCTGCGCGCGGTGCTGCGCCGCCCGCGGGTGCACGTCCGCTTCGGCGCCCCGGTGCGGGTCACGGGCACGCCGCGGGAGGCCACCGAGCAGATCATGGCGGCGATCGCCGCGACGCTCGCCCCGCTGCGCGCCGGCGAGCCGGACCTGCCCCGGCACCTGGACCCCACCCGCCCGGTGACCACGGCCCGCTCCCGCCCCCGCTGAGCCCGGCGCCGCGACCACGGCCTACGGCGACGTCGACGCCCGCCGGGGCCGGCGTGGTCGCGCCGGGCTCCGGCCTCGCCGCTAGCCGGGCTGGCCGCGCTGGCGCAGGTAGGCCAGCACCGCCTCGCGGGTCGTGCGGACGCCGAGCAGCTCGCGGGCCTGGGCGATCCGCCTGTTCGCGGTGCGCAGCGACAGGAACTCCGCGGCCGCGGCCGCGGCGATCGTCTCCCCGTTGGCCAGCCGCTCCAGCAGGGCCCGCTGCTCCGGGATCAGCTGCCCGACCACGTCGTCGCCGTCCGGCTCCGGTTCGGCGTCCGGGTCCGCGTACACCGGGCCGAGCCGCCCCAGGTCGGCGACCAGCGCGCGGCCCAGCTCACCGGCCGGGTCGGCGATCGCGACGATCCCGGTGCCGCGCGCGGCGGCCAGGACGGCCAGGTGCGCGGTCTCCGCGTCCGGGACCCGGCCGAACAGCACCAGCCGCGCCTCGGCCATGTCCCACGCCGCCTCGGCCAGCGCGAAGCCTTCCCGGGTCTGCCAGCCGCCGCGGGCCAGCCGGCGCAGCACGCTCGTCGCGTCGGCGGAGGTCGGCACCACGTACCGGGGGGCTTGGCTCGGGCCGGCGGAGCTCATGCCAGCTGGCCCAGCCGTGCGGCCGCCTCGGTGCGGGTGCGCGCGCCGAGCTTGCGCATGCCCGAGCGGATGTGGGTCTCCACGGTCTCGCCGGAGATGCCCAGCTGCCCGGCGATGCGGCGGGTCGGTTCGCCGGCGGCGACCAGGCGCAGCACGTCGCGTTCCCGGTCGGTGAGGTCGGTGCCGGCGCGCGGGCCGCGCTGGTCGCGGCGTACCGCGTGGCGGCGCAGCGCCCGCCGGGCCCGGCCCAGCAGCACCACCAGGCCGGCCTGCTCCGCCAGCGCCTCGGCGGCCAGCAGCGGCGGGACCGCCAGGGCCGGGTCGCTCTCGTGGAGGCCCTGGGCGAGCAGGCAGCGGACCTCCTCGCGGACGGCCAGGTCGTGCCAGGCGGCCGCGGCCCGGTCGAAGCCGCCGGCGGCGGTCCACGCCTCCAGGGTGGCGGCGACCGCGGTGGCCCGGTCGACGGCCGCCTTGCCGGCGGGCGGGGCCAGGCCCAGGTCGGCCGAGGCCCACCGGGCGGTGATCTCGTGCAGGCCGGCGACCAGCGCGCCGGCCCGGGACAGGTCGGCGTGGGCCGGGCGCAGGGCGAGGTCGGGCTGCCCGTCCAGCCAGGCGGCCTCGCGGCCCACCCAGTCCAGCAGCGCGCTGGGCGCGGCCACGCCGGCCAGCCGGGAACGGGCCGGGGCCAGCAGCCCGCCGTCGGCCTCGACCAGGCTCGCGGCGGCGGTCGCGTAGCCGCGGGCCAGGGCCGGCAGGGTGCGGTCGGTCAGGTCGCCGGCGCGGCGGACCACGTCGTCGGTGGCCGCGCCGCGCAGCGCGGTGCACCACAGCTCGGCGGCCAGGAACCGGGTCTGCCAGCTGTAGGCCAGGTCGGCGGCGGACGCCTGGGCGGCGGTGCCGGCGGCCTGCGCGGCCTCGGCCAGGCGCCCGTCGGCGGCCAGGGTCTCCACCAGCAGCCAGGCGCTCCACCGGGCGGCGAGCAGGTCACCGGCGGCGCCCGCGGCGGTGGTCGCCGAGGCCAGCCCGTACTCCCAGCCGTCGGCCCGCGCGTGCGCCCGTACCGCGGCGAGGGCGGCGCGCAGGCCGGCGTGGGCCGGTGGGTCGCCGTGCCGGCCGGCGATCCGGGCGGCCGCGGCGGTCGCCTCGGCCGGGTCTTCGGCCAGGCGGGCCAGCAGCAGCACCCGGTCGCGGGCGGCCACCGTGTCCGGGTCGGCGCCGTCCGGCACCGGCGCGGCCGCCTCGCGGGCCGCGGCCACGTCGCCGACCTGGAGCAGCGCCTCGGCGCGCAGCACGGCCGCGTCGACGCCGAGCGGCGGCCCGCCGGAGACGGTCAGCACGTGCACGGCGGCGCGCGGGCGTCCACACGCCAGGGCCGCGGACGCGGCGGCCACCCGCACGTCCGGCGCCGGGTCCACATCGGACAGGTCGCAGGCGAGCAGCAGCAGCTCGGCCCGTTCGCCGGCGGTGGTCATCCGGCCGGCCGCGGCGACCGCCACCTGGTAGGCGGCCGGCCCGTCACCGGCGGCCGCGAGGTGGCGGGCCGCCTCCCGGGGCGGGACCAGGCTGGCCAGCCGCCGGTGCAACGCCTGCCGGCCGGGCGGGTCGAGCAGCCCGGCCGCGACCTCGGCCAGGTAGGGCGAGACCGGCGCGAGCTCGTCCTCCCCGGCCGGCCGGTCGCCGCCGACGGCCGGCGGCGCGGTCACCAGGCCGGCTTCCAGCAGCTCCTCCACGCCGGCGCCGAGGACCGCCGCCGTGGCCGGGCGGCCGAGCAGGCCCAGCGCCGCCATCGCGGTACGCGCCGGGCGGGTCAGGTCGGCCAGGGCCGCCGCCACCGCGTACTCCACCTGTGCGGCGTCCTCCGCCACGTCGGCGGTACCCCGGGCGGCGGCGTGCCGGGCGAGGGTCTCGACGGCCAGCGGCACCCCGCCGGCCCGGGCCACGACGGCGGTGACCGCGGCCGGATCCAGGCCCGGCGCGACCCGGCGGGCCAGGTCGGTGGCCTCCCGCACCGGCAGCGGCGGCACCGGCAGCCAGCCGGCGGCCGCCGCACGCAACGCCTCGACCACGCCCGGCGGGAGGCGGTGCGGGGTGCGCAGGGCGACCAGCACGCGGCAGTGCGCGGCGATCGCCGGCAGGGCGGATAGGGTGGCCGGGTCGGCCCACTGAAGGTCGTCGAGGAGCAGCAGCCCACCCCGCACCCGGGAGCGCACCGCCTCGGCCAGCAGCGCCGGGTCGGCGGCCGGCAGCCGCACCCGCACCGCGCGGGTCAAGGCGAACGCCGGCACGGCCTGGAGCATCGCCAGCCCGCCACCGGCGAAGACCGGCCCGCGGAAGGCGGCGCCCAGCGTGGCGAGCACGGTGGAGCGCCCGCTGCCCGGCCCGCCCGCGACGACGACCAGCGCGGGAGCGGCCAGCAGCGCGGTCGCCTCCTCGACGAGGGCGCCGGGCCGCGTGGCGGCGGGCGCGTGACGCAACTGGGCCTCCCGCGACAGACCGTGGCACGAACATGGGATCCTGCGCCGGCAGGATATTCATAGTGTGGATCCGGCAGGAGGGACACCTACACGATGAGCGAGCACGACCGCTGGAACCACGCCATTGTCGCCGACCGTACCGCCGGCTGACGAGTCATGGGACCAGGTCCGCTCAGTGCCCGGGTGGCATCGCTCTGTGACGACGTCGGCCCGCGGGTCGGTCCGGCGGCCCAGACGCAGGTGCTGGGCGTGCGCAGGCGACTCGACGAGCCGCTGCGTGTGGCCATCGCCGGCCGCCTGAAAGCCGGAAAGTCGACACTTGTGAACGCGCTCATCGGCCGCCGCGTAGCCCCCACCGAAGTGGGAGAATGCACGCGAATCGTGACCCAGTTCCGGTACGGCACCGCGGACCGGGTCGACGTCGTCAAACGCGACGGCTCCCGCTCCAGCCTGCCGCTGGACGAGTCCGGCATGATCCCGCAGCGGCTCGGCGTGCCCCGCCACGACATCTCCTACGTGGACGTGACCCTCACCAGCGACCACCTGCGCGAGCTGACCGTCGTCGACACGCCCGGGCTGTCGTCCACCAACACGTCGGTGAGCGCGGGAGCGCGGCGCTTCCTGTTCAACGAGGCACCCATCGACGACGACATCGACGACGACTCGGTCGGCGCGATCTCCGGCGCCGAGGCGATCATCTACGTGTTCACCCAGTCGGTGCGCGACGACGACCTCCAGGCGCTGGAGGCGTTCCGGTCCATCTCGGCCCGGCTGGCCAGCAACCCGATCAACTCGCTCGGCCTGTTCAACAAGGTCGACAAGCTGGTCGCCGGGGTCGCCGACCCGTGGCCGGTCGCCGGGCCCCTCGCGGCCGACCAGACCAAGGTGCTGCGCCGGGTCGTCTCCGACGTCGTGCCCGTGGTCGGGCTGCTGGCCGAGACCACCGAGGCGGGCCGGCTCACCGCCGCCGACTGCGAGGCCCTGCGGTCGCTGGCCCAGCTGCCGGAGACCGAACGCCTGGTGCTGATGGCCTCGGTCGACCTGTTCACCTCCCGCGAGTGCAAGGTGCCGCGCGAGCAGCGGGAGCGGCTGCTGCGCCTGCTCGACCTGTACGGCATCGGGTTCGCCATGGCCCAGCTCGCCGCCCGACCCCAGCTGGCCAGCGGCGACCTGGTCCGGATGCTGTTCCAGGCCTCCGGGTTCCCGCGGCTGCGGCACACCCTCGACCAGGCGTTCCGGTGGCGCACCGACGCGATCAAGGCCGGCTGGGCACTGTCCACCCTGGAGAAGATCGCCAGCCACACCGAGCGCCCGCTCGACCGCGAGCTGCTGCGCGACGCCATCGAACGGGTCCTCCAGCAGCCCGACTACCACCGGCTGCGGCTGCTGGAGGTGGCGCAGATGGTCTCCACCGGGTCGGTCGAGCTGCCCGAGCCGATGGAGCAGGAGCTGACCCGCCTGGCGCTGTCCAACGATCCACAGTGGATCCTCAACCTGCCGACCGCCGGCACCGAGCAGCTGGTCAAGGCCGCTCTCGACGCCGCCACCCGATGGCGGGTGTACGCGGTCGCCGGGGCCAGCCCCAGCCAGTCCCGGGTCGCCCTCGTCGCACACCGCGGCTTCTACCTGCTCAGCCAGCGCGTCAGGGGTACCGCATGAGCGAGCGGAGCGAGCGAATCATCAGGCACAGCGCCATTTGTGGCTCGCGGCCGCCCGCAGCGAAGCGAGGACGGCCGTGAGCTCCCCGCAGAAGCCCGAGGCGTTGCAGAAGCTGCTGGCCGGCGCGGTCGACACGTCGCTGGCGTTCCTGCGCAAGACCGACCCGGACGCCGCCTCCGACCTCGACGCGGTCCGCCGCCGCGACCTCGGCCGCCCCGCCATCGTGGTTGTCGGCGAGACCAAACGCGGCAAGAGCTCGCTGGTCAACGCCCTCATCGGAGTGCCCGGACTGTCCCCGGTGGACGCCGCCGTGGCGACCGCCGCCTACCTGGAGTTCAGCCACGGCACCGACCACGCCGCGCGGGCCTGGCTGCCCGGCCGGGAGGACCCGGTGCCGCTGGCCCAGTCCGACCTGCGCGAGTGGGCCACCCCGTTCGGGCGGCTGCCCGAAGGCGCCCGGCCGCCGCGGCGGATCGAGGTGACCCACTCCGCGCCGCTGCTCCAGTACCTGTCCCTCGTGGACACCCCCGGCACCGGCGGCCTCGACCCGGCCCACGCCGAGGTGGCGCTCGACGCGGTGGAGAAGGCGACCGCGCTGCTGTTCGTCGTCGACGCGGCCGCCCCGTTCGCCAAGCCGGAGCTGGAGTTCCTCATCGAGGCCAGCAAGCGGGTCAACTTCGTCGTGTTCGCCCTCACCAAGGTCGACGCCTACCCGGGCTGGCGCACCATCTGGGAGGACGACCGCGCCCAGCTCCAGGCGCACGCGCCCCGGTTCGGCTCCGCGCCCTGGTACCCGGTGTCCGCGCGGCTGGCCGAGCTGGCCATGACGCTGCCCCGCGAGGCCGCACCCGAGCTGATCAAGGAGTCGCGGATCGCCGAGCTCCAGCACGCCCTCATCGACCTGGCCGGCAAGGGCCACCTGCTCGGCCAGGCCAACGTGCTGCGCGCGGTCCGCTCCGAGTACATCCGCCTCGACCTCCAGGTCGGCGACAAGATGAAGGCCACCGACCCGGACCCCGGCGACATGGCCAAGGCCAAGGCCGACCGGGCCGCGCTCGCCGCCCGCAAGCGCACCGAGTCGCGGCAGTGGAGCCTGGCCCTCAACACCGAGACCCAGCGCGCCCGGGTGGAGGCCACCGGCCGGCTGCGCAACTACGTGACCGCGCTCCAGGAAGACTTCCTCAACAAGATCGAGAAGGCGAAGGGCGACGACATCAAGGGCCTGCCGCAGGAGGTCGACCGCGCCCTGCACGCCCTGTCCGTCCGGCTCTCGCACGACCTGGAGTTCCGGTTCCGCAAGGTCGCCGAACGCACGCTCACCCAGGTGTTCGGGCCGCACGAGCTCCAGTTCGTGCTCCGCCGCCTCAACGCCACCCTCCGCCACGCGCTGAGCACCAAACCCCGCCGGGACGGTGGCGGCCCCGACAACGTGATGATCGCGATGTCCGCCGGCGGCATGGCCTTCATGGCCGGGCGCGGCGCGGTGGCCGGCGCCTCCGCGCTCGGCGCCGGCGCCATCATCGGCGGCGGCCTGCTGCTGCCCGTCGCCGGCCTCGGCCTGGGGCTCGCGGCGGGCGCCTTCATCCTGTACCGCCGGCGCGTGCAGAACGACCGCCAGCAGGCCAAGATCTGGCTCCGCGAGGTGCTCGGCGAGGCCCGCGCCGCCCTGGCCGACGAGATTATGCACCGGTTCACCGACCTTCAGTACGCGCTGACGCTCGCCCTCGACGACGCCATCGAACGCCGCCTCCAGCAGCTCGACGCGCACATCGCCGAGATCGACAAGGCGCTGGCTGAAGACAAGGCCAGCCGGGCCCGCCGCAAGGCGGCCTTGCAAGCCGAACGCGACGGGCTCCGCGCCCGGGTCAAACAGGTCGACGAGGTACTGGCGAGGGCGCGTTCCCTCGCCCCGGCACGGCCCACGGAGGAGCAGCAGTGAGCGAGCGGAGCATGAGGCAGGGCGCGCTTGGAGCTTCGTGCCCGCCCGCGGCGAAACGAGGACGGCCATGAGCGACCACGGCTGGGGCGGCGGCGAGTGGCCCGACGACCTCGACCCGGACAGCGGCGGCGACCTGGGCCCCGACACCACCCCCGACCTCGGTTCGGACTACACCGCGGGCCTGGGCGGCGACCTCGGGCCCGAGCCCGGCGATGCCGAGACCGCCGACCTGGGCGGCTTCGACCACGGCGGCGCGCACGACCCGCTGGCCGACGGCCCGCCCGAGCTCGACCCGGCACCGGACCCACCGCTGGATCCCGCCGGTGACTCCACGGTGGACGGTGGCGCCGGCCTGGAACACGCGGCGTTCGACGCCCAGGGCGGCGACCTCGACGCCCAAGACCCGGACACCGGCGGCGGCCCGTTCGACGGTGGTGGCGGTGGTGGTGGTGACGGCCCGTTCGACGGCGGCGGCGACGGCTTGGACGGCGACCCCGGCGACGACGGCGGTGACGAGCCCGCGGACAGCGGACCCGAGCTGACCCCGGTCGGCGCCGACCCGGACCTCGACGCGCACGCCGACACCTGGACCGACCAGTCGTTCCCGGAGCCCCTCGACCTGGACGCCCCCGAACCGGTCGACGGCTTCCCGTGGACCGACCCCACCACGCTCGGCGCGGCCCCGCTGCCCGACGCCGACGCCGCCTACCAGGGCGGCCCGGCGGCGACCGAGCTGGCCGCCTACGCCGGCGAGGACCTGCCGGCCGGCGCCGACCCGTGGACCGCCCTGTCCGCCTCCGAAGACCCCGCGACAAGCTCCCTGGCCCGCTGGTGGTCCCCCGACACCTGACCCACAGATTTTCCCAGGTCCGTGTCAGTGGTAGGCGTCCGCCGCCGCCCACATGCTGAGCCACATCCCCAACCAGTGGGAAGGTAGGGCCCGCCGATCGGCCGGCCACCCCCAAGCCGCAGCCAGCGCGCGAAGCCCGAGCACGGCTCCCACCGCAACCACCCACCAAGAGCATGGCAAGCATGCCGGGCCGGCTGGTCGACGACAGCAACGGCAGCGGTCGGTAACGCCTGAAGCCCCGTCGACCCGCCGCGTCGCTGAGGGCGGGGTCAGGCGGCGAGGAGGATCAGGACGACGACCGCGATCAGGACCATGGCGCCCAGGGCGACCGTCCACACCAGAGCGGGCTCCTCGAACCACGGCCGCCGGGCCCGGGGCGCCGCCACCACCGGTGGGCGGGGTGGGGCGACCGGGGCCGGGCGGGGCGGCACGTGCTGTACCGGCGGGCGCGGTGGCGTGCGGGGCGGCGAGACCGGGGTGGCGCTCACCGGCGGCGCGGACGGGCGGGCGATCACCGGGGGGCGCGGCGGCGCCACCGGCGGCCGGGACACCGGGGCCACCGGCGGGCGGGACACGGGGGCCACCGGCGGGCGGGACACGGGTGCCGGCGGGCGGGAGACCGGGGCCGCGGGTGGGCGGGCCACCGGCGGGGCGGGCATGCGCGGGGGTGGGGCGACCGGGCGCGGCACGCCGGAGTGGACCGGGCCGGCCGCGCTGGCCGGGCCGCCGAAGAACAGGGCGCCCTCGGCCACCACCGTCTCCGGCTGCTCCAGGGTGGTGGGTGCGACGCCGAGCTCGGTGTGCAGCAGGTGCGCGGCCAGGGGGATGCGGCTGGAGCCGCCGACCAGGAAGATGCCGACCAGGTCGGGCGGGGCGAGCCGGGCCGCGGTGATGGTCTGGGCCAGGCAGTGCACGGTCTGGAGCATGTACGGGCGGATCAGCCCGTCGAACTCCTCCCGGGTGATGTGCGCGGAGATGTCCAGCGCGGGCAGGTGCACGTCGGCGCTGGTGGTGCGGGACAGCATCTCCTTGGCGCCGCGCACGTCGTCGTAGAGCAGGGCCCGCTGCCGCCGCTGGCCCGGGTCGGCGGGGGCGACGAGGCTGTTCCACAAGGTGGTGCGGGTCTCGGAGTAGCCGCGCCCGAGGTGCTCGACCAGGGCCTGGTCGAAGTCGAGGCCGCCCAGGTCGGACAGGCCCGCCTCGGCCAGCACCTCGAAGCCGGTGGGCGTGCGGCGCACCACGGCGGCGTCGAAGGTGCCGCCGCCCAGGTCGTAGATGGCCAACGCGCGGCCGACCGGCATGGCGCTGCCGAGCACGGCCGTGTAGTAGGAGGCGGCCGCGACCGGCTCGACCACCAGGCGGGGGGTGGGCAGCCCGGCGGCGCGGACCGACTCGACCAGGACGGCGCGGCGGCGTTCGCCCCAGCGGGCCGGGTGGGTGACCCGCACCTCCTCGATCGGGCCGCCGAGGTGGCGGGCGGCCTCGGTGGCGAGGCGGCCGAGCACGGCGGCGATCACCCGGGGCACCGGCAGCTCCTGCTCGCCGAGCAGCACCACGCCGTCGTCGATGCGGCGCTTGGGGTTGGGTTCGAAGCGGGCCGGGTCGAGCCGGGCGGTCCGCTCGGCGTCGCGGCCGACCAGCAGCTTGCCGTCGGGGTTGAGGTAGACGGCGGACGGCAGCAGCGGCGAGCCGTCGAACAGCAGCGGCCGCGCCCGCCCGTCCGCGCCGCGGACCATGGCGACCGTGTTCGACGTGCCGAAGTCGATGCCGAGCACCCGCATGGCCGTCACCCTACCGTCGCCGTCGCCGTGCATACTGCACGCCGTGAGCCCGGCCCGCCGGCCGACGACAAGCGCCGCGAGGCAGCCCGCCGACGAAGGACAACCGCCGTGACCTACCTCGACCACCCGGTCCCGATCGCGTTCGCGCACCGCGGCGGCGCCGCCGAGGGCGACGAGAACACGGCGGAGGCGTTCGCGCGGGCCGTCGCGCTCGGCTACCGGTACGTGGAGACCGACGTGCACGCCACCACCGACGGTGTGGCCGTGGTCTTCCACGACGCGACCCTCGACCGGGTCGCCGGGCGGCCGGGGCGGATCGACACCATGTCCTGGGCCGACCTGTCCACCGTGCGGGTGGGCGGCGCGGCGGCGGTACCCCGGCTGGACGAGATCCTCGCCGCGTGGCCGCAGGTCCGGTTCAACATCGACGTGAAGGCGGACAGCGGCGTCGCACCCACGGTCGAGACGGTGACCCGCGCGGGCGCCGGTGAGCGGGTGTTGCTGGCGTCGTTCAGCGACGCGCGGCTGGCCCGGGTGCGGATGCTGGCCGGGCCGAAGGTGGCCACGTCGCTGGGGATGCGGGCGGTGGCCCGGCTGCGGGTGGCGTCGCTGACCGGGCAGCGGCTGAGCCTGCCGCCGTCGGTGGTGGCCGCGCAGGTGCCGACCCGGTACGGGCGGCTGCCGGTGGTCGACCGGCGGTTCGTGCGCTACGCGCACAAGCTCGGGCTCCAGGTGCACGTGTGGACGATCGACGACCCCGCCGAAATGCACGGCTTACTTGATCTTGGTGTTGATGGCATCATGACGGATCGCGTCGACGTGCTGCGCGACGTCTACCTGAGCCGCGGCGTGTGGCACGAAGGGGCCGAGTGACGACGACCGACACCACCAGCCAGTACGCGACCCGCCGCGAGCGCACCGGCTGGTACTTCTACGACTGGGCCAACTCCGCCTTCCAGACCACGGTCATCGCGGTCTTCCTCGGCCCGTTCCTCACCGCCGTCACCGAGGTCGCCGCCGGCTGCCCGCTCGGCGCCGACGAGTGCGACCGCGACGTGCACCCGTTCGGCATCACGGTCGCGGCCGGCTCCTACTACCCGTACGTGGTGTCGCTGTCGGTGCTGCTCACCGTGTTCGTGCTGCCGGTCATGGGCGCGGTCGCCGACCGTTCGGCGCACAAGAAGCGGCTGCTGGCCGGCGCCGCGTTCATCGGCGCCGCGGCCACCTGCGGGTTCGCGTTCGTCACCGGCGAGCGCTACCTGCTGGGCGGGCTGCTGTTCCTGATCGCGAACATCTCGTTCGGCGCCAGCATCGTCGTCTACCACTCGTACCTGCCGCAGCTGTCCGGCCCCGACCAGCGCGACGACATCTCCAGCCGCGGCTGGGCGCTGGGCTACCTGGGCGGGTTCATCCTGCTCGCGCTCAACCTGGTGGCCGTGCAGATCTTCGGCATCGAGGACGACGACCAGCGCACCCTCGACATCGCCCGCTGGTCGATCGTGTCGGCCGGCGTGTGGTGGGCGGTGTTCACGCTGGTGCCGCTGAAGTTCATGCGCGAGTACCCGGCGGTGCACGCCAGCACCGGCGCCAACGTGGTCACCGACGGCTTCCGCCAGCTCGGCCGCACCATCAAGGGCATGCGGGCCTACCCGCTGACGCTGTTCTTCCTGCTCGCCTTCCTGGTCTACAACGACGGCATCCAGACGGTGATCAACCTGGCCAGCCAGTTCGGCTCCGAGGAGCTGGGCCTTGCGACCAACACGCTGATCATCACGATCCTGGTGGTGCAGCTGACCGCGTTCTTCGGCGCGCTGGCGCTGGGCCGCCTCGCCGCCCGGATCGGCGCCCGCAACACCGTGCTGCTCAGCCTCGTGCTGTGGACCGCGGTGGTGATCGCCGCGTACTGGCTGCCCGGCGAGGCACCGCTGCCGTTCATCGCGCTCGGCGCCGCGATCGGCATCGTGCTGGGCGGCAGCCAGGCGCTGAGCCGGTCGCTGTTCAGCCAGCTGATCCCGAAGGGCAAGGAAGGCGAGTACTACGGCTTCTACGAGATCAGCGACAAGGGCACCAGCTGGCTGGGCCCGCTCGCGTTCGGCCTGGTCTACCAGATCACCGACAGCTACCGGGTCGGCATCGTCGCGCTCGTCGCGTTCTTCGCGGTCGGCTTCGTGCTGCTGATGCTGGTGCCGCTGCGCCGCGCGATCCTGGCCGCCGGCAACCGGCCGCCGCGCGTTCTTTAGTTAGGGTCGGGCATGGACCGTTTCGTACAGGCCGTGCCCGCCCCCGCCGACCCGTACGCCGGCGACCCCCTCCTGCGCTCCTGGCTCGACCGCGTCCTCGGCCCCGCCGGTCACGCGGCGGCCAAAGACCGCCTGACAGACCTCGCGGCCGCCGTCGTGGACACCCTCCGCGCGGCGCACACCGACGCCGAGACACACCCACCAACCCTCATCAGGTACGACGCGTGGGGCGGGAGGGTCGACCGGATCGTGACCGCCCCGGGGTGGGAGCAGCAGCGCGCCGCCGCCGCACACCACGCGGTCGTGGCACTGCCCTACCTGCCCGAGGCCAGGGCCACCTGGGGCGCGGCGGCGCGGGTGGTGCAGCACGCGCTGCTGCACCTGTACGGTCCCGAGTCCGCCACCTTCTCCTGCCCGGTCGCCATGGCCGACGGCGCCGCCGCGCTGCTGTCCCGCCCCGAGGTCGACCCCGCGGTACGCGACGCGTGGCTGCCCCGCCTCGTCTCCACCGACCCCGCCAACGCGGTCACCAGTGGACAGTGGATGACCGAGTCGCAGGGCGGCTCCGACCTGTCCCGATCGTCCACAGTGGCGTCTCTTGCCTCCGGACGGTGGCATGTGACGGGTGAGAAATGGTTCTGCTCGGCCGCCGACTCCGCGGTCGCGGTCGCGCTGGCCCGACCGGAGGGCGCCGGGCCGGGCAGCCGGGTACTCGCCCCGTTCCTGATCCCCCGCTACGCCGACGACGGCTCCTCGACCGCGCCCGGCATCCGGGTGCACCGGCTCAAGGACAAGCTCGGCACCCGCGCCCTGCCCACCGCCGAAATCGGCCTGGACTCGGCGCTCGCGCTGCCGCTGGGCGACCCGACCGGCCCCGGCGGCCTCACCCGCGCGATGACGCTGGTCGTGGTCACCCGCCTGCACAACGCGGCCGCCGCCGCCGGTGGCATGCGCCGCGGCCTCCAGTACGCGCTCGCGTTCGCCGCCGGCCGCACCGTCGCCGGCGGCCCCCTCGCCGGCTCCCCGCTGCACCGCGCCACCCTCGGCACCCTCGCGGTCGACGCGGCTGGGGCGTTCGCCCTCGCAGCGCACGCGTTCGCGTTGCTAGGCCGCGTCGAGGTGGGCGCCGACCCGGCGGCCGCCGCCGAGCTGCGCATCGTCGCCCCGCTGGCCAAGCTGGTCACCGGCAAGCTAGCGGTCGCGTCGGCCAGCGAGTACGTGGAAAGTTTCGGCGGCGCCGGCTACGTCGAGGACACCGGCGTCCCCCGCCTGCTCCGCGACGCCCAAGTCCTGCCGATCTGGGAGGGCACCACCAACGTGCTGGCACTGGACACGCTCCGCGCCACCGTCCGCGACGACGCGGCGGTCCCACTGCTCGCCCGCCTGGACGCCGCACAGGACGTCGCCCGCGGCATCTCACCGGCCCTGGCCGACCAGCTGCACGAGGCCACCACCGCGATCCGCGCCGACCTCGCCGACGTGACGGCCGACCCGACCGCGGCGGGTGTGGTGGCCGGCGCCCGCGGCCTGGCCCTGCGCATGGGCCACGCCCTGGCCGCCGCCCTGCTGATCGAGCACGCCACCACCGGCGACGAGCAGGCCGAGATGGCCGCGCGGCTGTGGTCGCGCCGCTGGCTGCGCCGCGAGGAGATCGCCGTGGACGCCCACCACCATTTGGACGCCCTGGCCTGACCCGCCGCGCCACGCTCAGCGCCTAGATGAATTGCCGTGCAGCCGGATCGAGTATCTCTCGAAGAGAGGCGGCGGTAGCCGAGAACATTGGCAATTTTGTCGCACGCGAAGCGTCCCACCATTGCGCTTCGACTATTTCTTCTTTCGGCAACGGCAACGGGTCGACCAGATCGTGGTCCCTTACTACCCAAAAGCACACCGTTCCGGACCCCACATCGGCCGCACGAGATCCTATCCAAACCGCCATGCTGGGATCGATACCAGCTCCGACCTCCTCGTCGACTTCCCGAATAAGAGTGTCCATGGGGCTGGAGTCTCCATCGTCGCGTCGACCGCCGATGGGGTGCCACTGATGCGGGCGATCGGTTGTGCGCACCAGGAGAACTTGATTCGCGCGAAGGAAGAACACAAAAGACGACCAGTTGTCCTCTGTCGACGCCCGGGGCGAATCGAATTCAGCGGAGGGCAACTCCGGTGCGCCGTTCACAAGCTCATTCTTGGCGCCTCGATACACCGCGACCTGCGAACTCTGTCCGGGCAGCTGCTTGGCTGCCACGAGGGATACGCTCCGCTTGGCGGGAAGGGTTGAATGATAGGCGCCGGCGGAAATTAGATAGGCACCCGTCTCGGGCCGACGCTCGCGCTTCTTTATTCGACCTATTGACAGCCTCTGACCCACAGCCCTGAGAACGCTGGCACTTTGACCGGGGACGGCATTCGTGGCGTAAAGCGTAAATTGGCCGCCCTCTTCGGCGTCGAAATCGTACTCACGTTCCTCCAACTCGCCTTCGACAACTACCGAAATAAGATCCCATCCGTGCGCATGAATAAGCTGTGATTCGGTTCGGTGTTGACGCAGGCGCTCATAAAAGGCCAGCGGTCGCGGCCAAAAGTGGACGCGCAGGTTCCATGGCAAAAGATGGCGCATCGCCAATCGGTGGACCGAAAACCCATACGGATGCCGGTATGACCTCTCAACGGATTCCAGCATTGACCGCACGTCTTGAGGAGTGCAGTTGGCAAGCCACTCTGCAACTTCGGCATCATGCATAGTTGTGGTCCCGCTTCATGTAGTTGGATATCTCCCGAAGCTCAGGATCTTGGAGTCCATGAAAGCCGATGGATTCGAAAAGCGTTCGCATCTTTCCGAGAGTTGCTGGCGAGAGTCGTCGAAGATCGCGAGAGGTCAAACCCTCGACCGACGGCCGGACCACCCGACATATCGAGAATCCGGCGTCGAATTCTTCGACCCATCCACTGAAGAGTTCGGATGTCCTGCGGATACACAGGGCCGGCTCGCCCCTATTCTGACCGGTTATGAACGCGGAGTCATCCGAAAGATCGAGGCTGAGAACCCAAAAGTCCGGACTAAATCCGATCTCGATTTCTAGCCTGGGCGCCTCGTTCCTACAGATTGCCGCTGCCAGAATCGTGGACAGAATTTCTGTTCGTACCCTTGCCGCGTTCCACTTGGCCGAAGCACCCGGATGGTTGCTCCGGAACCGCGCGTAGGCGTCGAGCGCCGTAGCATTCGATGGATCTAGGAGTTGGACCCTGATCTTGATGCTTCGCCCCGTTCGGAGAGCATTTTCCTTGAGGACGGGAAGGATGGCGCGGGCGAAATAGCTGGCTGTTCTGGCGCGGATCGCCCACGTCGTAGAGCCTCTCGCATCCGTCTCGATCACCCTGGCTATCGCCCTGGGTTGGAGCACCTCTATGCTGTCCAGTTCGCGCTTCGGCACCAGTAGCGCGTATGCCAGACCAATCGCAAGGCCGGTGATCGTTGCGGCGAGAAGACTATCGAGAATCTCGCCAAGAGTGCGTTCCCACCCATCGGCGTCGACCGACTCCTGAAAGCGCAGGAAGCGCAGAAGAAGGATGACCACCGCAGCGAGCGTCAAGGAGGCGAAGAACCATCGCCGGAGCGCTGGAGAGTGAGCAGGGTGCAAAGCGGCACCTCCGACCGACGGGAACCCGTGCTGGGTGACGGTACCGAACTGGCTTGTCCGCAATCACCGGAGCAGCGGTCCGGACCACCGGTAACAGAGGATATGTGGTCCTTCAGGTCACGGACGATCACGCCGCAATATGACGACCGGGATGGTGCGGCCGGCCTTGGCCTGGTGGTCGGCGAAGAACGCGTACCGCTCGACGACGCCGGCGAAGATGCGGTCGCGCTCGCCGCCCTCCGGGACCACCGCGGTGGCCTCGAAGGTCTCGCCCTTCACCTCGACCAGGACGTGCGGGTCGGCGACCAGGTTGCGAAACCAGTCCGGATGCTTCGGCGCGCCCGCGTTGGAGGCGATCACCAGCAGGTCGTCGCCGTCCGGGATGAACATCATCGGGGTCGTGCGCCGCTGGCCGGTGCGCCGGCCGGTGGTGGTGAGCAGCAGCAGCGGCCGGTTGTCCGGCGCGGTGCCGCCGTTGGCCCGGAACTGCTCGACGAGCTCGCGGTTGTGCGCCTTCATGTCGCTTGGCATGGTCATGACTGGTCCCCCAGGTAGAGGCGGCTCATGCCGCGGGTGGTTTCGGCGAAGCGTTCGCGCAGCTCGGGCGGGCCGAGCACCTCGACGTCGGCGCCGAGCTTGAGCAGCTCGACCAGGCCGTGCTTGACCGACTCGATCGGCACGGTGGTGTGCAGCCAGCCGTCGTCGCCGGGTGGGCCGGCGTTGGCGATCGCGGCGCGGCTCATCGCCGGCGGGAAGATGTGCGGCATCAGGCCCAGCGCCTCGGTGGTCATCCGGACCGTGGCCTCGTCGACGTAGACGCTGTCCTCGTAGCGCTTGGCCCAGGCCTGCCAGAACCCGGCCAGGTCGAAGCCCTCCGGCCGGCCGAACGTCTGGTCGAGCACGTCGACGCCGAGCACGTTGCTGACCCGGTAGGTCAACGGCCGGGAAAGGTCGTCGGCGGGCGCGGCCACCAGGTACCAGCGGCCGGCCTTGAGCACCACGCCGAGCGGGGCGAGCGTGCGGGTGACCTCGCGGGGTGCCTTCCACCGCAGGTAGCGGGCCTGGACCAGGCGCTCGTCCCAGACCGCGCCGGCCAGCGCGGACAGGTGCGGGGTCTGCTCGTCGCGGCGGAACCAGCCGGGCGCGTCCAGGTGGAAACGCTCGCGGATCCGACCGGCGCGGGCGCCCAGCTCCGGTGGCAGCGAGGCGCGCAGCTTGAGCTCGGCGGCGGTCAGGACCGCACCGAGGCCCAGCTCGGCGACCGGGCCGGGCACCCCGGACAGGAACAGCGTCTCCGCCTCGTCGACGGTCAGGCCGGTCAACCGGGTGCGGTAGCCGTCGAGCAGCTGGTAGCCGCCGGCCGGGCCGCGGTCCGCGTACACCGGGACGCCGGCGCCGGACAGCGACTCGACGTCGCGGTAGATGGTGCGGATCGACACCTCGAGCTCGTCGGAGAGCTCCTGGGCGGTCATCCGCCCCCGCGTCTGGAGGAGCAGAAGCAGGGAGAGCAGGCGGCTGGCTCGCACACTTGAAGAAACTAGCCGAGGTCCCTGACAGCGCGTGTCAGGTACCCGCTCGGCGCCCCGCCGCTGGGATGATCGTGCCCATGTACCCGGCTGTGCTGCCCAGCGCGCTCCCGGTCGCCGCTGGTGGGGACGACTTCACCGAGGCGTGGCTGCGCAACAGGCGGCTCTCCGAGCACACCCGCGCCGCGTACCGCCGGGACGTCGCCGGCTGGCTGGCCTGGTGCGCGGCCCGCGAGCTGGAGCCGCTGCGCGCCTCGTTCCTGGACGTCAACGCGTACGGCCGCGACCTGGAGGCGACCGTCGACCCGCGCAGCGGCCGCCCGCTCAGCGCGGCCACCGTGGCGCGCAAGCTGTCCGCGCTGTCGAGCTGGTTCGACTTCCTGACCAAGCTGCGCGCGGTCGAGGCCAACCCGGTCGCCGGCGCCGACCGCCCCAAGGTCGCCCGCGACCACTCCAGCACCGTCGGGCTCACCGCGGAGGAGGTCGACGCGCTGCTTACGGCCGCCGACACCGACACCGGGCCGCACGCGGCGCGCAACCGGGCCGCCGTCGCGCTCCTGGCCGACCTGGGGCTGCGGGTCGGCGAGCTGGTCAGCCTCGACCTCGACGACATCGGGTACGAGCGGGGTCACCGCAGCGTGCGGTTCGTCGGCAAGGGCGGCCGTCCGCGCCGGCGGGCGTTGACTCCGGGTACCTCCGACGCGCTCGACGCCTACCTGGCGATCCGTCCCGGCCCGGCGCAGGGCGCGGTGTTCCTGACCGCCAGCGGGGCGCGGCTGGACCGGCACGCGGTGTTCCGGATCGTGCGGCGGCTGGCCCGGCAGGCCGGCATCCCGGCGTGGGCGAAGCTGTCGCCGCACTCGCTGCGGCACGCGTTCGCGACCACGGCGCGGGCCGAGGGCGTGCCGCTCGAAGACGTGCAGGACGCGATGGGGCACGCCGACCCGCGCACGACCCGCCGGTACGACCGCGACCGGCACAACTTGGACCGCGACCCGGCCTACGCGATCTGGGCGGCCCGCGCCCGCCGCACGACGTCGGCGAGGTGATCGGCGCGGTGGCCGAAGGCCGCGGCTCAGCCCGGCCGGCGAAGCCAGCCCACGTTTCCGGGCCACCGCACTAGGTGATCGCCGCGGTCGCCGGGCGCACGACGTCGACCAGGGCTTTGGTCTCCACCATGAGCGACTCGCCGGCCCGGCCGCTGCCCAGGTAGGCGTGCGGCGCGTCGACCATCGCCGCGTCGAAGACGGTGGTGACGCCGGCGAGCCGGGTCAGCGGGCTGACCCCGCCCACCTGCATGCCGAGCAGGCGCAGGTCGTCGCCGTCCGCCGGCCGCATCCGCCCGCGGGAGACACCGGCCGCGCGGGCCAGCGCACCGTACGACAGCCGGCGCGGCGACGGCAGCGAGGCCAGCAGCAGCGTGTCCGGCCCGGTCCGGAACGCCACCGTCTTGATCATCTGGTCGGGCGGGAAGCCCATCTCCCGCAGCACCTCCTCGAACGTCACGGCGCCCGGGTGCGAGAACAGCTCGTAGGGCACGCCCGCCCGGTCGAGGATCTGCGTCGGAGACTCGGTCACGGTAGGTGACGCTAGCCGGGCCCGGGCCGGCCGCGCAGGTCCACCCCGGCCGGGTTTTCGCGGACCAGTTGCCGCAGGTAGCCCGCGAACCGCTCGCGGTCGGCGGCGCTCGTCTCCTCGAAGGTGCTGGTCGTGACCTAGCGGCATATATGCCCGGCCGGTTATATTTGGAAGGTGTTGTCGACCTTTGACGTCCTGGCCGAGCCGACCCGGCGCCGCATCCTCGACCTGCTGCTGGAGCGGCCCCGGCCGGTCGGCGAGCTGGTCGAGCGGCTCGGCCTGACCCAGCCCGGCACCTCCAAACACCTGCGGGTGCTGCGCGAGGCCGGCCTGGTGCGGGTCCGGCAGGACGCCCAGCGCCGCTGGTACGAGCTGCGCCCCGAGCCGCTCGCCGAGATCGACACCTGGCTGGCCCCCTACCGGCGGCTGTGGTCCGACAGCTTCGACCGCCTGGAAAAGCACCTCGACAACACCTAGACGATCCGCGTGGCGGCAGAGTTCCTTGATCGACGTGGGTAAGGTCGTCGCGCTAACAGATCTTGGTACTTTCCTGCCCCTGGAGGGGCGGTTCGGTACCACGATCTGTTGACCGTCGCCGCGTTCCTGACCGGCGAACGACGGCTCGGCCGCCGCTCCGGGCAGCCGGTTCGCGTTCAACGAAGCCTATGCGACCGCCGACAAGCCACGCCGGGTGATTCGATCAAGTCGGACTCGGAGCGAGCGGGTATCGAGTAGTCATGTGGCGGTGCCGTACCCATCGACACTGACGGAAGATCTCCTAGGCGTGGCCGCCGACGGTGACCTCGCCCAGCGTGAGGGTGGGCGTGGCCTCCAGGATCTCGCCCAGGCGTTCGACCTGCTCCCCCAGCTGCTTGAGCCGGGCCGGGCTGAGCGTGCCGAACGCCTCCACCGTCACCGCGATCCGTTTGCCGGACCGCTTCTGGTGCCAGATCCCGGCGACCGTGCCGTCGACCAGCAGCACCGCGAAGTTGCCGGCCTGGCCCCGGTTGAGCGCGCGCTCGCCGGCCCGGCCGGGGAAGACCTTCTCCCGCGGGTGGCAGCCGATCCCGTACGCGTCGAAGTACGGCAGCAGCCGCACCCCGCGCGGCGGTCCCGCGGGCACGCCGGTGTCGCCGGCGGCCACCCACGCCGGCTCGCCGTCGACGTCGACCCGCTCCAGGTCGGCCCGTTCGAACAGCTCCTTGGCCCACCGCTGCCCGATCGCCAGCCACTTCGCGAAGTGCGCGGGCGTTGCCGGCCCGTACGCGTGCAGGTAGCGGCGGACCAGCTCGGGCAGCGCGGCGTCCGCCGGCAGCGGGGTGAAGCCGGGCAGCCAGCGGGCCGGGCTGGTGTAGGTGGTCTGCCGGCCCCGGTTGGGGCCGAAGCACATCGCGCCCCGCCGGGAGGCGACCTCCATGGCCTGCGTCCACCGCGGCCACTTGTCCTGGAACGCGTCCATCACCCGGTCGCCGGCCCACGGCCCGGTGCGGGCGACCACCTCGGCGGTCAGCTCCTCGGTGGTGAGCTCGGCGTCCTTCAGCGCGGCGGCGATGGCGGCGACGACCTGGTCGACCTGGTCGGGGGTCATGAGCGCGTTGGCGCCGGTCGCGTACGGCGGCGAGGGCAGCGCACCGAGCGCGCCCACCCACATCGGCAGGTCGGCGGCGGCGAGCAGGTGCACGGTGCCGCGCGGCCCGCGGGTCTTGACCACGGTGCGGTCGGTCCAGACCGCCTCCCGCACGTCGACCCGGGTGACGCCGGCGACCCGCACCCCGATCGAGGCCTCGGCGGCGGACATCACCTGGGCGTGCGCCCCGCACATCGCGCTGACGGTGGCGGCCAGGTCGGTGGTGGGCGCGGCCAGCCCGTGCCGTTCCAGCCGCCGCGCCACCACCTGCTCCCACTTCACGCGGTCACCTTCGCGAAGAACGCGGTGATGTCGGCCGCGTGCGCCGCCGGCTCCTCCATCGCCACGAAGTGCCCGCCTGGGTTGCCTTCCGGCCAGTGCACGATCGTGTTGTGCCGCTCGGCCAGCCGGCGGAACAGCGCCGGGCCGCCCGCGTACACGCCGCCGGGCACCTGCTTCTGCCCGACCGGCCAGGTCGACTCGCGCGTGTCGTACATCGGCCACGACGAGGTGCCGAACGTGCCGGTGAACCAGTACACGCTGGCGTTGGTGAGGAACACGTCGCGTTCGACCTCGTCGCCGAAGTCGCGGAACTTCTGCGCCAGCCAGGCCAGCGCGGCCACCGGCGAGTCCTGCCACCCGTACGCGAAGGTCTGCGGCGCGGCTCGCAGCAGCCCGTGGTGGTCGACGCCGGCGCCGGCCCACGACATGATCTGCTCGTACTCGGCGCGGTCCGCCTCGTTCATCTCCGCGACGTCGGCCGGGGTGGGAAAGCCCAGCCCGCCGTCGACGTGTACACCCACCACGTGCTCAGGATCGACGATCGCGACCTCCGGCGCTATGTAGGCGCCCAGGTCGCCGCCCTGCGTGCCGTACCGGTCGTAGCCGAGCCGGGCCATCAGCCGCGCCCACATGCGGGCCACCCGGCCCACGGAGAACCCGGCCGACGCCGGCGCCTGCGACCAGCCGAACCCGGGCACGTGCGGCACCACGACGTGGAACGACTCGGTCAGCAGCGGGATGGTACGGACGAACTCCACCATCGAGGCCGGCCAGCCGTGGGTGAGCAGCAGCGGCAGCGCGTCCGGGCGGGCCGAGCGGACGTGCGCGAAGTGCACGTCCAGCCCGTCGATCGCGGTGGTGAACTGCGGGAACGCGTTCAGCTCCGCCTCCCGGGCCCGCCAGTCGAAGCCGGTGCGCCAGTACTCGGCCAGCTCGCGCAGGTGGTCGACCGGCACGCCGCGGCTCCATCCGTCGCCGGGCAGCTGGCCGGCCCACCGGGTGCGGGCGAGGCGTTCGCGCAGGTCGTCGAGGTCGGCGGCGGGGATGTCGAT
The DNA here is from genome assembly GCF_059359075.1 of Phytohabitans sp. LZ39. Lineage (NCBI taxonomy): Bacteria > Bacillati > Actinomycetota > Actinomycetes > Micromonosporales > Micromonosporaceae > Phytohabitans > Phytohabitans sp. LZ39. The sequence goes on along the minus strand of NZ_JCADBM010000007.1, from coordinate 89,699 downwards.
CCGGAAAGGTGTCATGCGGACCACGCTAGAAGCCAATTAGGTCAGGATCTGGCACAGTTGGCGGGTGACCCGGCTGTTGAGTTTGCTGTCGCTGCTCCAGACGCCGCGTGAGTGGCCGGGCGGCGAGCTGGCCAGCCGCCTCGGCGTCAGCCTCCGCACGGTGCGGCGCGACGTGGAGCGGCTGCGCGACCTCGGATACCCGGTGGAGGCGACGATGGGCGCGGCCGGCGGCTACCGGATGGCCGCCGGTGCCACGATGCCGCCGCTCCTGCTGGAGGACGACGAGGCGGTGGCGATCGCGGTGGGCCTGCGCACCGCGGCCGGCCACGCGGTCGAGGGCATCGAGGAGGCGGCGGTCCGCGCGCTGGCCAAGCTCGAACAGGTGCTGCCCAAACGCCTGCGCCACCGGGTCGGCGCGCTGGGCGCGGCGACCCAGCCGCTGCTGACCTGGGAACGGCCGACCGTCGACCCGGAGCTGCTCACCCTGCTGGCCGGCGCGGTGACCAACCGGGAGCGGGTGCGGTTCGGATACCGCACGCACGAGGGCGCCGAGTCCGAGCGGCGGGTCGAGCCGCACCGCCTCGTGTCGGCCGGCCGCCGCTGGTACCTGGTCGGCTGGGACACCGACCGGGACGACTGGCGGATCTTCCGGGTGGACCGGATCGCGGCGCCGGCGGTGATCGGCTACCGGGCGGTGGCGCGGGAGCTGCCGGACGGCGGCGACGCGGCCGCGTTCGTGACCCGCAAGCTGACCGAGCGGGCCCCGGTGTACGAGGCGGTGGCGACGCTGCACGCGCCGGTCGAGCGGATGGCCGGCGTCTTCTTCGGCGATGTGGAGCCGATCGACGCGCACACCTGCCTGCTGCGCGGCCACACCGACACGCTCGACTTCATCGCGTGGCGGCTGATGACGCTCGGCTGTGACTTCGAGGTGCACGAGCCGCCCGAGCTGATCGCCCGGCTGGCCGAGTTGGGGGCGCGCGCGTCGCGGGCCGCCGGCGCGCTCGGCGGTCCGCACACTACTGGCTAGCAGCCGCAGCAGCCACAACCACAACCACAGGTCATCTCGCTCACCTCCCTTCCTCGGACGGGCACCAGGACCCCGGCGCCGGCGGCGGGCACTGCTGCGACGGCAGCGCGTCGACCATGCGCGCCATCTCGGCCCGCAGCGCGGACAGCCGGGCCATCTCGGCGTCGACCTCGGCCAGCCGGCGGCGCAGCAGCTCCTCGGCCGGCTCGCACGGGCAGGTGCCGGTGTCGCGGATGGCCAGCAGGTCGGCGATGTCGCGCAGGCGCAGCCCGAGCCGCTGGCAGCCCTGGATGAACTTCAGCCGGTCCAGCGCGCCCCCGTCGTACGCGCGGTAGCCGCCCGCGGTGCGCCGCGGCGGGGGCAGCAGGCCGGCCCGCTCGTAGTACCGCACTGTGTCGGTCGCCACACCCGCCTGCTTGGCCAGCTCACCGACCCGCAGTCCACGCGCCAGCGTGGCTGTAGTCGTGCTCATGTGGCAAAGGTAAACCTTGGAGTTTGGTCCAGGGTCAAGGGTTTACCGGCACACTCTTGGTGTACGGGACCCGACTGGCGGCGGGAGTGTGTTGCGGGATGGATGACGGCATCGACAGGGACTTTCCGGCGTCGCCGGCCTCGGCGTTGCAGCTTCTGGTCGAGGGCAACAAGCGGTTCGTGGCCGGCGAGCGGCTGCACCCGCACCAGGACGCCGACCGGCGGGCCGCGCTGGCGCCGGCGCAGCGGCCGTTCGCGGTGCTGTTCGGGTGCAGCGACTCCCGGCTCGCCGCCGAGATCATCTTCGACCGCGGCCTGGGCGACCTGTTCGTCGTCCGCACCGCCGGGCACGTGGTCGGGCCGGAGGTGCTGGGCAGCATCGAGTACGCCGTGGCCGCCCTGCACACCCCGCTGATCGCCGTGCTCGGGCACGACTCGTGCGGGGCGATCGCGGCGGCGTTCGACGCGGTGCGGCACGGCACGACACCGGACGGCTTCGTCCGCGACGTGGTGGAGCGGGTCATGCTGAGCGTCCTCGCGGTCCGCTCCCAGGCGCTGCCCGACCTGGACGCGGCCGTCGAGGAGCACATCCGGTACACGGTGGATCTGCTGGTCCGGCGCTCCCAGGTGATCGCCGACCGGCTGGCCGACGGCCGCGTCGGCGTGGTGGGCCTGTCCTACGGCCTGGCCGAGGGCAACGTGCGCCGGGTGGCCGGTCAGGGGGTCTGAGCCGCGAGGCGGGCCTGGCCGAGGGCAAGGTGCGCCGGGTCGGGGGTCTGAGCGGCGCCGGTCAGGGCGCCTTGGCGAACCGGTCCAGCGCGGCGAGGCACGCCCGCGCCATCCCGGGGTAGCCGGCGCCGTGGCCGGCGTCGTCGACCACGACCAGCTCGGCGTCCGGCCAGCGCCGGGCCAGCTCCCAGGCGTCGTCGAGCGGGCTGCTCACGTCGAGGCGGCCGTGGACCAGCGCGCCGGGGATGCCGGCGAGCCGTGCGGCTCCGCGCATGATCTCGTCGTCGTCGAGCCACGCCCCGTGCCGCCAGTAGTGGGTCACCAGCCGCGCGAACATCAGCCGGAACCGCGGATCCTGGTACCGGGCCGACGGCTTGTGGCCGGCGGTCACCGCGACGTGGCTGTCCTCCCAGGCGCACCAGTCGCGGGCCGCCTTGTCCCGCACCGCCGGGTCGGGGTCGGCCAGCAGCCGCGCGTACGCGTCGACGAGGCGACCCCCGCTCGGGCCACCGCCGACGGCGCCGGCCTTGAACGCGGCCCATTGGGCGGGGAAGAGCCGCCCCATCGACTCGGTGATCCACTCCACGTTGCGGTGGGTCCGCACCGCCACGCTGAACAGCACCAGCGCCGACACCCGCTCGGGATGCCGCTGCGCGTACGCCGCGCCGAGCGTGGAACCCCACGAGCCGCCGAACACCAGCCACCGGTCGACGCCGAGGTGGGTGCGCAGCCGCTCGATGTCGGCCAGCAGGTGGTGGGTCGTGTTGGTGGACAGGTCGGCGTCCGCGTCGCCGGCCCACGGGGTGCTGCGGCCGCAGCCGCGCTGGTCGAACAGGACCACCCGGTAGGCCGCCGGGTCGAAGAACCGCCGCCAGAACGGCGTGCAGCCCGACCCGGGCCCGCCGTGCAGCACGAGCGCCGGCCGCCCGTCGGGGTTGCCGCAGGTCTCCCAGTACACGCGGTGGCCGTCGCCGACCTCGAGCATGCCGTTCGCGTACGGCTCGATGTGTGGGTAGGTCACTCCCCCAATCTAACAGCGCTGTTACATTGGTGCGGTGACCCCTCCGGTTCCCGATCGTGACGCCGTCGGCACGCTGATGCGGCACGTGCTGGAGCTGCTCGACGGCGACGTCGCCACCGTCTACCGCGACGCCGGCCTGCCCGACTACCGGCCGAGGTTCTCCCCGCCGATCCGGGCGCTGGTCGCCGCCGGCCCGATGTCGATCCGCGACCTGGCGGCGGCGGTCGGCGTGACCCATTCGGCGGCCAGCCAGACGGTCGCCCAGATGACCCGCGCGGGCCTGGTGACCCTGTCGCCCGGCGCCGACGCCCGGCAGCGCATCGTCGCCCTCACCCCGCTGGCGAAGTCGCTGCTGCCGACCATCGAGGCCGAGTGGGCGGCCACCGCCGCGGCGATGCGCGAGCTGGACGCCGAGCTGCCGATGCCCCTGGCCGACCTGCTCACCGCGGTGCTGTCCGCGCTTGGCCGGCGCTCGTTCCGCGAACGCGTCCAGGCGCACACTTAGGCCCATGCGCCTGGTCGTCACCTCCGACACCCACCTGCCCGCGCGGGCCCGCGACCTGCCCGCCCAGCTGTGGGCCGCGGTCGACGCGGCCGACGTCGTGGTCCATGCCGGCGACTGGGTATCGGTGGCGGCGCTGGACGCCCTGGAGGCCCGCGCCGCCCGGCTGGTCGGCGTGTACGGCAACAACGACGGCCCCGCGCTACGCGCCCGCCTGCCCGAGGTGGCCAGGGTGGAGCTCGACGGGCTGCGGATGGCGGTGGTGCACGAGACCGGCCCCGCCACCGGCCGGGAGCGCCGCTGCGCCGCCCGCTTCCCCGACGTGGACGTGCTGGTCTTCGGCCACTCGCACATCCCGTGGGACACGGTGGCGCCGGGCGGGCTGCGCCTGCTCAACCCCGGCTCGCCGACGGACCGGCGCCGCCAGCCGTACGCGACCTACCTGACCGCGACGGTGGCGTCCGGTGCCATCGGCGACGTCCAGCTGCACCGGATCGGTCGGTAGCCTCCCGGCCGCCGTGGCGCGGTCAACGCATCTCCCGGCGATGCCCCATGCTGGAGTTCGTGCTGGAAAACGTCGGGGGACTGTCCAAGCGCCACACACCGGAGTCGCTGCGCACGCTGCTGCTGGCCCGATCGACCCGCCGCCCGGACGGCTGCCTCATCGTCCAGGGCTACGGCACCCAGCGCGGCATCTACCAGAAAATCGCCGGCCGCGCGTGGGCCCATATCGTGGCATACGCGGTATTCGTCGGCCCGATCGATCCCGACCTGGAGATCGACCACACCTGCGGCGTCAAGGACTGCATCGAGCCCACCCACCTACGCCAGATCAGCCACGCCGAAAACTGCCGCTCCCGCGCCCAGGCGGCCACCTGCCGCAACGGCCACACGCGGGAGATCGACCCGGCCACCGGCCGGCTACGGCGGCAGTGCCGCGCCTGCAACGCCGAGGCCCAGCAGCGGTGGCGTGCACGCCAGGCCGCCGAACGCGCCGCCTCCATGACCCCCGCAGGCCTTGCCGAGTCGAGAGCCCGCTGGGACCGACCGGCCGCCGCACCCTAGCCCGCCGGCCCCGGCCGGCGCCGGTCGACGCCGAGGCGACGCCCGCCGACACCGAGACGCCGGACAACGAGCGCACCTACGCACTCGGCGAAAAGCGCCGACAGCGCCGTCGCGTACCAGATCCCGGCGGACACCACGGTCACCCACTTGCGGTACACGGGCTCGGATCTCCAGTTCGACGTGACCGGCGCCGCGACGGCGCTGGTCACGGTGGCGTAGGCATGGCGACAACAGCTTGAGTCATCACGAACAATAACCGTCATTATGATGCGCGGCTCCCACCCTCTTTTTCGGATTATTGGATTACCGATAATGGCAATACGGTAATCGGTAGGCGGCTCTGTCCTGAGGTTGCGGCCAGCGGATAGTGTCCGTTTATGACCGCCGACATGACCGTGCCGTCCCGGCGGTTGGCGTGGCATCGTGAGGTCTCCGCGCGGCTGGAGGCGCTCGCTGACGGGCGGCTGGCCGAGCTGGTCGCCGAGGGGCGGGATGTCGCCACCGGGATCGGGGGTGCCTCGGCCGTCCTGGACGTGGACGGCTTCCCGGTGTTCGTGAAGCGGATCCCGCTGACCGACCTGGAGCGCCGCCCGGAAAACGTCATGTCGACCGCGAACCTGTTCGGGCTGCCGCCGTTCTACCAGTACGGCGTCGGCAGCACCGGCTTCGGCGCCTGGCGGGAGCTGACCGCCAACCGGTGGGCGACCGGCTGGGTGCTCGACGGACGCACCGCCGCGTTCCCGCTCATGTACCACTGGCGGGTCCTGCCCGGCGCCCCCGCGCCGCCGGCGGAGGCGGCGGACGTGGAGCGGGCCGTCGCCTACTGGGAGGGGTCGCCGGCCGTGCGGGAGCGGCTGCACGCGCTGGCCGCGGCGTCGGCGAGCCTGGTGCTGTTCCTGGAGTACCTGCCGCACGACCTGCACGACTGGCTCAGCGGCCAGCCGGAGGAGGCGTACGCGATGGTGGAGCGGCGGCTGCGCGCCGACGTGGCGTTCATGAACGGCGCCGGCCTGCTGCACTTCGACGCCCACTTCGGCAACGTCCGCACCGACGGTGAGCGGCTCTACCTGGGTGACCTGGGGCTGGCCACGTCACCGCGCTTCGCGCTGTCTGCGGCCGAGGGAGAGTTCGTCGCGCGGCATCGCCACCACGACCTGTGCCATACGCTGACCCAGCTGGTCAACCGCCTGGAACGCAACGGCGCCGGCGGCCCCATCGTGCGCCGTTACGCGCCGGTCGCCGACGTGATGAACGCCTTCTACCGGCGCCTGTTCGGGCAGAGCCGCGCGACGCCGTACCCGGCCGAGGAGCTGGCGCGGGCGATGGCCCTGGCGGGGCTTCAGTAGTAGCCGGCGACGACCGCGCTGGCCTCGTCGTGCAGGGCCGGGCCGTCCTGCGGTACCACCGGCCAGCCGCCGCCGGGCTTGAGGGCGTCGAGCTGCGCGGTCGACAGCGCGAACACCACCCGCCCCAGCCCGGACCGGGCGATCGCGCCGGTGCACATGCCGCACGGCTCGCAGCTGGTGTACATGGTGGTCGCCGCCGCCGTACCCGGGTCGAGGTGCTTGGCGGCCCAGCGGGCGAGCTTGAGCTCCGGGTGGGCGGTGATGTCGTCGTCGGTGAGGGAGGTGTTGCGTTCCTCGGCGAGCACGGCGCCGTCCGGGCCGGCCAGCAGCGACCCGAACGGCGGGTTGCCGGCCCGCCGTGCCTCGGCGGCGAGGGCGATGGCGCGGCGCAGGAGGGTTTCGGTGTCGGGGGTCACGGGTCGCTCCGTTCGGTCAGTTCGGTGAACGCGGCGAGCTCCCGCCCGTCCGCGGCGTAGGCGGTCAGCCGCCCGTGGGTGAGGTTGGCGCCGCGGAACGAGAACTCGCGCGGCCCCGGCGCCACCACCGCCAGCAGCGGGATGGCGCGGGCCGAGCCGCCGGGCGCGGACCGGTACTCCAGCCGGGCGACCGCGTCGCCGACCACGCCGTTCACCCGCATCTTGGTCTTTTCCCGGGCGACGTCGAAGCGCACCGGGACCTCGGGGCGGACCACCAGACCGCCGGCCCAGGCGCGGCTGGCGAAGAAGTAGCGGGGGTTGGCGGCGTCGTCCATTGTGTACGCCTTGAAGGTGGGGTCGGCGCCGGCCGGCAGCGGCAGCACCGCGAAGCCGGCCAGCACCGCCGCGCCCACCACCGCGACCCGCAGACCCGCCCGCCGCCGGGACCGGATCCGCGCCGCGGCGGCCACCACGCCGCCGCAGCCGGCCAGGCAGACCGCGGCCACGCCGAACGCGCGGGCGTTCTCGAACAGGAACTGCACACCGGGGTACGTGGAGACGTCGCCGAGCACCGCGCCCAGCGACACCGTCATCACCACCAGCAGCACGGCGCCGGCGACCCGCTGCGCGACGCCGTGGGTGGCCACGAGCAGCATCGCGGCGAGGACCGTCCACACCTGGTGGTGGGTCCACGACACCGGCGAGGCGACCACGGTGGCGCAGCCGACGAGCACCGCCGCGCGTACCGGCTCGCCGCCGCGCCACAGCGCCCGGGCCCGCCACATGGCGGTGCCGGCGACCAACGCGACCAGCGTCGCCCAGACGAACGGCAGCGTGCCGGGGTCGACGCCGGCGCGCAGCAGCATGCCGTGCAGCGACTGGTTGCCCATCCAGGCCAGGTTGCCGACCCGGGAGGTCTGCGTCACGGTGCCGGTCCAGTACGCCCAGCTGTCCGCCGGCAGCGCGACCGCGCCGACCACCGCGCACGCGGCGAACGCGGCCGCCGCCCGGGCCGCGTCGCGGGGGCGGCCGGCCAGCAGGAAGTACCCGACGAACAGCAGCGGGGTCAGCTTGACCGCGGCGGCGACGCCGACCAGCACGCCCCGGTAGCGGGCCGGGGTCAGCCCCACCGCGTCGACCAGGGCGAGCAGCACCACGAAGAAGCTGACCTGCCCGAACCGCAGGTTGCTCTGCGCCGGCGCGGACACCAGCACCGCGCACGCGACCGCCGCGACCACGACCGGCCGCCCGCCGAACGCGCCCTTCACCGACGCGGCGATCGCCGCCACCGCCGCGCAGGACAGCACCAGCCACAGCACCTGGAGCGCGCCCTCGGGCAGCGCGGTCAGCGGCCGCAGCAGCACCATCGCGAACGGCGGGTAGGTGAACGGCCCACCGTTGGCCGCCACGTACTCGTAGAGCGGCTGGCCGGCCCCGACGTGCTCGGCGGCGCCGTAGTAGATGTGCAGGTCGGAGAGGCGCTCGGCGGCCGGTCGGGCCAGCACCAGCGCCGATGACCCCACCGCGGCCGCGCCGAACAGCGCCCACACGCCCGCCGCCCCCCGCCCGATCACGGTGCCACGGTAGCGTCCGCCGGCCACGCGCGCCTGCGCTATCCGGTGGCCGTACGGCACTAGACTGCGGGCCACGATGGACGCTCCAGCCGAGACCCGCCCCTGTACGCACTGCGGCAAGCCGGTGCCGCAGCGGGCCGCCGCCGGCCGGCCGTTCCGGTACTGCCGCGACAACGACGGCGCCTGCCAGAAGGCCTCCCGCAACGTGCGCATGCGCCACCGCAACTCCCCGGGCCTGGCCGGGCAGGTGTCCCGCGCGTGGGAGGTGGTCGACCGGCTCGACCAGGCGGTGGAGACGCTGACCGAGGCGTTGCACGCCGACCTGTCCCCGGCCGGGGTCGAGCGGCAGGTCGCCGAGGTGCGGGCGGAGGCGACCGCGGAGATCGCCGCCGCGCAGGCCGAGCGCGACGACGCCCGCCGGGCCGCCGACAGCGCCGCCGAGGAGCTGCTGCGGGCGCGGCAGGAGCAGGCCGCCGCGGTACACGAAAAGGAGCGTGCCCTCGCCGAGGCGGCGCACGCGGCGCGGGTGGCCGCGACGGCGGGTGAGCGGGCCGCGGCGGCCGACGCCGCGCGGGACGAGGCCCAGCGGGCGGCCAGCGCCGCGGACGCGCTGCGGTTCCAGGCCGAGCGTGACCGCGACGCCGCACGTGCCGAGGCGACGGCGACCCGGCAGGAGCGCGACGCCGACCGCCGCCAGCTCGCCGAGACCATCCGGGAGCGGGACGCCGTGCGCGCCGAGGCCGAGCACGCGGCGCGGGCCGCGGCCGAGTCGCTGGAGCAGGCGGACGCGTTCCGGGCCGAGAGCGAGGCGGCGGCCGCGGCGGCGTCGCGGGCGCACACCGAGGCGCAGACGGCGCGGGCGGCGGCGGAGGGGTTCCGGGCCGAGGCTGAGGCGGCCAACGCCACCGCGGAGCAGTCCCGCGCCCGCGCCGCCGAGGCCGAGGCGGAGCGGGACCGGCTCTCCGCGGAGCTGCGGGTGGCGCGGGAGACCGCCGCGTCGGCCGAGGCCCGCCTCGCCGACCAGGGGGTGCGGCTGACCGCCGCGCTCGCCGACCGGGACGCCGCGCTGGCTCGGGTGGCGCAGCTCTCCGGCCAGGTCACCGATCTTGCGTCGGCGCTGGCCAACCTGAGCCCGGCGCCGGCACCGTCGGCTAACTGACACCCGCCGTAGAACGGAGAATTTGGACCAATAGGTCGTAGTCGTTCGCGCGTCACGCCGGTGTCGCTCACCACGAAGATCCACCCGCTACCCTCGATAGCGTTCACCGAGCCGAAACACCTGGGGGCCGGTCGGGAATCGTCCGACCGACCCCTGTCGTTACAAAAGTGAAGACCAGCACCACGACCGAGGGGAAAGCCGATCATGGGCGAGCGCATGCTGCGCGGGAGCCGTCTGGGAGCAGTCAGCTACGAGTCCGACCGCAACACCGAGCTGGCCCCGCGACAGACCCGCGAGTACCTCTGCGCCAAGGGCCACCAGTTCGAGGTGCCCTTCGCCGTTGACGCCGAGGTCCCGATGACCTGGGAGTGCAAGTTCGACGGCAGCGTGGCACGCCTGGTGGACGGCAGCGAGCCGGAGCAGAAGAAGGCCAAGCCCCCGCGCACCCACTGGGACATGCTGCTGGAGCGGCGTTCGATCGCCGAGCTCGAGGACATCCTGGCCGAGCGCCTCGAGGAGGTCCGCGCTCGCCGCGGCCGCTCCGCCTGACACCACGCACGAACGAAAAGGCCCTCGCCGGAAAATGGCGGGGGCTTTTTCGTGTGCCGGATGTCGAGAACCCGAGGGCGGCTCCGTCCCCGGGGCGGACACGGCCACAATGGGCCGTACCTCGACGAGGAGAACACGATGGCCAAGTACCTGCTGCTCAAGCACTACCGCGGCGCCCCGACGGCGGTCAACGAGGCGCCGATGGACCAGTGGACCCCGGAGGAGATCTCCGCCCACATGCGGTACATGGACGACTTCGCCGCCCGGCTCGAAGGCACCGGCGAGTTCGTCGACGCCCAGGCGCTGTCCCCGGAGGGCACGTTCGTCCGCTACGACGGCGAGGGGCGGCCGCCGGTCACCGACGGGCCGTTCGCGGAGACCAAGGACCTGATCGCCGGCTGGATGGTGATCGACGTCGACACCTACGAGCGGGCGATCGAGCTGGCCGGCGAGCTGTCCGCGGCGCCCGGTGTGGGTGGCAAGCCGATCCACGAGTGGCTCGAGGTGCGCCCGTTCCTGGCCGCGCCGCCGACCATCACCGAGTGAGGGCGCGGGTGGACGAGGCCCTGCTGCGGACCCTCACCCCCACCGTGACCGGGGTCCTCGTCCGTCGCGGAGCCGACTTCGCGGCGGCCGAGGACGCCGTGCAGGAGGCCCTGGTCGAGGCGGTGCGCCTGTGGCCGGACGGCACGCCCCGGGATCCGAAGGGCTGGCTGGTCACCGTCGCCTGGCGCAAGTTCCTCGACGCGGCCCGCGCCGACTCCTCCCGGCGGCACCGCGAGCAGCTCGTCGAGGCCGAGCCCGCGCGCGGCCCCGGCGAGGCGGTGGACGACACCCTCTGGCTGTACTTCCTGTGCGCGCACCCGTCGCTGAGCCCGGCCTCGGCCGTCGCGTTGACGCTGCGCGCGGTCGGCGGCCTGACCACGCGGCAGATCGCCCAGGCCTACCTGGTGCCGGAGGCGACGATGGCCCAGCGGATCAGCCGGGCCAAGCGGACCGTCGCGGGCGTCCGGTTCGACCAGCCCGGTGACGTCGCCACCGTGCTGCGGGTGCTCTACCTGGTCTTCAACGAGGGCTACTCCGGCGACGTCGACCTGGCCGCCGAGGCGATCCGGCTCACCCGCCAGCTGGCGGCCATGACCACGCACGAGGAGGTCGCCGGGCTGCTCGCGCTGATGCTGCTGCACCACGCGCGGCGCCCGGCCCGGACCCGCCCGGACGGCAGCCTGGTGCCGCTGGCCGAGCAGGACCGCCGCCGGTGGGACACCCGCATGATCGCCGAGGGGGTCGGCGTGCTCCAGGCGGCCCTGGCCCGCGACCGGCTGGGCGAGTTCCAGGCCCAGGCGGCCGTCGCCGCGCTGCACGCCGACGCCCGCACGGCCGAGGAGACCGACTGGGTGCAGATCGTCGAGTGGTACGACGAGCTGGTGCGGCTCACCGGCAATCCGGTGGCCCGCCTCAACCGGGCCGTCGCGGTCGGTGAAGCGGACGGCCCGCGGGCCGGCCTGGCCGCCCTGGCCGGGCTCGACCCGACCCTGCCCCGCTACACCGCCGCCGCGGCGTACCTGCACGAGCGGGACGGCGACCCGGTCACCGCGGCCCGGCTCTACGCCGAGGCCGCCCGGTCGGCGCCCAACCTGCCCGAACGCGAGCACCTCACCCGCCAGGCCGCCCGGCTCAACGCGCGCCCGCGCCGCTGAGCGGGCGGCTCAGACCCCCGGCGCTGCGGGCGCTCAGACGATCTCGCCCTCGATCGCGCCGTCGGACTCCGGGGCGCCCCGGTGCACCTTCACCTTGCGCGGGCCGAACAGGTCGCCGGCGACCGCCGTGGAGACCCGGCGCTCGGTCCAGCGCTGCACCCCGCGCCGCGCCACCGCGCGGGCCGGCGGCAGCAGCAGCACCAGGCCGGCGAGGGTGGTCACGAAGCCGGGCACGCTCAGCAGCGCGCCGGCGCCCAGGCCGACGATGCCGTCGATGACCCGCTCGCCGGGGTGCTGGCCGGCGTTGGCGGCGGCGACGAAGCCCCGCCAGGCGCGCACACCCTCACGGCGCAGCAGCATCATCCCGACGAACGAGGCCGCGAGCACCGCCAGCAGCGCCCAGCCGTATCCGATCCAGCCGCCGACCAGGATGAAGACGGCGATCTCCGCGGCCGCTACGAGCGGCACGCCCAACGCGATTGCCCGTCCCATCCGTCAAGAATGCCACGCGGCCGGACGCATCGGTGAGCGCCACCTCGCCGGAAGGCTCGCTCCCGCCCGCGCCGGCCAAGATCCCGACAAAATCCCTGTTTTGTTGCCTCGCGCGCCTTCTGAGGCAACAAAAACGCCGCCGGCCCAAGATTCGAGATCTTGGAGAGTTAGGGCGCCATATCAACCCTAACTGTCCTAGATCTCGACGTTCTCGGCTGAGCCTGCTGACGCTGCGTCACAGACGGTGGCCGGCGAGGTCGACCCATCCCGCGGGCGGGAAATCCATATAGCGCCGGGGCCTTCACTGGGTGAGCGGCGACCGAAGGCCGCCGCTCACCCAGGCCGGCGAAGCCGGCCAACGTTTGTGGCCCCGCACTAGACCGCCACCCGCGGCACCCGGTCCAGCACCAGCCCGAAGTGTTCCCGGTAGGCGGCCAGCACCGCGTCGTCGCCGTCCAGCACGGTTTCGGTGCGGGCGCCGGCCGGGTCGGTGCGGATGAGGCGGTCGCCGCTGAGCGTGACCCGGCCGCCGTCCGGGGCCAGCATCGAGCAGGTCAACGAGCGGGTGAAGTGCGAGTCCGGCGACGTGGACTGCCACCAGCAGGTGGGGGCGAAGTCGGCCAGATCGTACGGGCGGGGGTCGATCCGGTACTGCGGCTCACCGTCCATCACGATCTCGAGGTCGCCGAGGTCGCGGTCGACGACCACGAACGACCCGCCCGGGTCCGGCTGCGGCGCGCGTGAGGCCAGCGACAGCGGATGGTGGGCGAAGCGGCCGAAGCCCACGTCGACAAGCCACGGCTCGCCGTCCACCGCCACCCGCAGGGCCAGGTGGTCGAACGGGGGCCCCCACCGCTTGCCGCCCCAGACCCGGGCCTGGTGCAACGACACGGTGTACCCGAGGGCGGTGAGCAGGGCGGCGAAGGCGCCGTTGAGCTCGTAACAGAAGCCGCCCCGCCGCCGCGTCACGATCTTGTCGGGCAGGGCGGTCAGGTCGATCGGCTCGCCGAGGTGGACGGAGAGGTTTTCGAACGGCACCGTGCCCAGGTGCGCCCGCTGCAACACGCGCAGGCCGTCGAGCCCGGACGGCGGCCGGTCGACGCCGATCCGCGCCAGGTAGTCATCCACGGCGGCGGACCACCACGGCACCGGCCAGCAGCACCAGCCCCAGGCCCACCAGGAACATCTCCGGCCACACACCGGCACGGGTGGCGAGGGTGCGGTAGCCGGAGATCCGCATCTCCCGCACCACCACCTCCTGGGTGTTGAAGCCGGTCGTCTCGTGCGTCTCGCCGTCCGCGGTCACGAACCCGGACACCCCGACCGTCGAGGCCATCAGCGACTCGCGGCCGTGCTCGACCGCCCGCAGCCGTACCATCGCCATCTGCTGGCGTGCCTCGGCGACGTTGAAGGTCGCGTTGTTGGTCTGCACCGCCAGGATGCCGGCGCCGTTGGTGACGGTGTCGCGCACGATGCCGTCGTAGGCGACCTCGAAGCAGATCACGTCGCCGACCGCCACCGGCCCGGTCTGGATGACGCCCGGCCGCTGCCCGGCGACCATGTCGGCGACCCGGTCGACCTCCTTGCTCACCAGGCGGGCGACGTCGCGCAGCGGCATGTACTCGGCGAACGGCACCGGATGCCGCTTCACGTACGTCTGCGCGACGTCGGGGCCGGTGTCCGCCCGCCACAGCAGGCCCACGTTGCGCACCTCGCCCGGGGCGGGGCCGCGCAGGATGCCGCCGACCAGGATCGGCGCCCGGATCGCGGCGGCCGCGGCGTAGATGCGGCTGGAGGCGGTCGCGTCGCGCAGCGGGTCGACGTCGCTGGCGTTTTCCGGCCACACCACCAGATCCGGCTGCGGCTCCTGGCCGGCGGCGACCCGCCCGGCGAGCGCGATCGTGGCGGTGACGTGGTTTTCCAGCACGGCGCGGCGCTGGGCGTTGAAGTCAAGACCCATCCGCGGCACGTTGCCCTGGACGATCGCGACGGTCACCGGCTCGCCCTCGCGCGGCGCGGTCGGCACCAGCAGCCCGGCGGCGGTCACCGCGACCGCGCCGACCGCGAGCCCGGCCGCGGACAGCACCAGGCGGCCGCGGGCCAGGCGGGCCGGCCACAGGTTCCACGGCCGCCACGCGGCGGTCACCAGCAGCCCGCCGGCGAGCGCCACCCCGAACGTGACCAGCGGCGCGCCACCGACCGCGGCCAGCCGCACCAGCGGCGAGTCCTCCTGGCTGAACGCGAGCCGCCCCCACGGGAACCCGCCGTACGGGCCGCGGTCACGGATCGCCTCCTGCGCCACCCACAGCAGCGCGGTCGCCGGCGGCCACGCCCACCGGAACCGGTCGACGAGCGGGCTGACGTAGGCGGTGGCCCCGCCCAGCAGCGCGACGAACCCGGCCTGGAGCCCCGACAGCAGCAGCCACGGCGCCAGCCCGGTGTGCAGGTTGGTCCAGCTCAGCAGCGGCAGGAACAGCGCCAGCCCGGCCAGCGCGCCCAACCCCAGCCCGGCCCGGAAGCGGCGGCGGTGCACGGACGCGGCCAGCAGCGCGACACCGACCGGGGCCAGCCACCACAACCCATAGGTGGGGAACGACAGCAGCAGCGCCACCCCGGCCGCCACCGCCATCGCCGCGCCGGCGGCCAGCGGCAGGGGGTGCGGGGCCTCCCGCACCTGCGATTCGGGAGAGTCGGCCTCGGCGGCCGGGGTCTCGGCGGGCTCCACCATGGTCACCTGCCGAAGGGTACGCGCGTAACGGCGTAGAACGGAAAATCGGGGCGCCGCCGTGGCGGCACCCCGATGCTCCCAGGCCCTACCCGGGGCCGGTGCGACAGTTGATCTCCACGACCTTCGGACCGACGGGACGAACGCTGGCTGCCCACGCGCCGCCGTTGTCTACTGGTCGCGGTCACCCCCCTGCCTGAGCACCGACTCAGCTCCTCGGCCGGTCCGCGCCGCCCCGCCGACCCCCGCCCGCTGGACCTGGTGTCGGCTTGCTTGGCCAGCTGGCGAAGGGACGAAGCGAACAACAGCCGCTCCCCGTTGTAGGACCTAAAGACGGTACGTGCCGCCCCCCGTGGGCTGTCAACCACTCCGGCGTGTCGAAGCCCGGCGTGTTTCGTCGATCATCCGACCAGCAGGTGATCACGCAGCAGCGCGAACGCCGCCGCCGGGTGGTCGGCGGCCAGCAGGCCGCCCGCGGCCAGCACATACTCCCGATCGACCACTGTGGTCGCCGCCCGCGGCAGCGGCCACCCGCCGCCGTGATCGGACAAAACCGCATCGAGTACCCGCTGGGAGTCCCGCCGCGAGGAAAAGCGCAGCACCCCGCCCGAGCCGATCACGAGCGACACGTCGCGCAGGTCCCGCCGCCCGAACCCGCCCGCCTCCCCACGCGCGTGCCGCCGCACCGCCACGACCGCCGCCAGCGTGGCCAGCCGCAAGTCCGCCGAGCCGCCTGAGCCGCCCGCTCCCCAAGAGGGCAGCCCGGTCACCGCCTGGACGGGTATACGGGAGCCCTGCTCAGAATTCACGCCCAAGAGGGCTGCCCTCTCGAGGGCGTCGCTGGGCAGGGTCGGGTCTTCGGCGCGGAGCCGGGCGGCCTCGGCGAGCGCCTCGTCGTGCGGGAGCTTCTCCAGGGCGGCGGCCGCCACCACGCCGGGAGCGCTCCACCGCACGCCCAGGTCGCCCTCCACGGTGCGGGCCCGCGGCAGCGACCCGGCCGCCTCCGCGCCGCCGTCGGCGCCTTCTGGGAGGGCCGAGTAGACGTCGGTGGTGGCGCCGCCCACGTCGACCACGAGCAGCCCGCGCCCGGTGCGGTCGGCGAGCAACTCCACGGCGGCCAGGACCGCGTCCGGGGTGGCCGCCCGCACCAGCCGCGCGAACCGCCGCCCGAACTTCCCGCCGATCACGTGCCGCAGGAACACCTCCCGGATCGCCGCCCGCGCCGGACCGGGCCGCAGCACGCCGATGCGGGGCAGCACGTTGTCCACAATGGTGGCTCCACGAAGGACACCGGCGACCTCGTCGCGGGCGTCGGCGTTGCCGGCCACCACGATCGGCACCCGCCACCCGGCCAGCCGCCGCGCGTTGTGCAGCAGCACGTCGGCGTCGCCGCCGTCGGTGCCGCCGACCAGCAGCACCACGTCGGGGCGGGCGGCGCGCAGCTCCCGCACCCCGGCCGGGTCCAGCGGCCCGGCCGCCACGTGCACCACCCGGGCACCCGCGGACAGGCCCACCCGGTGCCCGGCCTCGGCCGTGACCAGCCGCTCGTAGCCCGCGACGGCGAGTCGCAGTCCGCCACCGGCTGAGGATGACACGTACCAAGGGATCGACGCGGCCTCGAGCGGGACGGCGGTGGCCCGGACCGCGGCGGCCAGCCCGGTCATCGGGTCGGCGGTGGTGGGGTGCGCGGCCGTCGCGACCAGGCGGCCGGCGTCGAGGTCGACGACGGCGGCCTTGGTGTAGGTGGAGCCGACGTCCGCGCAGACGGCGGCCTTCACGGCACGACGACGGTGCCCACCGCGGTGACCGCCACCACCGGCGGGTCCAGCACCCGCGCCCCCGACCCGCCGGTGCCCCGGCACACCACCACGCAGGAGAACTCCAGCGTGCGGCTGCGCGTGCCCACCCGGGTCACCGTCGCGGTCGCCTCGACCACGTCACCGGCCCGCACCGGCGCCCGGAACTGTACGTCCGAATAGGACGCGAACAGCCCCTCGTCGCCGTCCATCCGGATGCACACCTCGGTGGCGACGTCGCCGAACAGCCCCAGCGCGTACGCCCCGTCGACCAGGTCGCCGGCGTAGTGGGCGTGGGAGTAGGGAACGTACCGCCGGTGGGTGACCGTCAGACCCGCACTCATGCCGCCGCCGCCTTCGCCGTCGTGAGCGCGTGCACCAGGTAGCTGGCCACCTCGCGCGGTGTGGTGCCCCGCCCGAAGATGCGGTCGACGCCGAGCTCGCCGGCCATCATCTCGTCGAAGCGCGGCCCACCCGCCACCAGCAGCGGCCGCCGCCCGGCCGGAAACGCCTCCCGGAACGCGGCGGCCATCTCCCGCACGTTGTGCAGGTGCGCGTCCCGCTGGGTGACCACCTGCGAGACCAGCACCGCGTCGGCTTTCTCCACGCGGGCCGCCTCGACCAGCTCCGGCACGGTCACCTGGGCGCCGAGGTTGCGCACCTTCAGCTCCCGGTAGTACTCCAGGCCCTTCTCGCCGGCGATCCCCTTGACGTTGAGGATCGCGTCGATGCCGACCGTGTGCGCGTCGGTGCCGATGCACGCGCCCACCACCGACAGCTTGCGCCGCAGCCGCCGCTTCACGGCGGTGTTGACGTCCTTGGCCGTCATCAGCGGGTAGTCCCGCTCGGCGGCCTTCACCGCGGACATGTCCACGAGGTGGCGCACCCGCCCGTACACGACGAAGAACGTGTAGCCGTCGCCGATCTGCTTGGCGTGCACCAGCATCGCCGGGTCGAGCCCCATCTTCCCGGCCAACTGGAGGGCGGCACCCTCGGCCCGCTTGTCGTGCGGCACCGGCAACGTGAACGACACCTGCACCATCCCGTCCCCGGTCGTGTCCCCGTACGGCCGCACGATCTGCCCGCTCATGACGCCGCCTCCAGGAGCTCGGTCGCCGGGTTGTGGTAGTCGGGCTCGTGGGCGGCCACGCCGTCCAGGCCCTTGCCGCGGTCCGCGGGGCGTTTCATGATGCCGAACGTGCCGTCGCCGATCGCGGCCAGCAGCGTGTCGTCGCGGATCCGCTCCAGCAGGCCGACGGCCTCGGCCAGCACCTGGTGTGCGCGCCGCTGGATCAGCCCGCCCGGCGCGGGCACGAAGTCCTCGTGCAGGCCGCCGGCCGCGTCGAGCACGTACCGCACGTTCTGGAGGGCGATGTCCCGGTCGGACAGCCACGGGGTGACCACCGCCTCGGTCATCATGCCGACCAGCAGGATGCCCTGCCCGGTCATCGCGCCCACCAGGTTGAAGAACCCGTCCAGCAGGTTGCCCCGGAACACGTCCCCGGTCATGTGGCGGGTCGGCGGCATCCACTTCAGCGGCGCGTCCGGAAACAGCTCGCGGGCCAGCAGCGCGTGCGCCAGCTCCAACCGGAACGAGTCGGGCAGGTCCGGGTTGATCTCGAAGGCGTGCCCCAGGCCCAGCTGCCGGTCGGCCAGGCCCGCCTCGTGCGCGAAGTACTCGTTCAACAGCTGGCTGACGGTGACCGTGTGCGCCGCCTCGACCGCGTCGGCGGTGGTGAGGTAGTTGTCCTCGCCGGTGTTGATGACGATCCCCGCGCGGGCGTGCACCTGCCGGGAGAAGCGCTGGTCGACGAACGTGCGGATCGGGTTGATGTCGCGGAACAGGATCCCGTACATCGAGTCGTTCAGCATCATGTCCAGCCGCTCCAGGCCGGCCAGCACCGCCATCTCCGGCATGCACAGCCCGGACGCGTAGTTCGTCAACCGCACGTAGCGGCCCAGCTCGCGCGACGACTCGTCCAGCGCCGCCCGCATGAGGCGGAAGTTCTCCTGCGTCGCGTACGTGCCGGCGAACCCCTCCCGGGTCGCACCCTCCGGCACGTAGTCCAGAAGGGACTGCCCGGTCGAGCGGATCACCGCGATCACGTCCGCGCCGGCGCGGGCGGCCGCCCGCGCCTGGGGGATGTCCTCGAAGATGTCGCCGGTCGCCACGATCAGGTAGATCCACGGGCGGCGCGGCGCGTCGCCGTGCCGCTTGACGAGCCGGTCGCGTTCGGCGCGGCGCCGGTCGATCCGCCGCAGCCCCGCCGCGACATGCCTACGCGCCAGCCGCCGGGCGGCCGCGGACCTGGCGGGCACCGCGAACCGCACCGAACCGGCCGCCGCCTTCTGGGCCAGCAGCGTGACGTCGTCGAGGCCCTCGCGCAGCAGCGCGTCGAACACCGGCACCGCCACACCGTGCCCCAACCCCACGTCGGCGGTGACCGCGTCGACGAGCCGGTTGACCCACGGGATGCCGTCCGGGTCGGCGCCGCTCACCCCCGCCAGCCGCAGCACCGCCCGCTCGACCGAGACGGTGGTGTGGCCACGCGCCAGGTCGACGACCGGCCGCCCCACCTCGGCGGCCAGCGCCCGCGCCCGCGCGACGACCGCCGGGTCCAGGTCGAGCTTTCCCATCGGCCTCACTCCTCGTAGATCACATCGCCGCGCAGCACCGTGCGCCGGCACACCGGAAGCTCGTCGAGCACCGGCAGCCCCTTCTCTAGGACTCCTGCGAAAGACCACACCGCGAACGTCGCCGGTGCCCCGGGCGACAGCAC
This sequence comes from Phytohabitans sp. LZ39, assembly GCF_059359075.1. Classification (NCBI taxonomy): domain Bacteria; kingdom Bacillati; phylum Actinomycetota; class Actinomycetes; order Micromonosporales; family Micromonosporaceae; genus Phytohabitans; species Phytohabitans sp. LZ39. The sequence continues at coordinate 70,344 of NZ_JCADBM010000007.1, read as the reverse complement.
CCCCTCGTTGTCGCGGTGCACGGCCCGCCACCCGCCGCGCGTGTGCGCCGCGAACGCCGCCCGCACGCTCATCCGCTGCACCGGGTTGAAATGCCGCACCGCCGCCCGCACGCTGCCCCACGGGTCTAGCGGCGTCACCGGCGAATCCGAACCGAACGCCAGCGCCACACCCACCCCGTGCATCGCGCCCATCGGGTTCGACTCCAACGACCGGGCCACGCCCAGCCGCTGCGCGTACATCTGCGACTCGCCACCCCACAGCCGGTCGAACGCCGGCTGCATGCTCGCCACGATCCCGTACTCCACGAAACCCGCGATCAGCCGCTTGTTCATGATCTCGGCGTGCTCGACCCGGTGGCGGGCGTCCCGCAGCCGCTCCACGCCCAGCTTGCGGGCCGCCTCGGCGAAACCCGCCAGCACCGTCGTGATCGCCGCGTCCCCGATCGCGTGGAACCCGCCCTGCACACCGTGCGCCGCGCAGTCCAGCAGATGGTCGCGGACCTGCTCGGCGGTCAGGTACCCGTGGCCGCACCCCTCGGCGTCCACGTAGGACTCCGACAGGTGGGCGGTCTGCGAACCCAGCGCCCCGTCCGCGAACAGGTCGCCGCCCGCCCCCACCGCGCCCAGGTCCCGCGCCTTCGCCGCGGCGAGCAGCTCACCCCAGTACCCGTACACCTCGGCATGCCCCTGCCCCGACAAGGCCAGCAGGCCGGTGAAGTCCGCCTCGCTCGACGTGCCCGGCCCACCACACTCGTGCACCGCCGCGATGCCCAGCTGCGCCGCCCGCCGCAACGTCGCCCGCTGCGCCCCGGTCCGCTGCGCGGCCGGGATCGAGCCGAGGGCCAGCTCCCGCACCACGTGGTGCGCGTCCCGGCGAACCCATCCGGACTCGCCGTAGCCCGGCGTGCCCCGCGCCGCCGCCAGCAGCGAGGGCGTGCACAGCGCGGAATGCATGGAAGCCTGCGACAGATACGCCCGGCGCCCGCCGGCGGCCCGCTCCAGCGCCGCCGCGTCCGGCTTGGCCTGGTCCGCCCAGGTGGTCTCGTCCCACCCGTGCCCCAGCACGATCGCGTCGCCCGGCAACCCCTCCGCGAACGCCGCCACCGCGTCCAACAACGAACCCGCCGAACGGGCGCCGCTCAGATCGAGGCCGGACAGCGTCAGCCCGGTGTCGGTGCAGTGCACGTGCGCGTCGACGAACGCCGGCGTCACCAGCGCCCCGTCGAGGTCCACGGCGATGTCGGCGGAGGGCGCGTCGGCGGACGCGCCGACCCACGCGATCGCGCCGTCGCGCACCAGCAGGGCGGTCGCCGTAGGGTCCGCGGGGCTGTAGACGGTCCCATTCCGGTACAGGGTCGAGGCAGTCATGCGCTCAGTCTGCCCTCGAATAGTTTCCGGACGGCGGGAACTTCGCGCAGCAGGTCGAGGGCGTAGTCGGCGTGGCCGGGCACGTACCCGTTGCCGACCAGCATCGTCACGTCGGCCGCCAGCCCCTCCGCGCCCAGCGCCGCCGCCGCGAAGCTCGTCGCCATCGAGAAGAAGACCACCGTGCCGCCGGCCGCGGTCGCCAGGATCGCCCCGTGCTCGCACCCCGGCACGTCCACGCAGACGACCGTCACGTCGACCGGTGCACCGATGGCCGCCGCGACCGCGACCGGATCGCGCGCGTCCGCCACCACCACCCGGTCGGCCAGGCCAGCTCCGCGCAGCAGCGCCGCCTCCGCGTCATCCAAAACCACAGCCGTGGTACGAGCGGCCCCCGCGGCCCGGGCGGCAGCCAGTGACAACGAGCCGCTCTTCCCGGCCCCTCCCAGCACCGCCACGGCTCCGCCGGGCCGCACCACCCGCGCCGTCAGCGCCGGCGCGCCACACACGTCGAGCACCGCGAGGGCGAGGCGCGGGTCGAGGTCGTCCGGGAGGACCGCGGCGACCGAGCGGGCGAACAGGATCGCGTGACCCGTGCACGGCACCTGCTCGCTCCGGCCGTCCCACGTCGTATCCGCGATGTGCAGCGGCGTCAACGTGAGCGACACGAGCGTGGCCACCCGGTCGCCGGGCTCGAGGCCCAGCGGCGACTCCGGGCCCACCTCGTCGACCGTCCCGATCAGCATCCCGCCCGAACCGGTGACCGGATTGTGCATCTTGCCCCGGCGCCCGACGATCTCCAGGACCTCGGCGCGCACCGCCGCACCGTCGCCGCCGTGCTTCTCCGACAGCTGCCGGAAGCTCGCCGCGTCGAGGTTGAGCCGCTCGACCGCGATCCGCACCTCGTCCGCGCCGATCTCCGGCCGTGCGTCGAGGCGCTCCGCCGCCTGCGGCAACACACCCTTCGGCGCCAGCACGCGATGCAGCCCCACCGGTGAAGTCATTGGCCTTGCCCTCTTCCCACGGGAAATCTTACGGTAGATTATCTAGATCACCGGATGATTTCTAGTTTGGGGGCGACGTGGGGCAGCCGTACGAGTACCGCCGGCGTGAGCTCGTGGAGCCCGACTGGGCCCGCTTCCCCGGCTGGCGCGACGTCACCCGCGAGCAGTGGGAGTCCGCGCAGTGGCAGCGCGTCCACTGCGTCAAGAACGTCAAGCAGCTCCGCGCCGTCCTCGGCGACCTCGTCCCCGACGCCTTCTACGACGACCTCGTCGCCGACCAGCGCGAGCGCGCCACCATGTCGATGCTCGTCCCGCCCCAGATGCTCAACACGATGTCGACCGACGACTTCTACGGCGACCCCGTCCGGCGGTACATGATCCCCGTCGCCTCCGACCGCCGCACCGACTGGCCGTCACACCCGCACGCCGCCCGCGACTCCCTCCACGAGCACGACATGTGGGTCGCCGAAGGACTCACCCACCGCTACCCCACCAAGGTGCTCGCCGAGCTGCTCTCCACCTGCCCGCAGTACTGCGGCCACTGCACCCGCATGGACCTCGTCGGCAACTCCACACCCGCCGTCGACAAGCTCAAGCTCACCCTCAAACCCACCGACCGGTACGACGCCCACGTCGCCTACCTGCGCGCCCACCCCGGCGTTCGCGACGTCGTCGTGTCCGGCGGCGACGTGGCCAACGTGCCCTGGCGCCACCTCGAGTCGTACCTCATGCGCCTGCTCGACATCGAGACCATCCGCGACATCCGGCTCGCCACCAAGGCGCTCATGGGCCTACCCCAGCACTGGCTCCAGCCCGACGTCGTCGAAGGCCTCGAACGGGTCGCCCGCACCGCCGCCCGCCGCGGCGTCAACCTCGCCATCCACACCCACGTCAACCACGCCAACTCGCTCACCCCGCTGGTCGCGCGCGCCGCGCAGACCGCGCTCGAAGTCGGCGTCCGCGACGTACGCAACCAGGGCGTCCTCATGCGCGGCGTCAACGCCACCACGCCCGAGCTGCTCGACCTGTGCTTCGCGCTCCAGGGCGAGGCCGGCATCCTGCCGTACTACTTCTACATGTGCGACATGATCCCCAACGCCGAGCACTGGCGCGTGCCGGTGTGGCAGGCCCAAGAGCTCCAGCACGACATCATGGGCTACCTGCCCGGCTACGCCACGCCCCGCATCGTGTGCGACGTGCCGCTGGTCGGCAAGCGCTGGGTACACATGGTCACCGAGTACGACCGCGAGCACGGCATCTCGTACTGGACCAAGAACTACCGCACCTCCATCGAGCAGGAGGACGACGAGGCCCTGGCCCGCCGCTACCCGTACTACGACCCGATCGACACCCTGCCCGAGTCCGGCCAGAAGTGGTGGCGCAAACAGGAAATGAGCGAATAGCACGCGACCGGGGTGTCCACAAGGGACACCCCGGTCATGGCAGATGGATCAAAAGTCAGCCGCGGAACGCGTCCCGCGCCTCGCGCCCGGCGTCCTTCACGTGCTCGCCGGCCTGCTTCGCCTTGGCGGCGGCGCGCTCGCTGGCGCCCTCGGCCTGCATGCTCTCGTTGTCGGTGGCGTCGCCGACGCGCTCCTTCACGGTGCCCTTGAGCTCCTCGGCCTTGTTGCGTGCCTTATCTGCGAGGCTCATCGTCACTCCTCCTGAGTAGCGCTCGTCTCTCCGCTTCGAGGTGCCCGCTCCTTCGTTGGCGAAAACCTCTCCCCTTGTGCGGCATGGCACATCCCGTAAGGCGTCCTAGGAAGCTAGGTATCGGATCCGGGGCCATGTGGCGCCCGCGGGTCACACCCTCTACGGCATCCTAGGAGGCTAGGTGTGTGGCGTCTCTGGTTGACTGGCGCCGTGGGGGAAGTCGTTCTCGTGCGCCACGGCCAGACCGAGTGGAGCGCCGCGCACCGGCACACGTCGTACACCGACATCGACCTGACGCCCGACGGCGAGGAGCAGGCCCGTGCCACCGGGCGCCGCCTCGCCGGCCGGCCGTTCGTGGCGGTGTTCTCCAGCCCGCGCAAGCGGGCCCTGCGCACCGCGGAGCTGGCCGGCCTCGCGGTCAGCGAGATCGACGCGGACCTGGCCGAGTGGGACTACGGCGAGTACGAGGGGATCACCACCGACGAGATCCACGCCACCCGCGATCCACAGTGGAACCTGTGGACCGACGGCTGCCCCGGCGGCGAGTCCCCGGAGCGGGTGGGCGCCCGCCTCGACCGGGTGCTCGCCAAGGCGCGCGTGGCCGCCGAGCGGGGCGACGTGGCGCTCGTCGGGCACGGGCACGCGCTGCGGGTGGCCGGCGCGCGGTGGGTGGAGCTACCCCCGAGCGGCGGCGGCAAGCTGCGGCTGGACACCGCCACGATCTCCGTCCTGGGGTACGAGCACCGCCGGCCGGTCATCCACCACTGGAACTCGTGATCCGCGGCGGCCGCCCCTCGTAGGGCGTCGACAGCACCACCGTCGTACGGGTGGTGACGTTGGCGGCCGTGCGGATCTGCTGGAGCAGCCGCTCCAGCTCGGCCGGGCTGGCCACGCGCACCAGCAGCAGGTAGAAGTCCTCCCCCGCCACCGAGTAGCACGAGTCGATCTCGGGCAGGTGGGCAAGCCGGTCGGGCGCGTCGTCGGGCTGGGACGGGTCGAGCGGGCGGATCGCGATGAACGCGCTCAGCGGCAGCTCCAACGCCTCGTACGACACGCGCGCGCCGTACCCCTTGATGACGCCGCGCTGCTCCAGCCGCCGCACCCGCTGGTGCACGGCGGACACCGACAGCCCCACCCGTTCCGCCAGGTCGGTGTACGACAGGCGGCCGTCCGCGGTCAGCGCCGCGACGATGGCGCGATCGATCTCCTCCACGGCGAGAAAACTACACCGCCGCCGGACGCCGAGGCGGCTACGGCGCGGCGCGGGCCCGTCATCGCGCGCGCAGGCTGAGCCGCCGAGCCAGCAGCTCCCGCTCGGCCGGGTTGGCGGCCAGCGCGAGCGCCCGCCGGGTCGCCTCCGTCGCCTCCTCGTCCCGGCCGAGGTCGGCCAGCAGCTCCGCGCGGGTCGAGTGCCATAGCCGGTAGCCGTCCAGCCGCTCCCCCAGCTCCTCCACCTCGGCGAGCGCGGCGGCCGCCCCGTGCGTGTGCCGCGTCGCCACCGCCCGCCCCAACCGCACCACCGGCGTCGGCTGGACGGCGTAGAGCGTGTCATACAGCCCGCGGATGGTCGCCCAGTCGGTGCGGGCGTAGGTGGGTGCGAGCGCGTGCTGGGCCGCGATCGCCGCCTGGAGAAGATAGGGACCGGGCCGGTCGCGGGTCACCGCCACCCGCAACCGCGCGGCCGCCGCCTCGATCAAGGACCGGTCCCACCGGGTACGGTCCTGGTCCTCCAGCAGCACCAGCCGCCCGTCACCGTCGAAGCGGGTGGCGGCACGCGCCTCGTGCAGCTCCAGCAACGCGGCCAGCCCCGCCGCCTCCGGCTCTCCCGGCATGAGCGTGGCGAGCTGGCGGGCCAGGTCGAGCGCCTCCCGCGTCAGGTCGCGCCGCCGGGGTGTGTCGCGCGCGCTGGCCAGGTATCCCTCGTTGAAGACCAGGTAGACGACGGCGAGCACCGCCGGGAGCCGAGACCCGTACTCCTCCGGCGGCGGCAGCTCGAACCGCACTCCCCCCGCCCGCAGCTGCCGCTTGGCCCGCACCAGCCGCTGCGCCATCGTCGCGGTCGGCACGAGGAACGCCGCCCCGATGGCCTCCGCCGGCAACCCGCTGGCCGCGTGCAGGGTCAGCGCCACCTGGAGCGGCTCGCTCAGCGACGGATGGCAGCAGGCGAAGACGAGCGCGAGCCGGTCGTCCCCGGTCGGCGCGGCGGGCGGCTCGCCGGCGACGAGCGCGAGCTTCTCCCGGCCGGCCCGCTCCCGCCGCAGCCGGTCGATCGCCTTACGCCACGCGGTGGTCACCAGCCAGCCGGTGGCACTGCCCGGCACGCCGTCGTCGGGCCAGCGCCGCAACGCCTCGCCGACCGCCTCCTGGAGCGCGTCTTCGGCGAGGTCGAGGTCACCGAGGCGCCGGCTCAGCACCCCCAGCATGCTGCCCGCCTCGTCCCGCCACACCTGGTCGAGCAGCGCTGCCACGTCCGCCACGCCGCCAGCCTAGAGCGCCTAGCGGGGCGGGGCGGTGCCGCACCGGCTCAAAACAGTGACCAGCATCGATAGAAACGGTTACCGGCGCAACCCCGCCGGGGCGCGGCCGGCGGCCGGAGCGGCGCCGCCGGGGTAGGGCGGCTTGGTGTCCGTGAAGAGCCACGCCTGGAAGAGCGGGCCGAGCCGCTGCCCCGAGACCCGCTCGGCCAGCGCCACGAACTCCGCGGTGGAGCCGTTGCCGTCCCGCTTCGCCGCGTACCAGCCGCGCACGATCCGCCAGAACGCGCCGTCGCCCACGGTCATCCGCAGCGCGTGCAGGGTCATCGCGCCCCGGAGGTACACCGAGTCGTCGAGCAGGTCGAGGTCGGCCGGGCCGGGGTCGCCGGGCGGCGGCGCCCAGTACGCGGCGTCCAGCGGCTGGCTGTAGTAGTAGTCGAAGGCGTCCCGCGGCGTGAACTGGCCGAGGTGCTCGCCCCACAGCCACTCCGCGTAGGTGGCGAAGCCCTCGTTGAGCCAGATGTCGTCGAAGTGCCGCATGCCGACGCTGTCGCCGAACCATTGGTGGGCGACCTCGTGCGCCACCAGGTATGTGTTGTCGCCCAGCTCGAGGCTGTACAGGTCGTAGATCGGCCGGGTCTGTAGCTCCAGCGAGAACGCGAGGTCGCGGGTGTCGTCGACGATCGCGCCGTTGGCCTCGAAGGGGTACGGGCCGAAATGGCCGGCCAGCACGTCGGTGATCTCGTCGGTGCGGGCGACGTCGTCGGCGAGGCCCGGTGGCACGTCGGGGTCGACGGCGATGACGGTCGGCCGCCCGTCCCGCCACGTGGTCCGCACGTCGAACTCGCCGATCGCCACCGTCGCCAGATAGCTGATCATCGGCGTGCGCTGCTCCCAGCGCCAGGTCGCCCAGCCGCCCCGCGTGTCCCGCCCCCGCGGCACGCCGTTGGCGATCGCCTCCAGACCGGCCGGCACCGTCACCGCGAACGAGTAGCTCGCCTTGTCCAGCGGATGGTCGTTGACCGGGTACCAGCTCGCGGCCACCTCGGGGAAACCGGCCACGACCGCGCCGTCGTCGGTGTGCAGGAAGCCGGACGGCCAGATCCGGCGCGGGAACTGCTTCGGAAACGGCTCGGGCACGCCGTGGTAGCGCACGTCCACCGTGAACACCGAACCCGCGCGCACCCTCCGCTGGACGGTCAGCTCCTGCCCGGCCCGCGCGTGGGCCGCGGCCCGCCCGTCGACCCGCAGCCCGTCGACCGTCAGCCCGACGAGGTCGAGGTTGAAGCTCGACAGGTGCTGCGTGGCCCGCGCCCGGATCACCGCCCGGCCGGTGAGCAGGTCGGTGTCCGGCTGGTAGCGGATGTCGAGGTCGTAGCGCAGGACGTCGTATCCGCCGTTGCCGTACGTCGGGAAGTACGGATCGCCCAGGCCCGGCGCACCCGGCCGGAACCCGCCCCCGGCGGCCCCGGGCGCGGCACTCAGCAGCACGACGAGTCCGGCGCACACCGCGGCGATCAGGCTCCTCCAGCGCATACCGAGAAGGCTAGGGAGACGACGTCGACAATCAATCGGGCAACCGACACTGCTGTGAACGCGTCAACCTGGCACGCGCGCCGCGGGTGTAGCCATGGAAGGGGAACGGGGAGGGGAGCGCGCGGTGGCCGGAGACGACGCCTTCGAGGACTTCTACCTGGGTTCGCGGCACCGGGTGGTGACGTTCCTGTACGCCATGGGCGGTGACCGCGCCGAGGCGCAGGACGCGGCGCAGGAGGCGTACCTGCGGGCCTGGCAGCGGTGGTCGACGGTGTCCGGGTACGACGACCCGGAGGCCTGGGTGCGCACGGTCGGGTACCGGCTGTGCGTCAACCGGTGGCGCAAGGCCCGCAACCGGATGGTCGCGTACCGCCGGCACGGCCCCGCCGAACCCGCGCGACCGCCCAATGAGGACACCGTCGCGCTGGTCGAGGCGTTGCGGCGGCTGCCCGAGCCGGAACGCCTCGCCATCGCCCTGCACCACCTGCTCGACCTGCCGGTGGCGGAGGTCGCGGCGCAGACCGGCGTGCCCGTCAACACCGTCAAGTCGCGGCTGGTACGCGGTCGCCGGACGCTCGCCTCGCTGCTCGACAGGGACCTGCCCGGGGAGTACAGCCATGCCTGACCCGCTGTTCCAGAAGCTGTTCGACGACACCGCGGAGACCCGCTGGCAGCCGGCGTCCGACCTGCGCGACCGCGCCCGCCGGCGGGAGCGGCGCACCCGGGTCGCGGTGGCCGCCGCGGCCGCGGCGGCGGTGCTCGCCGCGTCCGCCGGCATCGCGGTGGCCCAGCGGGACCGCGCGGCGCCGGCACCCGGCGTCTCCCCCACGGTCAGCCCGCCGGCCCCGTCCCGGTCGGCGTCGCCGCGGCCCGCCCCCACGACACCGCCCGCGCCCACGACGCCGCCGGCCAGCGTGCCGCTGGGCGACGCGCTCTTCCTCCGGCCGGCCGACCTGGGACCGGGGTACCGCCTGGGCGGCGGCGCCGGCTCGGGCGACTGGACGTTCGAGTTCAGCGCCTCGGTGTTCGCCTGTGGTCAGGCGGCCCGGCCGGTGCGGCCGCTGGAGTCGGCGGAGCGGGCACTGATCCGGGGCACGCCGCAGGCCGACGACCGGGTGTCGGAGGCCGTCTCCCGGTTCCGCCCCGGCGACGCGAGCCGGTACCTGGCCGAGGTGCGGGCGCGGGTCGAGGGCTGCGCGCCGGGCGCCGGCCGGGAAATCTCGATCGCCGCCCGCGACTTCGCCGGCCAGGAGGCGCTGCTCGTCGCCGTCGACCACGGCGGCGGCTTCCGGACCTACCACGTGCTGGTGCGCCAGGGCGACCTACTGGCCGAGTTCTTCGTGAAGCCCAACCTGAGCCGGCCGGAGCTGCAAGGCCTCGGGCGTACCGCCGCGGCCCGCCTCTGCCCCGGCACCGACGCCTGCTGAGGGTCAGCAGGCGTGCGGCTGGGTGGCGGCCGGGGCGCGGAGGCCGGCGAAGACCGGCAGGATCTGCCGCGCCAGCACGTCCAAGCCCTGCCCGCCGCTGTCCGGCAGCCGCAGGTAGACCCGGGCGGTGCCGATCGACTGGTACTGCCCGAGGGTGGCGAGCAGCTCCAGCAGCGCGGCGACGCGGCGGCCGCCACCGGGCCGCCGGCAGGCGTTGAGCGCGGCGGAGTGCCGCAGCGGCGACCGCCCGGGGTTGCGGCGCTCGGTGTGCGCCCGCGCGTCGTCGGCGTCCCAGAACATGCGCACCGTGCGGTCGAGCCCGCGGAACGGGACGTTGACCTCGTTGGCCCAGCGGGCGGCCAGATAGCTGGTGGTACGCCGGCCCGGCCCGGACACGATCAGCGGCGGACCCGGCCGCTGGGCGGTCGCGACGGCCGGATGGTTGAGCACCGTGTGGTAGCGGCCGGTGAACGTGAACCGCTCGTCGCCCGGCGTCCACCACAGCCCGGTGAGCACCGCGAGAGTCTCGTCCAGCCGGGTGAACCCCTCCGGCATCGGCGGCAGCAGGCTGCGCGACCGGCCACCGCCGGCGCGGACCGCGGACAGGCCGAGCTCCAGCCGCCCGCCGCTGCGCCGGTCGACGGCCGCCGCGGCCAGCGCCACCTCGATCGGCGAGGCGAGATGGGCGGGCTCCAGCAACACGCCGATCCGCAGGCGCCGGGTGCCACGCGCGATCGCCGCCATCGTCGACCACACCTCCTCACCGTCCCGACCGATGTGGACGGTGCCGCGCCGGGTCGCCGGCGCCGGCACGAGCAGGCCGGCGAAGCCGTAGTGCTCGGCGGCCTTCGCGAGGCGGACCAGCCGCCGCGTCGTGGATCCCCCGGGCGACGTGGTAAGCCACAGCTGCACGACAGTGCGCTCCTTCTCACTCGCGGTGCGGCAACCCGCGACGCATCTTCCTCTTGTGACCGCCCGATGTCACTGCCGCGCCTTGGCCCAGGAAGCTTCCGGAGTCGAGGTCACGCGGCGACGCTTCCACGCAGATTTGCCCCCGTCCGCGTCAGCCGCGGACCGTATGCTCCCGCGGGCACCGCTCCGGTCGGCGGCTCGCCAGGGCTCGCCGAAATCCCCGACCTCCGCTGCCAGCTCCGCCGGACAAGCCTTTCCGGACGTCCACCATGGACCCGTGGGGATCGGGGTGCCAGCAAGGATCGTGAACGACCGGCGGATCGTCGGACCACCCGTTCCGATTGGGATGTAGCTCAGCATGTGGGCGGCGCCATGATCGTTCGCCCGAAAACGACACGACACGCCGGGAAGAGTGCGGGTATCGGGCGAACGATCATGCGATGCGGCCGCCGCGGCGCCGCAGCTCCCACGTGGCGGGACAATCGGGGCAGGATTTGGAATGCGTGGTGATCGTAAGCCCGGAAACCGGACGACACGCCGGAGAGACTCCGGCTGTTGGGCTAACGATCATGAAGCGACGAGCACCGAGTCGTCGACCGGGGCGATCACCGTGGCGCCCGCGGGCGGGGCCGCCGTCAGGTGGGCGCGGCGGCCGTGGGCGAGGTCGTCGGGCGTGCAGATGTACCGCGCGGTGAGCATGAACTCCCACCGCGGGTCGCGGGCGCACACCCGCGGGCCCAGCCGCTCGCCCTGCACGACAAGTGCGGTCAGCGCCGGCCACGCCTCGTGTCCCACCTCGATCACCGCCGGCCGGCCGCCGGTGTAGCGACCCAGCTCGGCCATCACTACGGGCATGCCCGGCGCGTGCTCGGGCAGCTTGCCCAGTGCGGGCGCCCCGCTCCCGACGCCGAGCGCGCCGATCAGCACGGCGGCCACCAGCCACGGGTGCGCCCGGCGCGCGGCGGGTGCGGAGGCGGCGGCCGCCACGATCACGAGCAGCAGCACCAGCGGGACCGCCCGGGTGAACTGCCCGACGTAGGTGAGCCTCAGGTCGTCGACGCCGCGGACCACGTACCCGAGGAACAGGATCGTGGCCAGGGCGGCGGCGCACACGCCGGCGGCGAGAAACCGGCGCGGTGGTCCGGGCGCCAGCCGGCGCACGAGCAGGGCAGCGCCGCCGAAGTACCCGACGAACGCGACCGCGCCGAGCACGGTGCCGGTGGCGTAGTAGCCGAGCACGTAGCGGGCGACGTCGGCCGGGTGCGGGATCCCGCCGGCCCCGCCGTACCGCAGGTAGCGGCCGAACTCGCCGGGCCAGTGCAGGATCAGGTGCAGCGCCATCGGCAGCGCGAAGAGCGCGAGCACCGCGCCGGCACCGGCCACCGCGCCCCGGGCGGCGCGCCACTCCGCGCGGGCCGTGCGCAGCGAGACGGCGACGGCCGCGCCCGCGACGACCGGGCCGAACATCAGGAAGCTCACGTGTCCGTGCACGAGGAGGCCCACGGCGAGCGCCAGCGCGGGCAGGTGCGCCACCCGGCCGGCGGCGACCGAGGCGGCGGCGAGCAGCAGCAGTACGAACGGCGCCACGTACAGGTCGGGCATCCACGCGGAGGCCAGCATCGCCGGCTTCATCGCGAAGTAGAGCAGGCCCGCCGCGCCGCACAGGACCGTCGCCCGCCACGAGGTCCAGCTGTGCACGATCGCCAGGCACAGCCCGAGGAGCACCGAGTTGAGGGCGAGCAGGGCGAGCCACTGCCCGTTCCACGGGGTGGGCACGGCGCCGAGCAGGTCGTGGAAGAGCCACTCGCCGAACCCCTGCACGTACAGGAACGCCGGCCCGGGATGGTGGAACCGGAACCGTGAGTAGTTGCCGACCAGCAGCTCGAAGTGCTTGGCGTCGGAGGCGAGGATCGAGTTGGCCGCGGAGTCGCCGCGCTCGTACACGACCCGGTCGAAGACGGCCGGGTTGCGCAGGAGCAGCAGCGCGAAGACGGCGCCCGCCGAGACCGCGAAGAGCCTCACCCGTGGCCGAAGAGCGGCCCGCTGCTCGGTCACGATCCGCTCCACTCCCCCGGTGAACCGGAGCGGATCGTAACCGGGCGGGCCGTCCGATGTGGTCCCCCGTTCAGTCGCGGGCGGCCCCCGCGGCGACCGGTTCCCGCGCCGGCGCCGGCGCCGCGGGTGCCGCCGGGCGCAGGAGCAGCAGCACCGTGACGCCGGCGACCGCGGCCAGCGCGGCGCTGAGCAGGAAGATCCGGTCGAGGCCGGCCACGTACGCGGCGCGCAGGACCGCGGCCGGCGCCTCCCCCAGCAGCTCGCGGTACCCGCCGCCGGTGAGCCGCTCGGCCGCGCCGGCGCCGCCGCCACCACCCAGCACGTGCCGCGCCTGCCCGGTCACCACGGTGGCCAGGACCGGCAGGGCGAGGGCGTAGCCGAGCTGGCGGAAGGTGTTCGACGCGCCGTTGGCCATGCCGGCGCGCTGGGGCGGCACCACGGCCAGCGCCGCGGATGCCAGCACCGGCGTGCACAGCCCCACGCCGACGCCGGTGACGCACAGGCCGGGTACCAGCACCGGCCAGCCGGAGTCGGGGCCGACCAGCGTGCACAACGCGGTGCCGGCGGCGACGAGCAGCAGTCCCCAGCCGATCGTGTGGCGCGGCGGCACGGCGTGCAGCAGGCGGCCGCCGGCGCCGGCGACCACGAACGCCACCACCGCCAGGGGCGCCAGCACCAGCCCGGCGGTCATCGCGCCGAGGCCGAGCACCGACTGCGCCCACAGCGACACGAACACGAGGTTGGCGAACGCGGACGCGGTCAGCGCCGCCGCGCCGAACATGAGCACCGCGAACGCCGGCCGCCGGAACAGCCCCAGGTCGAGCATCGGGTCGGCCCGGTGCCGTTCCACGAGCAGGAAGACGAGCGTCGCCGCGGCCGCGCCGGCGAGCACGCCGGCGGTCACCGGGTCGCTCCAGCCCGCGTCGCCGGCGCGGATGAGGCCGTAGACGGCGAGCGTCGCGGCGACCGTGAAGCTGGCCACGCCGGGCAGGTCCATCCGCCCGGCGGCCGATCCGCCACCGCCGCGGATGCCCACCCGGGCGAGTACCACGGCCACGACGGCGACGGGCAGGTTGACGAAGAAGATCGACCGCCATCCCACGTGCTCGGTCAGCACGCCGCCGAGGACCGGCCCGGCCGCGGCGGCCGCGCCGTTGGCGGCACCCCACAGGCCGAACGCCACCGAACGGTCCCGGCCCGTGTAGGTGGCGGCGAGCAGGGCCGCGTTGGTGGCGTACATGGCGGCGGCGCCGAGGCCCTGCACGCCCCGGGCGGCGATGAGCGCGCCGGTGTCCGGCGCCAGCCCGCAGGCCAGCGAGGCGAGCGCGAAGACGACCAGCCCGGCGACGAAGACCCGCCGGTGGCCGAGCCGGTCGGACAGCGACCCCGCCGCCATGAGCAGGGCCGCGAGCACCAGCACGTACACGTCGACGGTCCACTGCAACGCCGAGAACGACGAGTGCAGCTCCTCGGCGAGGGCCGGTGCGGCGATGCTGACGATGGTCAGGTCGACCAGCAGCATGAACGTGCTCAGCGATACCGCGAGCAGAGGCAACCATTTGCGCATGCCCGGAGCCTCCGCCGGCTCGCGCCCGCACGGCGAACAGGTGCGTCAAAGTGGCGTATTCCGACACGCTGCTACGTTCTGGTGGTGGATCCACTCACCCTCGACGACCTCGACCGGCAGCTCGCCCACGCGCTTCAGGTCGACGGCCGGGCCCCGTTCAGCCAGATCGCGGCCGTGCTCGACACGTCCGACCGCACGGTCGCCCGGCGCTACCAGCGGCTCCGCTCGGCCGGCGCGCTGCGCGTGGTCGGGCTGCCGCACGCTGCCGCGCTCGGCCACGTCGACTGGATGGTGCGCATGCGCTGCACCCCGGACGCCGCGATGCCGGTCGCCTCAGCCCTGGCCCGCCGCGCCGACACCTCGTGGGTCCGCCTCCTCTCCGGCGGCACCGAGATCAACTGCATCACCCGCACCCGGGCCCAGACCGCCGAGGGCGACCTGCTGCTCCAGAAGCTCCCCCGCACGGCGCGCGTCACCGCGGTGACCGCACACTGCGTCCTGCGCGCGGTGGCCGGCACCGGCGGCTGGCCGGTCCGCACCGCCGCGCTCAGCCCCGACCAGATCGCCGCCCTGCGCCCGCCCTCCCGGCCCGCCCCCGCACCGGCCCCGCTCACCCCGGCCGACAACCAGCTGCTCGCCACGCTCGCCAAGGACGGCCGCGCCGGCATCCCCGCCCTGGCCGCCGCCACCGGCTGGTCGGAGACCACCGTCCGGCGCCGCATCGAGCACCTGCGCGGCACCGAGGTGCTCTACTTCGACGTGGAGATCGAGCCCGCCCTCTTCGGCCACACCGCCGAGGCCGCGCTGTGGCTCACCGTCGAGCCGTCCGCCCTGGCCGCCGTCGGCGAGGCGCTCGCCACCCACCCGCAGGTCGCCTTCGCCGCCGCCATCACCGGCCCGGCCACCATCGCCGCGTCGCTGGTCTGCCGCGACCTCGACGACCTGTACGACTACATCGCCACCGGCATCGGCTCACTCGGCGGCGTCTCCCGCGCCGAGACCGCCCCGGTCATCCGCCGCGTCAAGGACGCCGGCGCCCTGCTCCTGCCCTGACCCTCCGCCGTTGGTCACGGTCACCCGGGGCCGCGCCGCGCTCGCCGAAACCCCGGCCTCCGCTGCCGGCTCCGCGCGCCAAGCCCAACCCCGCCGCGGCCCACCGATCCTCAAGAGGGCAGCCCTGTCACCGTCTGGACGGATATACGGGAGCCCTTCTCAGAATTCATCCCCAAGAGGGCTGCCCTCTTGGGGCCGGGGCGGGCCGGGGCGGGTGGGCGTGACCAGCGGCGGACGGGTGAGGCCGCGGGAGCAGCGGTCCGGACCACGACGGACATCGCGGTAGCCCACATCTCCGTCCTAAAGGAATTCAAAAGCCCGACTTCGAAAGGTCTCTAGATGGCGACGTCGATGGTGGCCGTGGTGTCGGTGGGGGCGATGGTGAACGCGGCGGTGTCGGCCGCCGTGACGGTGTAGTCGCCGAAGAAGCCCTCGACCGTGAGCGTGCCGTCGGCGCCGGTGCGCATGGGGGTCGGCGGCAGCCACCACTCGCCCTTGACGAGGGCTTCGAGCGCGTCGTAGGCCGGCTTGCGGCTGCCGTCCGCGCGGACCAGGCCGGCCGGGGCGCCGAGCCACGCGCCCGCGTCGGTGAGGCCCCAGTAGTTGACCGACTGGACGGCCGGGTGCGCGAGCAGCGAACGGTAGTGCCGCACGATGTCGTCGGCTTGCCGCGCCTCGCCCTCGGGGGTGCTCGGCCACTCCGGGATCTGGTAATCGTTGAGGTCTTCGATATGCGGCGGCATGAGGTGCCCGGACACGAGCGTGGTTTCGGTCAGGTGCAGCGGAAGTCCGTACCGCGCGAACCGGTCGAGCGTCCGCCGCATGTACTCCTCCCCGCGGTACCCCTGGTGCATGTGGGTCTGTAGCCCGATCGCGTCGATCCGGACGCCGGCTTCGAGCACGCCCTCGACGAGGCACTCGTAGGCGGAGGTGAGGTCGAAGTCGTTGAGCACCAGCGTCGCGGCGGGGTTGGCCGCGCGGGCCTCCTCGAACGCCATCCGCACCATGTGGATGCGGCCCCGGGCGTGCGCGAGCCGGGTGATGGCGTTGTCGCCGTTTTCGAAGACGGGCATGATGACCGCCTCGTTGATGGCGTCCCACAGGTCGATGGTGCCGGCGAACCCGCCGACCAGGTCGCGGACGCGGGCCCGCTGGAGCCGCTCCACCTCGTCGAGGTCGAGGGCGAGCAGCCACTCCGGCTGCACGGTGTGCCACACCAGCGGGTGGCCCTTGACCGTGACGCCCCGCTCGGCGAACCATCGCGCCGTCGCCGTCAGCCGCGCCACGTCGGTGGCACCGCGCCGCGGCTCGTAGCCGCCCCAGTAGAACGGCAGCGTCACGGTGTTGAAGAGGTTGAGCCACAGACCGCCCAGGCGGTCGAGCTCGCCCTCCGGCGCCGGTTCGGGCCCACCGACGAGCGGCACGAAATCGAAGCCGATGTTGCCGAACGCGAAGGCGTGCCGCCGCTGGGCGACGGTGACCGCGCGGTCGGCGAGCGGCCGCCCGTCGGGCCCACGCAGGGTGAGGGTGGCTCTGCCGATGCGGTGGCCCATGTTCACCTGACTGGTCACGGTGACCAGAGTAGGGCGCCGGGTATCGTCACCTCCATGGTGATGATCGGCCTGCTCGGCGCGGCCGCCATCGCGACCAACGCGGTCGTCTGGCCCGTCCGCCGCCGCGACGACGTCCACATCGGAGCCGTCGCCTCCCGGACGGCGGCGACGGAGTTCGCCGGGCGGCACGGCATCGAGCGCGCCTACGACACCTACGAGGCGCTGCTCGCCGACCCCGGCGTCGACCTGGTCTACAACGCACTCCCGCCGTCGATGCACGCCGAGTGGACGATCGCCGCGCTGCGCGCCGGCAAGCACGTGCTGTGCGAAAAGCCGTTCACGATGAGCGCCGCCGAGGCGACCCGCGTGGTGGCGGCGGCCGCCGAGACGGGCCGGCGGGTCGTCGAAGCGTTCCACGACCACTACCACCCGCTGAGCGCGTGGATCCGCTCCACTGTGGAGTCCGGCGCGCTCGGCCGGATCCACCGCGCCGAAGCGGTGTTCACCGGGTCCAACCCGTTCGCCCCCGGCACGCTGCGCCACGAGCCGGCGCTGGGCGGCGGCGCGCTCATGGACCTGGGCTGCTACCCGGTGCACTGGCTCCGCTCGCTGTTTCCGGGCCCGCCGGCGGTCGTCCGCGCCGAGGCCACGGCCGTCAACCCGGCCGGCGCCGACCTGCGCATGGAGGCCGAGCTCGCTTTCGAGGGCGGCGTGACGGCGACCGTCCGGGCCGACATGGTCGAGGGCGTCCCGGTGCGGTCCGCGCTGGCGCTGGAGGCCGAGCGCGGCCGCCTCCTGGTGGAAAACATCGTCTTCCCCTCCTCCGGCCACAGCATCCACCTGGAGCTCGACGGCGTCCCACGCGTGTCCACAGTGGCCGGCCGGACGACGTACGACCACCAGCTGGAGGCCGTGCTGGACGCCCTGCGCACCGGCGAGCCGATGCCCACCGAGGGCGACGACCCGATCGCCAACATGGCGCTCATCGACGCGATCTACACCGCCGCCGGCTTCGACCGCCCCTGGGCCTAGGCCTCCCGCTCCGCGGCCGCCCCTGGCATGATCGGCACCGATGTCTGGGGAGGAACCCGGTGCGATACCACGTCCTGGGCCCCGTCGGCGTGCACCGCGACGGAGGCGGCGTGCCACTCGGCGGCCCGAAGCCGCGTACCGTGTTGGCCGCGCTGCTGCTCAACGCCGGACGGGTGGTGTCCGAGCGGCGCCTCGTCGCGATGGTGTGGGGCGACGACCCACCGCCGTCCGTGCGCGGCCAGCTACACACCCACGTGTCCACATTGCGCAAGCTCCTCGGCGCGGACGTCATCGCCCGCCGCCCGCCCGGTTACCTCATCGCGGTACAACCCGGGGAGCTGGACCTCGACGCGGCGGACGACGCCCTCGCACGGGCCCGGGCCGACGCGGCGCGGGGCCGGGCGCGGGACGCGGCGCCGGGCCTGCGGGCGGCGCTGGCGCTGTGGACCGGCCCGGTCCTCGGCGGCGTGACCGAGCCGCTGCTCGCGCACGAGGGCCCGGCGCTGCGGGAGCGGCGGCTGGTCGTGCTGGAGGAGCTGTTCGAGGCGGAGCTGGACGCCGGCCACCACGCCGGGATCCTCGGCGAGCTGCTCGAAGCCGCGCGCGAGCACCCGTTTCGCGAGCGGCTGCACGCCCAGTCGATGCTCGCCCTGCACCGGTGCGGGCGCACGGCGGAAGCCCTGGAGATGTACGCGAGCGCGCACGACCGCCTCATCGCCGAGCTCGGCGTCGAGCCCGGCCGGCTGCTGCGCGAGGCGCAGGGCCGCATCCTGCGCGGCGACGAGCCACCCGCCGGGCCGGACGTCCCCCGGCAGCTCCCGGCCGACCTGGCCACGTTCGTCGGCCGCGCCGCCGAGCTGTCCGACCTGGACGGTCTGCGCGGACCGGGCGCGCGCGTCGCCGCGATCGTCGGCACGGCCGGCGTGGGCAAGACCTCCCTGGCCGTGCGGTGGGCGCACCGGGCCCGCGCCGAGTTTCCGGACGGCCAGCTCTACGTCAACCTGCGCGGCTTCGAGCCCGCCGGTACCGCGGTCGACCCGGCCGACGCCGTACGCGGGCTGCTGGACGCCCTCGCCGTGCCGGCCGAACGAATCCCCACCGGGCTCGAAGAACGGGCCGGGCTGTACCGCAGCCTGCTCGCCGACCGGCGGATGCTGGTGGTGCTAGACAACGCCCGCGACTGCGACCAGGTCCGGCCGCTGCTGCCCGGCACGGGCGGCTGCCTCGCGCTGGTGACCAGCCGCGCCGACCTCACCGGCCTCGTCGCCGAAGGCGCGGCGCCGCTGCGGCTGGAGCTGCTCAGCGACGGCGAGGCCCGCGAGATGCTGGCCCGCCGGCTCGGCGCCGACCGGGTGGCCGCCGAGCCCGGCGCGGTCGACGAGATCGTCGCCGCCTCCGCCCGGCTGCCGCTCGCGCTGGCCATCGTCGCCGCCCGCGCCGCCACCCACCCCACGTTCCCGCTCGCCGCGATCGCCGGCGAACTGCGCGAGCTCGACGACTTCGACGGCGTACGCACGGTGTTCGCGTCCTCGTACCGCATGCTCGGCCCGGACACCGCGCGCGTGTTCCGGCTGCTCGGCCTGCACCCCGGCCCGGACGTGTCCGCCGCCACGGTCGCCAGCGTCGCCGGGATCCCGGTGCGCGCCGCCCGCCGGGCCGTCGCCGAGCTGACCCGCGCCCACCTGCTCGCCGAGCCGAGCCCCGGCCGGTACACCAGCCACGACCTGCTCCGCGGCTACGCGGCCGAGCTGGCCGAGCGCGACGAGCCCGCGGCCGAACGCCAGGCGGCGCTGCGCCGCACCCTCGACCACTACCTGCACACCGCGTGGGCGGCCGACCGGCTGCTCATCCCGCAACGCGACCCGATCGAGCTCGCCCCCGCGCACCCCGGCGTCACGCCCGAGGAGCTGCCCGACCAGCGACGCGCGCTCGCCTGGTTCCAGGCCGAGCACCGCAACCTCGCCGCGCTGATCCAGCGGGTGCCGGCCGGGCAGGACACGCACACCTGGCAGCTCGCGTGGACCCTCGCCACGTTCTTCGACCGGCAGGGCCACTGGCAGGACTACGTGGCCGCGCACCGCGTCGCGCTCGACGCCACCCGCCGCCTCGGCGACACCCGGGGACAGGCACACACCCACCGCAACCTCGGCCGCGCGTTCGGCCGGCTGGCCCGCTTCGACGAGGCCCAGGTCCATCTGGAACGGGCACTCGACCGCTACCGCGCGTGCGGCGACACTGTCGGCCAGGCACACGCACACGGCAACCTGTCCTGGGTACTGGAGCAGCGTGGCCGGTACGCCGACGCGCTGACCCACGCGGGGCGCGCGCTCGACCTCTACCGGGCCGCCGGCGACAAGGCCATGCAGGCCAACGCGCTCAACACCGTCGGCTGGCAGCACGCCCTGCTCGGCGACCACGACGCGGCCCTCGCGCACTGCGAGCAGGCACTCGCGCTGCTCCAGTCGCTGGGCGACCGGTTCGGCGAGGCGGTCACCTGGGACAGCGTCGGCTACGTCCACCAGCACCGCGGCGACCACGCGCGGGCGGCGGACGCGTACCGGCGCGCGGTCGACATGTTCCACGAGGTCGCCGACCGCCTCAACGAGGCGCGCACCCTCACCCGCCTCGGCGACACGCAGGGCGAGGCCGGCCAGCCGGACGGCGCCCGCGAGACCTGGCGCCGGGCGCTGGAGATCCTCGACGACCTGGGCCATCCGAGCGCCGACGACGTGCGCGCCCGCCTGCGCCCCACCCCCGTCGCGGCGGCCTGAGTTCACCGCCGCTTCGGGTCGCGTTCGTCCGGTCGCACCGTCCGGCCGGAAACGTCTCGACGAGGCCTGCGACTGGGACGTCGTCCGCGCCGAGCTGGCCGGCGCCGCGGTGCCGTCCGCCTCGATCGGCGAGTACCTGACCGGCGTCAACAGCGGCGCCCGCACCTCCGTCGACCGCAACTACCTGGCCCGCGCCGAGGCGACCGGCCTGACCCGCGTGCGGCCGCTGCACGTCGTCACCGGCGTGACCACCGACCCGCGCGGCGGCTACGTCGTGCGCGCCGACCACATCGACACCGACGGCGCCGTGCTGGAACGCGTGGCGCTCACCGCCGACGCCGTGTTCTTCGCCGCCGGCTCGATGGGCACCAGCCGGATGCTCGTGCACGCCCGCGACACCGGTGCCCTGCCACTGCTCGACGCGCAGGTCGGCCGCCACTGGGGAAACAACGGCCTGCGCCTCTACCTGCGCGCCCTCGTACCCGAGCCGACCGGCGCCCAGCAGGGCGGCCCGACCAGCGTCGCCATCATGCGGTGGGACGGCCCCGACCCGGTCACCGTCGAGTTCGGCCCGGCCCCGTTCCCGGTCGAGACCCACGCGATGCCGCTGCCCGGCATCGGCCTCTGCACGCCGGTCGGCCGCTTCGAGTACCGCCCGGCGACCGGCGACGTGGAGCTCGTCTGGTCCGCCGACGGCGACCGGGCCGCGCGCGAGGCGATCCTGGCCACGCTGCGTCAGCTCGTCACCGCGACGGGCTGGCCCCAGGTGCCGCCGGTGCCGCTGCCGTCCGACCCGCTCCTCGCCCTCGCCGCCGCGGCGCCGTACGGGCTGCTGGACATGAACGGGCTGGAGGCGTACACGTTCCACCCGCTCGGCGGCGCCGTCCTCGGCCAGGCCTGCGACGGCTACGGCCGGCTCGGCGGCTACCGCGGCCTGTACGTCGTCGACAGCGCGCTGATCCCCGGCTCGACCGGCGCCTGCAACCCCGCGCTCACCGTGGCCGCGCTCGCCGAACGCTGCATGGCCCACATCGTGGCGAACGACGCCGGCACGGTCTTCTGAGCCGGTGCGGTGCCGGTGACATCTGCCTCGGAGGCAGAATCCCTGAGTGCAATCGTATTCGTGGTAACCTGGCCGCGATGTCGCACCTCGCGAACGGTCCACGGTCGACCCCGGACGAGGCGCCCGAGGCGGGTCAGCCGCCAGCGCCGTCCGCGGGTCCCCGTGCCGCCGTCACGATGCGCGACATCGCGGCCGCGGCCGCCGTCTCGCAGAGCACGGTCTCCCGGGTGCTCAGCGGCGTGCCCACCAAGGTCCGCATCGGCGAAGAGACCCGCGAGCGCGTGATCCAGGCCTCGCGGCGGCTCGGCTACCGGCCAAACCCCTTGGCCCGAGGCCTGCGCGGCGCCTCCACCAACCTGATCGGCGCGGTGGTGCGCGACTTCAGCGACCCCTTCTACGCCGGCGCCGTCGAGGCACTCGTGAAAGAGGCGATGGCCCACGGCTACAACGTGGTGATCGGCCACGTGCACGACCACCTCGACGCGGCCGCCTCCCTGACCTCCGTGCTCGAGACCCGCCACACCGACGCGATCATCCTGCTCGGCGACATGGGCGCCCAGCCCCAGCTGCTCGCCGACCTCCGCGCCTCCCGCGTGCCCGTCGTCGCGCTGTGGCAGGGCACCAGCCCGCTGGAATTTCCGACGGTCGACGCCAACGACCGCGCCGGCATCCAGACCGGCCTCGCCCATTTGACGTCGCTGGGCCACCGGCGCATCGCGTTCGTCAACGCCGAGCTCCCCAACGACTACCGGGTCCGCGAGCACGCCTACCTCGACTTCATGCGCGAGCGGTTCGGCACCGTCCCGGCCGGCTACCTGGAGCGCTGCCCCAACACCCTCGCCGGCGGCGACTCCGCCCTCCGCCGCCTGCTGGCCCTGCCCGAGCCACCGACCGCGGTCGCCACCTCGACCGACCTTGTCGCCATCGGCGTGCTGCACGCCGCGCACAGCCTCGGCGCCACCGTCCCCGAGCGCCTGTCGGTCGTCGGCTTCGACGACATCCTGATCGTGAGCCACACGGTGCCCGCCCTCACCACGCTGCGGATGCCCATCGCCGAGGTCGTCGCGCACGCGGTGCGCCAGGCGGTCACGCTGGCCCGCGACCCCGAAGCCGCCCGCACACCGCACCTCGACGTCTTCGACCCTGCCCTGGTCGTCCGCGACTCCACCGCCCCACCCTGGCCCGCCATTCCTTGATTGGGCTACCGCGACGTCCGTCGTGGTCTCGACCGTTGCTCCCGCGGCCTCACCCTTCGCTTTTGGTCACGGTGCGGGCGGACCCTCACGCCCGGGCCATGACGTTGCGTCTCGCGGGATCAGCGCGGGATCCACACGCGCATGCCGGAGACGCCACGGTTTCCCCAGGCGTAGTACGGGATGGCGCCCGCCGTCAGGTGGTCGCCGTGGCCGGGGGCGGTCATCGGCACCCGCACGCCGACGATGTCGGCGCCGACGTCGGGGCGGGGCACCGCGACCGCCTGGCGTCCCGAGTCCCAGCTCAGCTCCTCCAGCTCGGTCGCCAGCGGCAGGTCGTCCGACTCTACACAGTAGACGATGGGGCCGCGCTCGACGGCGACGCAGCCGCGTACCGCGTCGACGCGCGGGGCCGGCTCGGTGATGCGCACCGGCATGTCCAGGTCGAGCACGACCGTGTCGCCCGGCCGCCAGCGCCGGGTCAACGCGACCGCGCCGGGGTCGACCACCCGCGTGCCGTCCGGGTCGGTGACCGTCGCCGAGCGGCACCACACCGGCACGCGCAGGGCGAGGGTCCACGGTTCGTCGTGCGTCCGGCCGATGTGGACGGTGACGCGGCCGCGCCACGGGTAGTCGGTGCGCACCGACAGTCCGATGTCGCCGGTCTCGATGTCCGACGTCGCGTACTGGTGGATGCGCACCCCCGCCCCGTCGCTCGTCGCCTGGTACTGCTCCCACGAGCTCAGCAGCCGCATCAGGTTGGGCGGGCAGCAGGCGCACGGGTACCACGACGCGCGTTCCCCGTACCCGGGCGGCTCGTAGGTCCGGGAGGTGCGGCGCTGCAACGGGTTGGTGTAGTGGAAGGCGGTGCCGGCCAGCGACAGCCCGGAGAGCACGCCGTTGAACATGGCCCGCTCGATGGCGTCCCCATAGGACGCTTCGCCGGTCGCCCGCAGCAGCCGCCAGGCCAGCATGACGCTCGCGATCGCCGCGCAGGTCTCCGCGTACGCGCGGTCCGGCGGCAGCTCGAACGGGTCGCCGAACGCCTCGTCGCGGTGCCGGCTGCCCATCCCGCCGGTGAGGTAGGTGCGGGTGCGGATCAGGTCGTCCCACCGGCGGCGGACGGCGGCCAGCAGCGTGGCGTCGCCGAGCTCCACCGCCACGTCCACGGCGCCGCAGTCGAGGTAGAGCTGGCGCACCGCGTGGCCGGCGACGGTCGCGGCCTGGCGCACCGGCTCGTGGTCCTGCCAGTACGCGGCGCCGAAGCGTTCCGCGCCGAGTAGCCCGCGCCCGCGCAGGTCGAGCAGCCGGGCGGCGAGGTCGAGGTAGCGCCGCTCACCGGTCTCCCGGGTCAGCTCGACGAGGGCCATCTCGATGCCCGGATGCCCGTCGACGCCGTCCCGGCCGCCCGGCCCGAACTCGACGTGGACCCGGTCGGCGGCCCGCCGGGCGATCGACAGTAGACGGTCGTCGCCGAGCGCGCGGTGCCAGGCGATCCCGGCCTGGATCAGGTGGCCGACGCAGTAGAACTCGTGACCCCAGGCCAGGTTCTGGTGCGGCTTGCCGCCGTCGAGCACCTGCACGTAGCTGTTGACGTAGCCGTCGTCGCGCTGCGCCGCGGCCACCACGCCGATCGCCTCGTCGGCGGCCGCCGCCAGGCCCGGGTCGGGCGCGCGGCCGAGCTCCCACCCGACCGCCTCCAGCCACTTGTACACATCGGAGTCCAGAAACCGCAGGCCGGTGCCGGCGCTGTCGGAGTACGCCTGGTAGCACCCCTCCGCGCCGGCCGCCATCCGCAGGTTGTCGAGGACGCCGGAGCGGTGCAGCTGCTCGAACCCGTGCGGGATGGTGCGGATCCGGTTGAGCCGCTGCCGGTCCGCCCAGAAGCCGTCCGTGATCCGTACCTTCATTTCGTCGCTCCGCTCATGAGGCCCGAGACGTAGTACCGCTGTAGCAGCAGGTAGACGAGCACGCACGGGACGATCGAGATGGTGATGCCGGCCTGGAGCATGCCCCAGTCGGTGCCGCCCAGGCTGGTCTCGGTGCGGGCCGCGGCCAGGATCAGCGGCAGGGTGAACTTCGAGCCCTTGCTCATCATCACCAGGGCGCCGAGAAACTCGTTCCAGGACATGATGAACGCGAAGAGCGCGACCGTCACGATCGCCGGCACCGTCGACGGCAGGAAGATCCGCATCAGCGCCTGCCCGGACGAGGCACCGTCCACAATGGCCGCCTCGGCCAGCTCGCGCGGCACCGCGCCGAAGCTGTTGCGCAGGATGTACAGGCTGAACGGAAGCTGGATCGCGGTGTGCAGGATGGCCAGGCCGAAGAGCGAGTTGGTCAGCCCGAGGTCGGCGAACATCAGGAACATCGGCGTCAGCATCGCCTGGTAGGGAACGATCAGCGCGAGCAGCAGCACGACGAAGATGACTTCCTTGCCGGGGACGGGAAAGCGGGCCAGCGCGTACGCGGCGGGCACGGTGAGCAGCAGCGTGAGGGCGATCGTCAGCAGCGCGGTGCCGAGGCTGTTCCACAGGTAGGTCGGCAGGCCCTGCTGGTACGACCAGAGCCGCTGGTAGCTGTCGAGGCTCACGTCGTGCGGCAGGTAGGTCGGCGGTGACGCGGCCGCCTCGGCGGTGGGTTTCACCGAGGCGAGCACCGACATGACCAGCGGCATCAGCACGACCGTGCAGATGGCGAGGCAGACCGCGCCGACCAGGTAGCCGCGGCGGCCCCTCACACCTCGCTCCGGCGGGCGAGGAGGAGCTGCACGACCGTGAACGCCAGGATGGTCACGGCGAGCACCATCGACAGCGCGGCGCCGTAGCCCAGCTTCAGGTACGGGAACGAGTTCAGGTACACGTAGAAGACCGACGTGGCCGTCTCGTTCTGCGGCTGGCCGGCGGTCATGATGTAGAACTGGTCGAAGGCGAGCAGCGAGCCGATGACGCTCAGCAGCGTCACGAGCAGCACCGTGCGCAGGGTCAGCGGCAGGATCACCCGGGTGACCCGCTGCCAGTAGCCGGCGCCGTCGACGAGCGTCGCCTCGTTGATCTCGGTCGGCACCGCCTGGATCGCGCCGACGAAGAGGATCATCCCGAAGCCGATCACCTTCCAGACCACGGAGGCGCTGATCGCGACGTTGGAGGTGTCGGCGTCGACGCCCAGCCACAGCACCGGCCCGGAGACCACGCCGAGGTCCATGAGCGCCCGGTTGACCAGGCCGAAGTCGGCGCTGAAGAGCCAGTACCAGAGCAGGCTCGACACGCCGAGCCCGATGACCACCGGGACGAACACGACGGTGCGGGTGACCTTGCGCAGTGGGGTGTTCTGCGCGGTCAGCATGGCGAGCAGGTATCCGCCAATGATCAGCACGGGTGTGATCAGCGCCGTGTACTTCAGCGTGAACAGGAACGACACCCAGAACTGGCGGTCGCCGAACAGCCGCTCGTAGTTGTCGAACCCGACGAACACCGGCGGCGTGAGCAGCGACCAGTTGTGCAGGGACATCCACATCATGCGGCCGAGCGGGTAGACGGTGAAGACGAGGACGAAGGCGAGGGCGGGCGCCAGGTAGGCCAACCCGACCAGCCCGGCGCGTCTGCTGCGGTACACGGCGATCCTCCGCGGGCTTGGCGACCGCGCCCACCGGGGCGGGGATCCGGTGGGCGCGGCCACGTGCTTCAGGACTGGCCGGCGATGTCCTTCATCGCCTTCTTGGCGTCCGCGATGATCGTGTCGATGGGGTCGTCGGAGTAGTACGCCCGCTGGAGCATCTTCAGCCACGGCCCCTGCGGCGAGTTGATCTGCTCGAAGAACGTCAGGGTGTACGGCGTCCGCCCCACCTCGAGCGCCTTCGCCACGTCCTGTACGAGCGGCTCGGCCTGGAAGTACTTGTTGTCGACCATGTCGCCGCGGGTGGTGAGGTTGAGCGCCTTCGCGTACACCTCGACCTGCACCTCGTCGGAGAGCAGGAACTTCATCACGTTGACCGCGTCGGCCACCCGCTCGCTGCCGCGCGGCACGACGACGAGGTCGCCGCCGATGAACGAGGCCGACGAGCCGGGCGTCATCCCGGGCAGCAGCGCGACGCCGAACTTCATCTTCGGGTTCTGCTCGCGGGCGAGGGTGATGTTGAAGTTGCCGGTGCCCATCATGCCGACCTTGCCGGACCCGAACTGGAGGTGGAACGTCTCCCCGTTCTCCGTGCGGTCGCCCTCGTGGACGTTGCCCGCCTGGACCATGTCGCGGGTGAACTGGAGCACCTGCTTGACGCCGTCGCCGACCAGCGGCTCGTCGCCCTTGTCCTTCGCCTCGATCGTCGCGCCCGAGGCCCACATCAGCGGCCCGACCGTGAAGATGTTGCAGCCGGCGCAGTTGCCGGGCAGGTAGTACCCCTTGACGTCGCCGCCCAGCGCGGTGATCTTGTCGGCGTACTGGCGCAGCTCCGGCAGGCTGGTCGGCGGCTTCTCCGGGTCGAGGCCCGCGCGTTCGAAAAGATCCTTGTTGTAGAAGAGCGCCGACACGTCGGCGTAGAGCGGCACCCCGTACAACTTCTCTTCGTAAGTCGCGACCGCCATGTGCCCTTTGCTCGCGGTCTTCAGCTCCGGCCAGTCCTTGATCCGGTCGGTGAGGTCGACGAGCTGCTGTGCCTTCTCGAACTGCGGCGCGTAGATGAGGTCCATGCCCATCAGGTCGGGCACCTCACCGGACGCGATCCCTTGAGCGATCTTGCCAACCATCTCCGTGTGCGGGATGTACGTGAGCTTGATCCGGCAGTCGGGGTTCTTGGCGTTCCATGCCTCGACGAGCATGTCGACCATCGCCTTGTTGCCGCCCGAGCGCTCCCACATCGTCAACTCGCCCTTGCTGGCACACCCGGTGGTGGCCGCCGGCGCGTTCTGCTCGTCGCTGGACTCGTCGCCGCCCGAGCCGCACCCCCCGGCGAGCAACATCGCCGCGGCCGCCAGGGCGGGCCACCTGAGACGCGTCCTCATCCCTCGCCCCCTCACATCTGGGTTCGCCCGGCCTGACCGGACCATACTCGCGTGCGCATACGATTGCACTCATTCGTTTTCATACTGAGACCCAGCCGTCCGGACATCGCCCGCGGCCGTAGGATGCGGCACGATGGACCACTCCGTGACCCGCGTGCTGACCTGGAACCTCTGGTGGCGCTTCGGTCCCTGGCAGGCCCGCCGCGACGCGATCACGGCCACCCTGCGTGACCTCGACTGCGACCTCGTCGGCCTCCAGGAGGTCTGGGCCGACGGCCGCGACCACCTGGCCGGGAGACTCGCCGACGAGCTCGGCATGCACTGGACCTGGGCCGCCTCGGACCAGCCCGGCCGGTGGCACGAGCGCGCCGGCGACGCGACGGCCGACGTCGGCGTCGCCGTCCTCAGCCGCTGGCCGATCCTCGACCGCGCCACGCTGCGGCTCCCCACCGCGGGCGGCCGCGACGACGGACACCAGGCGCTCTACGCCCTGGTGGACGCCCCCGGCCACCCGATCCCGTTCTTCACCACCCACCTCAACTCGGCGGGGCACGACTCCGCGGTGCGCTGCGCCCAGGTCACCGCGCTGGCCCGGTTCGTCGCCGACCGCCAGCCCGACTCGTCCCACCCCGCCGTCGTGACCGGCGACCTCAACGCGCTGCCCGACTCGGACGAGATCCGCCTACTGGGCGGCTACAAGACCGCCCCCGCCGTCCCCGGCCAGGTGCTGATCGACGCCTGGGCGTACGCCGACCCGGCCGCGCCCGCCACCACCTTCGACCCGGCCAACCCCTACGTCGCCCCGACCCACGAGCCGCCCGCCCGCATCGACTACATCCACGTCGGCCGGCCCGGCCCCGGCGGCCTCGGCCACGTCCGCTCGGCACGCCGCGCCGCCGACCGCCCGGTGGACGGCGTCTGGCCCTCCGACCACTTCGCCGTCCACGCCGAGCTGGCCGCCTCCTCCTGAGCCATTGCCCCCGCCCGCGCACGTGGTGAATTTGCCATTTGGCCCTGCGCGGGCCTGGCACCAACAGCCACTATCGTGCGTATACAAATACCTGGGATGATCGACCATCGGTCAGGGGCGGCGATTTCCCGGCGACCGCGAGACAATTAGGCATGCGGCAGCTTCAATTGTTCACCTCGGCCGCGCTCGCCCAAATGCGTGACCGGCCGGTCAAGGTCGGCGCGCACACCCTGGCCGGACGACAGTCGCGGCCACGCCGAGCCGTCTCCGGGCCGGTGTCCAAACTGGACAAGCCCGCGCCGGCGAGATTGACCATCGCCCACATCGGGTAGGACCGCCCTTTTCCACACGACCAAACCGCGGTGCGTCACGCGCCGACTACGGCCCATTCACCGCCCAACCGAATTTGCGATCGACATCACGCCGATTCAACGCGCGACGTCAGTCCGGTCACGCGACCCGCCCGCTTCCCAAAGCTCCGCGATACCCGGGCCACCGCACTACAGTGGGCCCGCGGAAACGCCACCACGGGCCACGCCGGGCGTGCGGCCGGCGGCGTTCGCGATCGCCCGGACGCGGTCAGAGCTCCTCTCAAAGCGGAGATGAGCTCTGACCACGAGAAGGCGCGCGGATTACAGGCCCTGGGCGAGCCGGTGGTAGGCGGCGCTCCAGCGCAGCTCCTTGGCGAGGCCGCGGCGGGTGGTGCCGGCGTCGATGTGCACCAGCTCGATGCCCAGGTGCTCCGCCACGATGTGCACCTCGTCCGCCTCGACCGCGGTCGACAGCACCGTGTGGTGCGGCCCGCCGGCGGTGAGCCAGCCCTCGGTGGCGGTGGAGAAGTCGGGGCGCGGCTCCCACACCGCGCGGGCGACCGGCAGGTGGGGCAGCGGCTCGTCCGGCGGTACGACGTCGATGTCGTTGGCCACCCAGCGGAAGCGGTCCCCGAGGTCGGCCCAGCCGACCACGACGCCCGGGCCGCTCGCCGCCGTGAACACCAGGCGGGCCGGGTCCTCCCGGCCGCCGATGGAGAGCGGGTGTACCTCGATGCGCGGGCGCTCCCCGGCGATCGTCGGGCAGACCTCCAGCATGTGCGCGCCGAGCACCTTCGGGGTGCCGGGCGCCAGGTGGTACGTGTAGTCCTCCATGAACGAGGTGCCGCCCGGCCGGTCGCCGCCGACCACCTTGAGGACGCGGGTCAGCGCCGCGGTCTTCCAGTCGCCCTCGCCGCCGAAGCCGTAGCCGGCCGCCATCAGCCGCTGCACCGCGAGGCCGGGCAGCTGTCGCAGGCCGCCGAGGTCCTCGAAGTTGGTGGTGAACGCCCGGAACCCGCCCTCCTCCAGGAACTGCCGCAGCGCCGCCTCCACGCGGGCCTGGTAGCGGACGCTGTCGTGCCGCGCGCCGCCGGGGCGTACGTCGGCGTCCAGCTCGTAGGTCTCCAGGTACTCCTCGATCAGCGCGTCGACGGCGGTGTCCTTGACCCCGTCGACGATCCGGACGAGGTCGTTGACGCCCCAGGTGTTGACCGAGACGCCGACCCGCAGCTCCGCCTCGACCTTGTCTCCCTCGGTGACCGCGACGTCGCGCATGTTGTCGCCGAAGCGGGCCAGCCGCAGCGACCGCGCCTCCGCCACGCCGGCCGCCGCGCGGGTCCACGAGCCGATCCGCGCGGCCACCGCCGGGTCGCTCACGTGCCCGGCGACCGTGGTGCGGGCGACCCGCAGCCGGGTCAGCGCGAACCCGAACTCGCGGTCGCCGTGCGCGGCCTGGTTGAGGTTCATGAAGTCCATGTCGATCGTCGCCCAGGGCAGGGCGGCGTCGGCCTGGGTGTGCAGGTGCAGCAGCGGCTTGCGGAGCGTGTCCAGGCCCGAGATCCACATCTTGGCCGGGGAGAACGTGTGCATCCACGCGATCACGCCGATGCAGGCCGGGGACTCGTTGGCCCGGCCCATCACCTGGCGGATGGCGTCGCCGCTGGTCAGCACCGGCTGCCAGGAGACCCGGACCGGCACGCCGGCGGCCGCCTCCAGGGCGGCGGCCACGCGCTGGGACTGCTCGGCGACCTGGCGCAGCGTCTCCTCGCCGTACAGTCCCTGGCTCCCGGTCAGGAACCAGACTTCTTTGCCCGGGTAGGAGTCCTCGGTCACGGCCTTCCCTTCTGTTCGTGCACGCGCGGTGCGGGGTGTCAGCGGGTTGCCCCGGCCCGCCGCTTGTTGTAGATGTCGAACGCGACGGCCAGCAGCAGGACCAGACCCTTGACCACCGACTGCGTGGACTGGTCGATGCCCTCGAGCTGCATGCCGTTACTCATGACCGCCATGAACAGGCCGCCGACGATCGCGCCGGTGACCTTGCCGACGCCGCCGGCGACGGCCGCTCCGCCGATGAACGCCGCGGCGATCGCGTCGAGCTCGAACATGTTGCCGGCGCCCGGCTGCGCCCCGCTGGTGCGGGCGGAGTAGATGACACCGGCGATGCCGGCCAGCAGCCCCATGTTCACGAAGATCCAGAAGTTGACCTTGCGGACCTTCACGCCGGAGAGCGTCGCGGCGGACAGGTTGCCGCCGATCGCGTAGACCTGGCGGCCGAAGACGGTGTTCTGGGTCATCAGGCCGTAGGCGATCACCAGGACGGCCAGGATGAGCAGGACGATCGGCAGGCCGCGCGAGTGCGCGAGCTGCCAGGCGAAGTACATGACCACCGCGCCGACCAGCAGCACCCGCGCCACGAACAGCGGGAACGACTCCACGGACTGCTGGTAGCGGATCCGCGCGAGCCGGGTGCGGAACACGCTCACCGCGTACCCGACGACGGCGATCGCGGCGATCAGGAGGGTGAACGCGTCGTAGCCCTGCCCGCCGAGCAGGCCGTTGAGGAAGCCGATGGCGATGTCGTTGTACTGGCTCGGGAACGGGGAGAGCGAGATGTTGTCGAGCACCTGGAGCGTCAGGCCGCGGAACAGCAGCATGCCGGCCAGCGTGACGATGAACGCGGGCATGCCGACGTACGCCACCCAGAAGCCGTGCCAGGCGCCGGTCGCGACGCCGACGGCGATGGCCGCGACGACGCCCAGCCACCACGGGTAGTCCTGCTGGATCACGACGACGGCCGAGACCGCCCCGGTGAGCGCGACCACCGACCCCACCGACAGGTCGATGTGGCCGGCGACGATCAGGATCACCATGCCGATCGCGAGCACCAGGATGTGCGAGTACTGGAGCACGATGTTGGTGATGTTGTCCGGGCTGAGCAGGACGCCGTCGGTCAGGAACGCGAACAGCAGCACGAGGGCGACGAACGCGACGTAGATGCCGCTCTGCTGGAGGTTGCGCATGATGAGCGTGCGCGGGTCGCTGGTGCCGGCGTGCAGCGCCACGGACGGGGCGCTCCCGGACGGGGCGAGCTCCGCCTTCTCAGTGGGCTTGGTGCTGGTCATCCGGCGAGCTCCTTCTCCTTCGTCATGAGCGCCATGAGGTTTTCCTGGGTGGCCTGGGCGACCGGCATCTCACCGGTGATCCGCCCGGCCGAGAGCGTGTAGATCCGGTCGCACATCCCCAGCAGCTCGGGCAGCTCCGACGAGATCACGATGACGGCCTTCCCCCGCGCCACGAGTTTGTTGATGATCGCGTATATCTCGGTCTTCGCGCCGACGTCGATGCCCCGCGTCGGCTCGTCCAGGATCAGCACGTCCGGGTCGGTGAAGAGCCACTTCGACAGCACGACCTTCTGCTGGTTGCCGCCGGAGAGGGTGCCCACCTGGTCCATCACGGTGCGGGTCCGGATGTTCAGGTCGCGGCGGCTCTCCTCGGCGACCTTGATCTCCTCGTTGCCGTTGACCCAGCCGCCGCGGGCGAGCTTGCCGAGCGCCGCGGCGGAGACGTTGGCCCGCACGTCGGCGATGAGGTTGAGGCCGTAGCGCTTGCGGTCCTCGGTCGCGTACGCGATGCCGTTGTCGATCGCCTCGGCCACGGTGCGCGCGCGCACCTGCTTGCCGTGCATGAAGAGCCGGCCGGTGATGTCCCGCCCGTACGAGCGGCCGAACACGCTCATCGCCAACTCGGTGCGGCCGGCGCCCATCAGCCCGGCGATGCCGACGACCTCGCCGGCTCGCACGTTGAGGCTGGCCCCGTCGACCACCTTGCGCGGCTGGACCGGATGCCACACGGTCCAGTCTTCGATCCGGAGCACCTCCTCCCCCGGCGCGGAGACCCGGTCGGGGTAGAAGCTGTCGAGGTCGCGCCCCACCATGCCGCGGATGATGCGCTCCTGGGTCACGTCGCCGGACCGCATGTCGAGCGTCTCGACCGTGCGCCCGTCGCGGATCACGGTGGTGGAGTCGGCGATGGCGGTGATCTCGTTGAGCTTGTGCGAGATCATGATGCAGGTGATGCCCTGGTCGCGCAGCCGCCGCAGCAGGTCGAGCAGGTGCGCGGAGTCGATGTCGTTGAGCGCGGCGGTCGGCTCGTCGAGGATCAGCAGACGCACCTCTTTGGACAGTGCCTTGGCGATCTCGACCAGCTGCTGCTTGCCGACGCCGAGCTGGATGACCGCGTTGACCGGGTTTTCGTCCAGCCCCACCGAGGCCAGCAGCGCGGCCGCGTCGGCGTTCGTGCGGTTCCAGTCGATGAAGCCGCCGCGGCCACGGCGCTCGTTGCCGAGGAAGATGTTCTCCGCGATCGACAGGTACGGCACCAGCGCGAGCTCCTGGTGGATGATCACGATGCCGACGGCCTCGCTGTCGCGGATGCCGCCGAAGTGCACCGGCTGGCCGTCGAACATGATCTCGCCGTCGTAGCTGCCGGTCGGGTACACGCCGGACAGCACCTTCATGAGGGTGGACTTGCCGGCGCCGTTCTCCCCGCAGATCGCGTGGATCTCCCCGCGCCGGACGGCGAGCGACACGTCGGCGAGCGCCGTCACACCGGGAAACCGTTTGGTGATGCCGCGCATCTCGAGTAGTACGTCGTCGCCCATCCCGCATCCTCCGTTCATCGTCCGCACGCCGGCCACGGGGTCGGGCTCGGCGGCCGCCACCGCCGAGCCCGACCGCGCGTCTACTTGGCCTGGCCGGCGGCGACTTCCTCCGCCGTGAAGTAGCCGGAGTCGATGAGCTCCTTCTTGATGTCGTCCTTGTAGACGGTCACCACCGGCAGCAGGTACGAGGGCACGACCTTCACGCCATTGTCGTACGTCTTGGTGTCGTTGGCGGTCGGCGTCTTCTTCTGGAGGAACGCCTCGGCGCCGATGACGGCCTGCTCGGCCAGGAGCCGGGTGTCCTTGAAGATCGTCGAGCTCTGCACGCCGTCGTTGATGAGCTTGACCGAGGCGATCTCCGCGTCCTGACCGGTCACGACCGGCATCGGGTTGGCGCCCTTGCCGTAGCCGGCGTTCTGGAGGGCGGTGATGATGCCGCGGGACAGGCCGTCGTAGGGGGACAGCACACCGTTGACCTTCGAGCCGTCGTTGTACGAGGAGGTCAGCAGGTCCTCCATGCGCTTCTGCGCGGTCTCCTGCTGCCACCGCAGGATCGCCACCTTCTCGATGGCGGTCTGGCCCGACTTGACCACCAGCGCCTTGCTGTCGACGAACGGCTTGAGCGTGTCCATCGCGCCGTCGAAGAAGAAGTGGGCGTTGTTGTCGTCCAGCGACCCGGCGAACAGCTCGACGTTGAACGGCCCGGTCTTGGTGCCCTTCGCGCCCTCCTTCGTCTGGAGCCCGAGCCCGACCAGCAGCGCGTTGGCCTGCGCGACGCCGACCTTGTAGTTGTCGAAGCTGACGTAGAAGTCGACGTTCTTGCTGTCGCGGATCAGCCGGTCGTAGGCGATCACCGGGATCTTCTTGTCCGCGGCGGCCTGGAGCTGGCCGCTGAGCGCCGTGCCGTCGATCGCCGCGATCACCAGGACGTCGGCACCCTGCGTGATCATCTGGTCGACCTGCTGCGACTGCGTCGGGATGTCGTCGTTCGCGTACTGGAGGTCGACCTTGTAGCCCTTGGCCTCCAGCTTTTCCTTGACCGAGTTGCCGTCGGCGATCCACCGCTCCGAGGTCTGCGTCGGCATCGAGACGCCGATCGTCAGGTCCTTAGGGTCCTGAGCCGCGGTATCGGTATCCCCACCGGCACCCTCTCCACCACAGGCCGCGAGGCTGAACGCCAGCACCGCGCCGCCCAGAGCGGCCAGAAGTTTCCTGTTCACAAATCTCTCCCCTCCGGGATCACGTGTCATGCAGGCCCGAAGATCAGGTTGAGCCACATTGTTAGCGCTCACATTCGCGCCGTCAAGGTGTGCCCAGGACATCCACCAGTCACGGTCGCGTAACGAGATCACCCGACGTATCGATCAGCCGCACCACCAGCGGCCCGATCCCCGCGTGACCGTATTGTTCTGATCTTGGCAGGTCGGCCCCGTCACCCTCCGCATAACAAAGCGATAACGGCACCCACGACCACCCACCGTGCCCGGCCGGCCTCCGCACCCCCGCCCGCGCCTTGTGACCGTTCTCAACGCCACGCCGGCGAACCGAGACCCCGATCTCGAAGATTTGAGCTACCGCGACGCCCGTCGTGGTCCAGACCGTCGCTCCCGCGGCCTCACCCGTCCGCCGCGGGTCACGCCCACCCCGCGGCCGGCCGGGCACCGCGCCAGGACCTCGACCCGCGTCGGCGTGACGATGCGGGGGCGGGGCGCACCGCGCACGGCTCGTTTGTCCACAATGCCCCTTACCGAGGCGACCGCAACAGACCCGGACAGAGGCACCGTCACCAGGAGTAACCGCCGTAGCGGGCGTGACGGCATCCAATGCCAGATCTTGGAGAGTTAGGGCGCCATATCAACCCTAAGTCTCCTAGATCTCAAAGCCCGACCCCCGACGCTGCTGACGCTACGTCAGGATGCGGCAGGTAGAGAGGGCCGCGGCCGCCCAGCGAACGAACCCGGGGCTTGTCCCGCGGACCCGGCAGTGGACGGCCGGGGAACTCGGCTCGCCCCGCGAGCCGCCGGCCGGGAACGGTGCCCGCGGGAGCATACGGTTTGGTGGCCGGCGTGTTGCCGCGGGCCTTGATCGGCGACGAGAGTGGGCGGCAGCCTGGTGATCGTGGTCGTTCAGGCCCCCTGGAGGGGGTTCGGATGACCACGATCTACAAGGTCGCCCGTCGATCAAGGGATCAGACGCCACCCGCCGGTGCCATCCCGACGGTCCGGGGCGCGCCCGGGCCGCAGGCCCCCGTGGGGTGACCGCGACCAGCGGCGGACGGGTGAGGCCGCGGGAGCGACGGAGGGCGACCACGACGGACATCGCGGCAGCCCAAATAAAACATCATGAATTTCACCGCACCGCGGGGAACCAGAGCGCCGCGCCCGCCGACTATCCGTGCGTGGACGACGAGACGGAGCTGGCGCTCGCCGCCGGGCAGGGTGACCGGGTCGCGGCGGCCGCGTTCGTCCGGGCGACCCAGCAACGGGTGTGGCGGTTCGTCGCCCACCTGGCCGGGCCGGGCGAGGCGGACGACCTGACCCAGGAGACCTACGCGCGGGCGCTGCGCAGCCTGCCCGGGTTCGCCGCCCGCTCGTCGGCGCTCACCTGGCTTTTCGTGATCGCGCGCCGGGTCGTCGTCGACCACCGGCGCACCGCCGCGGCCCGGCCCCGGACCGCCGCGCTGGACGACTTTCCGGCCGTGGCCGAAACGCGGGTGTTTCCGGTCGAGGACGGCGTCGTGCTGCGGCGGCTGCTCGACGGGCTGGCGCCCGAGCGGCGGGACGCGCTGGTCGCCACGCAGGTGCTCGGGCTCTCGTACGCGGAGGCGGCCCAGGTCTGCGACTGCCCGGTCGGCACGATCCGCTCCCGGGTGGCCCGGGCCCGCGACGACCTGATCGCGGCGATGGCCGACACCGGCGCGCGCCGCCGCTCGAGCTGAGAGCGGCGGGGTGGCCGTTCGCCGCCCCGCCGCCGGATGGTGCGCGCTCAGCTGGGCAGGCCGCCCACCTGGGTGTTGATCCACGCCCGGATCGCCGGGAGGTCACCGTAGATGGACGGGCCGGTCGCGCAGACCGCGCTGCCGTTGCCGGACCGGCTGGTCGCGCCGATGAGGTTCCAGCGGCCGTTCACCAGGCGCACCTCCGGGCCGCCCGAGTCGCCGTAGCAGGCGCCCGAGTTGCCGTTGGTGTTGTTGGTGCAGATCTCGACCGGGCCGTCGATGCCGAGGCAGCGGCTGTCCGCGACGATCGAGGTGTCGAGCTCGTTGGCGATCGTCGGCGTGGAGCCGCAGCCGCGGGTCGGGCAGGTCAGGCCCCACCCGATGATCCGGGTGGCGGTGCCGACCGCGCCCGAGGTGGTCGGGATCGGCGCCGGCGCCTGCGTCACCGAGCTGGCCAGCCGCAGCAGCTTGACGTCGGCCCGCGAGTGGCTGACCGCGCCGTTGACGGCGACCACGGTCCCGCCGCTGGTGCGGTTGATGCTGCCGACCCGAACCGACGACGGCGTCGGGCAGTGCCGTGCGGTGACGACCCAGTTCGCCTTGATGAGCGAGCCGGTGCAGCCGGACGTGTACACGAGGAACGAGTAGTTCTCCGAGGCCGGCCGGCCGCCGACGATCATCGGCGTGACGGTGCCGCCGGGATCGGTGGCGGCGGCGCTTCCGTAGAACTGTGGCGCCGCGCCGGCCGGTGCCGCGCCGGCGACATTCAGCGCCGCGACCATCACGGCGCCGAGCGCCGCGACCGACAGTCTTCTTAGGACCATTGATGACCTCCTGGACGTCGTGGGGGGTGACCCCGCCCACACGCTATCCATTTAGGGACATCTTTCAATCCAATCGGCTATACCGGAACGTTCCTATCGCCGGGCGATGGCGGGGCGATACTGAGGGGCGTGGCGGAGGACATCAAGGCCGCCGCGGCCGCGGCGTACGCGGCGGCGGCCGACCACTTCGACGCGCTGCCGTTCTGGGAGCGGTTCGGCCGGCGGACGGTCGACCGGCTCGGCCTGCGGCCCGGCGAGCGGGTGCTCGACGCCTGCTGCGGCACCGGCGCCTCCGCGCTGCCGGCCGCTCGGCGGGTCGGCCCGCACGGCACCGTCCTCGGCGTCGACCTCAGCGAGCCGGCGCTGGCGCTGGCCCGTGCCAAGGCGCGCGAGCGCGGTCTGTCCAACGTGGAGTTCCGCGTCGCCGACGTCGAGCGGGTCGACCTCGCGCCAGAGCACTTCGACGCGGTGGTGTGCGTGTTCGGCGTCTTCTTCCTGCCCGACATGGTCGCCGGCGTCCGCCGGCTGTGGCGGCTGGTCCGCCCCGGCGGGCGGCTGGCGGTCACGGTCTGGGGGCCGCGGCTGTTCGAGCCGGCGACCGGGGAGTTCTGGGCCGCGGTCGGTGCGGAGCGTCCCGACCTGGTGGGCGGCTTCCACCCGTGGACGCGGGTGACCGAGCCGGCCGCCCTCGCCGACCTCTTCACGCGGGCGGGCGCGGCGGCGCCGGCCGTGGTGGCCGAGGCGGGCACGCACCCGCTGGCTGACCCCGGCGACTGGTGGACGGTCGTGCTCGGCACCGGCTACCGGGCGACCGTCGCGCGGCTCGACCCCGAGGCGGTGGCACGGGTGCGGGCGGCGACCGTCGCGCGCGTCGAGGCACGGGCGATCCGCGAGGTGGAGACCAACGTCGTGTACGCCGTGGCCGGGAAGCCGTCAGGTGCGCGACACATCGGTCCTCGTCCATGAGACGCGGGTGCACGTTACGGGCCTGGGGAAGACTCTCGCCGTGATCCTGGTGCTGTCCGCCGCCGCCTTTCACCGCCCCCGCCCGGGCCGGAGCCGGCAGCGGTGGCGCCGGGCAGCACGTCGAGTTCGGCAACCAGGCCGGCCTGGCGCCGGGCCGGTGTGTGGCCCGCTAGGCCCTGGCCACCGCACTGCTCACAGTGGACGGCCGCGCCCGCCACGGCGAGTGGGCCACGCTGACCATTCGGCTCATTTCGGGTGCCACCGGGCGCGTGGAATAGACCACTGGGCGCGCATCGCCCGACTTGCGCATTAGGTTCCGAGCGATAGAGGAGCTTCGTTCGCGGAGGGCGGGAGGCACCGTGCGTCTGCTGTCAGCGCTGGACCACCAGCACACCGTCGCCCCGGCGGGATACAGCCGCTGGCTGATCCCGCCCGCGGCACTGTCGGTGCACCTGTGCATCGGGCAGGCGTACGCGACCAGCGTCTACAAGAACTCGCTCATCGCGCACTTCGACGCGAGCCAGACCGCGATCGGCGTCATCTTCAGCATCGCCATCGTGATGCTCGGCCTGTCGGCGGCGGTCGGCGGCACCTGGGTGGAGGCGAACGGGCCGCGCAAGGCGATGTTCGTCTCCGCCTCGTTCTGGGCCAGCGGCTTTGTCGTAGGAGCCCTGGGTATCGCCACGAAGCAGCTGTGGCTCGTGTACCTGGGATACGGGTTCCTCGGCGGTATCGGGCTCGGGATCGGCTACATCTCCCCCGTCTCCACGCTCATCAAGTGGTTTCCCGACCGGCCGGGCCTGGCCACCGGGCTGGCCATCATGGGCTTCGGCGGCGGCGCGCTGGTCGCCAGCCCGCTCTCCCGCCAGCTGCTGGAGCTCTACGACTCCGGCTACGACTCGGGTGTCGCCGGCTCGGTGGCCTCCAGCGGCGCGCTGGTCGGGCTGTTCCTGACACTGGGCGCCGGATACTTCGTGATCATGATGTTCGGCGTGGTCAACGTCCGCGTCCCGCCACCGGGTTGGCGGCCGGCCGGCTTCGACCCGGCGACCGTCGCCGCCAAACCGCTGGTCACCACCGCGAACGTCTCCGCCTCGAACGCGATCCGCACCCGCTCCTTCTGGCTGCTGTGGGTGGTGCTCTTCTGCAACGTGACCGCCGGCATCGGCATCCTGGAGCAGGCCAGCCCGATGATCCAGGACTTCTTCCGGGACGGCGGCACGTCGAGCGTGACCGTGGCGGCGGCGGGCGGCTTCGTCGGGCTGCTGTCGCTGTTCAACATGGCCGGCCGGTTCGCCTGGTCGTCCACATCGGACCTGATCGGCCGCAAGCCCATCTACATGGTGTACCTCGGCGTGGGCATGGTGCTGTACGCGCTGCTCGCCGCCGTGGGGCACGCCGCGACCGGGCTGTTCGTGCTGCTCGCCGGCGTCATCCTGTCGTTCTACGGGGGCGGCTTCGCGACGGTTCCGGCGTACCTGCGCGACCTGTTCGGCACTTTCCAGGTCGGCGCGATCCACGGCCGCCTGCTGACCGCCTGGTCAGCCGCCGGCATCGCCGGGCCACTCATCGTCAACGGCTTCCTCGACGCGCAGGGCAAGCCCGGCACGCTGACCGCCGCGGCGTACCGGCCGGCACTGTTCACGATGGTCGGTGTGCTGGCCGTCGGCTTCGTCGCGAACCTGCTGATCCGGCCGGTCCCCGACCACCACCACGAGCCCGCCGCCGGGCCGCCGCCGACCGAGACCGTCGCGGCGGAAGGGAGTCCCACCCGATGAACCAGACGACCCGGCTGTGGGTGTCGTGGCTGCTGGTCGCGGCGCTGCTCGGCTACGGCGTGACGCAGACCGTCATCACCGCCGCGAAGCTCTTCACGAGCTGAACATCTCGCACAGCCACCCCACCACCCGCGGCGCCACCGCCGCCAGCACGGTGAAGTGGTCGGCGCCGGCGACCGGCACGTACCCGACGTCGGTGCCGGCGGCCGCGAGCTGGCCGGCGGTCAGCTCGGTCAGCGCGGCCGGCAGGGCGTCGGCCGTGCCGTGTGCCAGCCGCACCGGCCGGTCGTACCGCGCCACCGGCACCTCGTCGTCGGCGAGCAGCGACGCGAACACCGCGCCCGCGGCCGGCGGGTCGAGGAACGCGTCTCCGTTGGTGACGCCCGCCGCGGTGGCGGCCAGGTCGGCCACGCACAGCCGACCGGCGGCCGCGACGAGCTCCAGCCCGCGCGGCGTGAACACGTCCTCGGCCCGGAACGCGCCCCGGTCGGTCACCGGCAGCGTCCGCCCCAGGTAGGGCACGGCCGGGTTGAGCGGCGCGGCGGGCACACCGGCGGCGGCCGACTGGAGCCCCCACTGCGTGGTCGGCGCCACCGCCACCGTGCCGAGGTGCCGCAGCTCCGGCGCGTACGACGCGGCCACCGCGCCGGCCCACAGCGCCGCGTGCCCGCCCAGCGAGTAGCCGACCGCCGCCCACGCGCGCGACACCGGCGCGATCCGCCGCGCCGCCCGCACCGCGTCGATCAGCGCCGCCGCCTCGGCCCGCCCGTTCACCCCGGAACCCTCGCCCGGCGTGCCTATCCCCTCGTAGTCGGTGACCGCCACCGCGTACCCGGCGGCCAGCAGCGCCTCGCCGAGGGGCCGCACGAACGGCGGCGTGCCGGCCCGCGACGCCGCGCACGCGTCGGGCGTGCCGTTGAAGCCCGGCCCGAAGCCGACCACCCGCCAACCGCCGGTGGGCGCCCGACCGGCCGGCACGGTGACCGTGCCGCTGACCACCGTCCGCCGCCCGTTCCACGACGTGGAGACGTACCAGACCCGCCACGCCGCGCCGGTGCCGGCGAGCCGCAACTCGGCGGGGAGCGGCCGCACGGCGACCACGGTCCCTGTCGCGGGCGGGCGGTCATGGGCACCGGCCGCCCCCGGCACCACGAAGAGCGACCCCACCAACGCCACCAGGACGACCACCGCTCGCTTCACAGATCGATGATAGTCACTCTCTGGCTGGATCTGCGCAGCACCTCGGCACCCATCGCCCCGCTCGCCGCCCCGCACGGCTCCAAGGTTGCCTTTTGCTGGCTCGAATTCACATCATCGGCGTATTCGAAGTATTGGCATGTCGTAAGCCCTGCGACCCATCCACAAATTGGGGATGATCGATCACCGTTCGGGGCACCAATTTCCGGGCGATCATAGGATAATTGGCGCATGCGGCAACTTCAATTATTCACGTCGGCCGCACTCGCCGAAATGCGTGACCGCACCAAGTCGCGCAACTATTCTCCCGCGCGCGAGGAGTTTCGTCGCGCGCACGAGCGCCATCGCGCCTGGGGTCTGGTCCAGCGCCATGGCGAGCGCATGCGCCGCCTGCGCAAGAGCGCGCGTGCCACTCCAGCGGCGGGCCCGCGCGAGACTCGCCCACCAGACCCGACTCGACCCGTGCCCTCGGCGCCTACGCGGCTTGAGCAGCAGCGACACCCGAAACACCTGGCCAGGAAAGGTCAGCCCGCTCGGCCGGGCAACAGCCGCGACCACACGGAGCCGTCTCATCCGCCTACACCCGCGCCGGCAAAACGTCCGCCAGAGAGATCACCGGTGCACCCGTCATCGCCCGTTCCCAGCCGGACTGGCGCTGCCCTCCGACCTGGACCGCGTTCCACACCGCGTCCACCGCGGCCGGACCACCGGCCGACCAACTTTGCGATTGAAATCGCGCCGAGAATAGCGAGCCATTATCCAATGGTCTCGCGAAGACGGCGTCCGACCAAACGTGCGGCGGTAGCCCGAACGCGCGGTCCGCCCCCTGTTTCCGATTGGTGTTGGTCGGCGTGGCCGCGAGGTGATGCGCGGCCGCGGATCGGAGCCGCCGCCTATCGCCCGCATGGCCTCGGACCGCTTCCTCCCCCGGCGTCTTCACGTCGATAGGCGGCGCCCTACGGCCTGCTGTCGAGCTGCCCCGTCTGCGCGTGCGGGTCGACCTGGCGCGCATGCCCGCACCGCGCGGCAGCATCATCCCGACGAACGAGGCGGCGAGCACCGCAAGCCTCCCGGAGCACGACCCGGAGGTGAACGGTGGGCTTGGCCCGCGGACCTGGCAGTGGAGGCCGGGGATCTCGGCGAGCGTCAGCTCGCCGCCGGCCGGAGCGGTGCCCGCGGGAGCATGCGGTCCGCAGGTGACGCGGACGTGGGCGAAAGAAGTTCAGCCGGGGTGTCGCCGGGTGAGTAGGCGGCGCGGAAGAAACCGCGGACGCGGCGCTGGCCGAGGCCGAGGTTATGCGCGAAGGGGGTGGGCTTCGCCGGTGCCGCCGTGTCGAATCCGATGTAGACGTCGTCGCGGCGGCCGCGGTTGGGGTCGTAGACGCGCAGGGTCACCCGGCTGCCGGTGCCGCTGTAGCCGTACGCCAGCACCTGATGGTTGAGGCCGAGGTCCTGCGGGCGTTTGGAGCTGACCGTCACCACCCCGATGGGCACCGGCAAGCCACGGTCGAGGTCCTTTCGGACCTGGGGCCACTGGATCCGGATCGTGCGCCAGCTGAGTCCCCGCTCGGTGAGGACCCGGCGGCCGAAGACGCGGAAGGTGGCGTCGCCGTCGGGGAGGTTCATCCATTGGTAGTACTGGGCGACGCCGGCCGGCACGTGCCACGACGCGATCAGTCTGTCCACGATGTACCGGTAGAGCGGCTGGCCCGCCGCCGGCCGGTCGTCGGGCGGCGCGGCGCCGGAGCGCCAGTAGTCGAGCGCGGCGAAGGTCATGCCGCCGCAGAGGCCGTCGGCGGCGTCGCCGACCCGGATGTCGCCGAACAGGGTCGGCAGGACCACGGCCGGCTGGGACGGCCAGGAGTTGTCGAACGCGAAGCCGTGCCGCGACGGTAGGAAGCTGTCCGCCATCGGCTCACGCTAGTGCTCCCGGCCGGCACGCGCGGTCGGGTTTCCGACCGACGGCTCAGGCTGGCACGACCATCGGCGTGCCGGCGACCGGATCCGGCACGATCAGGCAGGCCATGCCGAAGACCTTCTCCACGAGCGCCGCGGTGACCACCTCGGCGGGCGGTCCCTCGGCCACGATCGCGCCGTCCGCCATCGCGATGATGTGGTCGCAGAAGCGGCAGGCGAGGTTGAGGTCGTGGAGCACCGCGACGATGGTCTTGCCGGACTCGGCGTTGAGCGCGCGCAGCAGCCGCAGCAGCTCGACCTGGTGGTTGATGTCCAGGAACGTCGTGGGTTCGTCGAGCAGCAGCAGGTCGGTGTCCTGGGCCAGCGCCATGGCGACCCACACCCGCTGCCGCTGCCCGCCGGACAGCTCGCGGATCGGGCGGTCGACGAGGTCCGCGGTGCCGGTGGCCTCCAGCGCGCGGGCGACCGCGTCGTGGTCGCCCGCGGTCCACCGGCGAAACCAGCCCTGGTGCGGGTACCGCCCGCGAGACACGAGGTCGGCGACGGTGATGCCGTCCGGCGCGACCGGGGTCTGCGGGAGCAGCCCGAGCACCTTGGCGACGTCGAGCGTGCTCAGGTCGGCCAGCGACCTGCCGTCGAGGTAGACCGCGCCGTCCTTGGGCGGCAGCAGCCGGGCCAGTCCACGCAGCAAAGTGGACTTGCCGCAGGCGTTGGCACCGACGATCGCGGTCATCTTGCGGTCGAGCACCGTGACGTCGAGGTTGGGTACGACGGTCCGGCCGTCGTACCCGAGGGTCAGCCCCTCCGCGCGCAACCGGGTCACGGTGCCACCTCTGATCGC
Organism: Phytohabitans sp. LZ39; assembly: GCF_059359075.1. NCBI lineage: Bacteria > Bacillati > Actinomycetota > Actinomycetes > Micromonosporales > Micromonosporaceae > Phytohabitans > Phytohabitans sp. LZ39. Next base: position 26,287 of record NZ_JCADBM010000007.1, on the reverse strand, counting down.
TCGCTCAGCGTCGTCGTGGTCGGCCGCCGCCCTCCACGCTCACTCATCCACCCGCTCCTTGCCGGTTCGTGGTGGCCAGCAGCCACAACAGATAAGGTGCGCCGACCGCGCCGGTCACCACGCCCGTGGGCAGCGGGGTGGGCAGCACGTGTACGGCGACGAGGTCGGCGCTGAGCAGCAGCGCGGCGCCGACGAACGCGGCGGCGAGGATCCCGCCGGTGGCCGGGCCGAGCAGCCGGTTGGCGATCGGCCCGGCGACGAGCGCGACGAACGCGATCGGCCCGGCCACCGCGACGGCGAGCGCGACGAGCACGACCGCGGTGGCGAGCAGGCCGGCGCGGCCGAGCTCGGTACGGGTGCCCAGCGCGCGGGCGGCGTCGTCGCCGAGCTCGAGTGCCCGAAGTGGACGCTGGAGCAGCAGCGCGGTGGGCAGCAGCACGACCAGGGCGCCGGTGAGCAGCCACAGCTCGTCGGTGCTGGCCTGCCCGACCGAGCCGGTCAGCCAGTGCATGGCCTGCCGGGCCTCGAACAGCTTGGCCTTGGCCAGCACGTATCCGACGACGCCGTCGAAGAAGGCCGCCATCCCGATACCGATGAGGATGAAGCGGTAGCCGGTGACGCCGCCGCGCCAAGCGAGCAAGTACATCAGCAGCCCGGCGACGATCGCCCCGCCGAGGGCCAGCCCGCTGACCAAGAGCCCGCCGACCTCCAGGACCACGATGCCGACGACCGCCGCGAGCCCGGCTCCGTTGGCGATGCCGACGAGGTCGGGTGAGGCGAGGGGGTTTCGCAGGAGTTGTTGGAAAATCGTGCCGGAGGCGCCGAGCGCGAGCCCGACGGTCAGCGCGGAGGCGGCGGTCGGCAGCCGCAGGCCGCGCACGACGAAGTCGACGCTGGGGTCGTCGCGCAGGTGCAGGACCGAGGCGATCACCTCGGTCGCGCTGAGCCGGAAGCTGCCGACCATCATCGTGAACACGAAGAGGGCGGCGACGACGACGGCGAGCGCACCGGTCACGGCGACCGAGCGGGTGGCGCGGCGCCGGCGGGTCAGGCGCAGTGCGGTCGGTGCGGCCATCGTGGCGGTCACGGTCACACCTCCGACAGGCGGGCGTAGCGGACGATGGCGACGAACGTGGGCGCGCCGAGCACGCCGAGCACGACACCGACCTGGAGCTCGTCCGGTGCCAGGGCGACGCGGCCGAGCACGTCGGCGAGCAGCAGCACGATCGGTGCCAGCAGCATCGAGTACGGCAGGATCCACCGGTAGTCGGGCCCGCAGATGAAGCGCGCGAGGTGCGGCACGACGAGTCCGACGAAGACGATCGGCCCGCACGCCGCGGTCGCCGCGCCGGCGAGCACGGCCACCACCGCGAACGCGGCGGCCCTCGTCCGGGTGACGTGCTGGCCCAGGCCGCGGGCCATGTCCTCGCCGAGCGCCAGCCCGTTGAGCGCGCGGCCGAAGAACATCGAGACGGCGAGGCCGACCAGGATGAACGGCGCGACGCCGGTGAGGATCGGCGTGTACCGGCCGGCGAGCGAGCCGACCTGCCAGAAGCGCAGCTCGTTGAGGGCGTCCACATTGGTCATCACGATGCCGCTGGTGACCGAGGCGAGGCCGGCGGTCACGGCCACGCCGGCCAGCGCCAGCTTGACCGGGGTGGCGCCCTCGCGGCCCATCGAGGCGATCGCGTACACGAGCACGAGCGCCCCGATCGCGCCGGCGAACGCGAACCAGATGTAGACGCCGACGCCGCGCACGCCGAGCACGGTGATGGCGAAGACGACGCAGGCGGCCGCACCGGAGTTGATGCCCATGATGCCGGCGTCGGCGAGCGGGTTGCGGGTGACGCCCTGGAGCACCGCCCCGGCGACGCCGAGCGCCGCGCCGACCAGGATGCCGAGCAGGGTGCGCGGCACCCGCATCTCCAGGGTGACCGTGCTGGTGATCGACCCGTCGTCGTCGAGGCTGACGAGGGCGCGCAGCACGTCCCACAGCCCGAGCGACCGCGACCCCATCGTCACGCTGAGGAACGCCACGAGCACGAGGACCGCACAGAGCACGGCGAGCCCTGGCCCGAGAGCCACAGCCCGCCGTGCTTTGCGAGGCGCGGTGCGCGTCGCGTAGGCGCTAGTCGCCGACATTCGGGTCGGCGGCCTTGACCGCCGCGGTCAGCTTGTCCAGCTCGGTGGCGAAGTCGCCGTAGGTGTGCAGCCAGAACGCCGGCCAGGAGACCGTCGCGCCGGCCTTCGCCGCCTTGATCTTGAACCAGGTGGGCTGCTTCTTGCCCCACTCCGCGTTGGCGGTGGCGGTGAAGGAGCGGCCGTCCCACAGGATCAGGTCGGGCTGGTACTTGTCGGCGTTCTCCCAGCTGAGGTTCTCCCAGTACGGGAAGCCGGGGTCGGGGCTGGCCGGGGTGAGCACGTCCAGGCCCCAGCTCTTCAGGTCGAGCAGCTCCGGCGCGTAGGGCGGGTTGGCCACGTACACCTTGTCGTCGGCGGGGGACATCGCCGCGACCGTGAGGCCCGGCTTGGCCGCGACCGCCTCCTTGAACGCGGCGACCGCCTGCTCGAAGCGCTGCTTGTTGGCGGCGATCTCCGGCTTGCTCACGTCGGCGCCGAGGCTCTTGGCGAGGCTCTCGTACCCGTCGGCCAGCGCCACGATCGACTTGCCCTGCGACACGCCGACGACGGGCGCGAGTTCGGCAAGCTTCTTGCTTTTCTCGTCGACGCCTTCCTCCATGCCGCTGTGCGCTTTCTCGGCCGGCCACCAGTCGCCGACGATGAGGTCGGGCCGCAGGGCGGCCGCCTTCTCCACGTCGATCTTGCCCCACTCCTGACCGAGGATCTCGATGCCGGTGAGGTCGAGGTTCTTCAGGTTGGGGTCGGTCTTCACCGACTCGTCGGCGTAGATGCCGACGGGCTTGATGCCGAACGACATCAGCGCGGCCGCCTCACCGGCGTGCGCGATGATCCGCGTCGGGGTCTTGTCGGCCTTCACGACCTGACCCGAGCCGTCGGTGAACTGCCAGGGTCCGGCCGGGGCGGCGGCGGCCTCGCCGCCGGTGGTGGAGTCGTCGCCGCAGCCCGCGAGCAGGGCGCTGAGCGCCACCAGGGCCAATATCGGACGCCATGCGCGCATGGAGGATCTTCCGTTCTCGGGGGACGTTGGTGCTCAGGGTTAGGTTAGGCTAACTATGCCCGCCGGTTTTGGCTAGCCCGCATGATCCACCTCACCGGGCCGCCACCCGCGCGTTTCCAGGGACGAGGTGGCGCGAGGCGCGCCGGGAGGCGTCAGGCGCGGTCGTTGTTCGGGCGGCGTCCGTGCCGCGCGGCGCTGGTCCCCCGCCGCCCGAAGCCGTGCGCGATCGGAGTGGGGTCACGGTGGCGGCCGCGGTTGGGCGGCCCGAGGACGAACGGAAAGTCGAACCCCGCCGCGTCCTCGCCGTCCGGATCCGCCGGCTCTTCCTCCTGAACGGCCATCCCGCCCCCCGCTGCTGGATCTCGGCGAAGCCGGGCGAGGGTGTCGTATGTGATATTTCGCCCGTGCCGCCGGTCGTCGTCGGGCCGTCGGAATCGAGTGGACCGGCCCTACCTCCATCGTGGACCGACTCGCACCGGAACGGTCGCACAGGCGGTGCGAGCGCAGGTTGAGATGATCTATCGAAGAAGTGGGCTCACCCGTCCGCGGCCGCCCGGCGGCGATAGTTGGCGTACTTGCGGGCCGCGTAGCCGTGCGCCTCGGCGAGCAGCGCGCGCACCGTGGGCAGCGTCGCCTCGCCTGGGTTCACCACGCACACCCAGTACTGCGACGCGTAGGTCGGGTGCGGCATGAGGGTGTCCTCGGCCGCGTAGTCGGTGGGCGGGTCGCCGAACGACGCCGTGTACGTGGCCTTGGTCAGGCCGATGTTGAGCCGGTATGCGTCGCGTCCGTCCAGTTTGGACACGTCGTCGTAGTGGTCGCCGGTCACGATCGTCGCGAACGGCATCTGCCGCGCGGGCGGTAGGTCGCCGTCGGGGTCGTAGAGGAAGAAGCTGTCGCCCGAAGCCTCGGCGACGCGGACCCCGTCGAACTCCGCGCTGATGTACCGCCTCATCTCACTGGCACGCATGCTTCAAGTGTTTCATTGAAGTGCTGTTTGAGGGTTGTGCCGGCGTGGCCGTGAAGACCGCGCCGGCACCCTCAATCAGCGCGGCGACGTACCGCCGGCCGGCGGTGCCGTCCGAGGCGCGCCGCCCGCATCCGCCCGGCGGCGTCCGCGGCGGCCGCCCGCAACGGCCAGTACACGTGGTCGCGCCCAGCCAGCCGGCGCGCCACCACCCCCTTCTCCCACAGCCGGACCAGGCTCGTCCGCACCGTGTCGTACGCCAGCCCCGACCCGAGTGCCGCCTGCACCTCGGCCGGGCTGAGTGGTGCCTCCGCCGCCGCCAACGCCGCCACGACGTCTACGGCCAGCGGCCCTTGCGCACGGCATCCCCCCACCGTTCACCTCCAGGTCCACCCGCACGCTCAACGCGCGAGCCCCCGCACGCGTAACGGCGCCGGCTACATCGGCCGCCACGCGGGATGGTAGACGCGGTAGCCGCCCACCTCCTCGATCCGGGCGGGGACGCCGGTGGCCGCCAACCGCGCCGCGAAGGCCCGGTCGGCCGGCGAGCCGATCGGGAACACGTACGCCGGGTTGGGGTGGACGGCGACCGCGTCCCGGTACGGCCGGTAGCGGTCCAGGCCGGGGCGCAGGTCGTTCTCGAGCACGGCGCAGACGAGCCGCTCGCGGCTGGCGAAGGCGAGCCGGTTGCAGGTCCAGTACACGGTGTAGAGGTGGGTGACGCCGGAGCGCTCCAGGGAGGTGACGAGGGCGCGCTCGCGGGCCGCCTCGGCGGCGCCGCGCGGCAGGTCGCGGGCGAGCGCGACGGTCGGGAGGAGCATCCCGGCCACGATCGTGACGAGCAGCAGGGTGGCGGCCACCGCCCGTCCCGGTACTATCCACAATAGACCGAGGGATTGCCGCCGCAGCCGGGCTGCCGCGGTCCACAGTGGCCAGAGCACGGCCGGCAGCGAGATGAGCAGCGGGGTCAGGTAGCGCACGCTGGCGCCCGGGGTGTGGCCGGCGGCGCCGCTGCGGGCGTACGCCACGAGGGTCACCGCGGCCGCGACGGCGAGCGCCAGGCGGCCCATCTGGCGGATCCTCTCCGGACGCGCGGCCGCCCGCCGCAGCGCCACCGCCGCGCCCCCACCGGCGGCCAGCAGCGCGAACGGGTAGAGCGCGCCGAGCAGCAGCGGCCAGCCCTCGCACGAGCCGGGAGCGCAGAGCCCGCCGCCCAGCGGGACGCCGAGCAGCACCGCGCCGTACAGGCGGTCGGCGAGCGGCGCCGGCTCGCCCTCCGCGAGGTGCAGCATCGCCGAGAGGCTGGTGCCGGTCACGCCCAGGGCCACGTGGTGCACGACGGCCGGCGCGGCGCCGACCAGCACACCGGCGAGCAGCACGGCACCGGACCGGCCGAGCAGCTCGCGGCCGCAGCCGGCGGCGAGCAGCAGGCCGGCCGCCGCGACGTACGGCAGGATCAGCCAGTCGTCCCACACCGCCAGGCCGGCGAGGAGCCCGAACCCGGCGAACGCGGCGAGCCGCCACCGGCACCCGGAGGCGAGCAGGAGGGCGAGCAGCAGGACGCCGGCGCCGAGCGGCCGGATCTCCGGGTAGCCGCCGCCGGCGAACACCTGCCCCTGCACGACGCTGTGCGAGCCGAGCGCGAGCAGGGCCACCACCGCGACCGCGAACCACCGCGTGTAGAGGCGGCGGGTCAGCTGGTACATGAGCCAGCCGAACAGCAGGTACATCGGCACGAGCGGCAGCCGCAGCGCTACGAGGGAGGGCCCGGCCACGGCGAAGACCGGCGCCGCCAGGAAGGCCTCGAGCGTGCCCATGTAGTGCTGCCCGTAGAAGTACGCCGGGAAGTGCCGGCCCTCCGCGATGTGCAGGGCGGCCAGCGCCATCGTCGCCTCGTCGCTGCTGGTCGGCGGCATGCCGGTCAGGACCAGCACCAGCCGGAAAGCCCCGCCCAGCAGGACACAAACGGTGGCGGCCCACGCGGCCCGGTCGACGCGGCGGCGCGAACGCGCGTCGAATCCGGGCAGCGAGGACCCACCAGAGACCATGACGGCCACGCCCGCACCACTCCTCGCCAGAGACGAAAGGCGCGCCGCCATCTATAAAGAGGACGCGGATGGGGGAAACGTTGCGGCCGACCGGAGATTTGCTGATTTCCGAAGGTCTGTTGTGGATAGAGTCAGCCGACGGTCACCGTGTGCAGCAGGTGTTGAAGCCGGTGGCCGGCTCCCAGACCGTGGGTTGCGCGATTCGCCGCCAGCGGTCACGCGACTCGCTCAGCACGGCCGCCGCTGCCCGCCACACCGCCCGTCGCGCGACTCGCTCGACGCGGCAGCCGCCGTCGCGCCGCGCGGCGTGCGCCCTCGGCCCGCGGCGTGGTCGGCCCGCGGCGTGCGCAGCCGTCGCGCGGCGTGTCGGCCCGCGACGCGCGGAGCCGTCCCGCGGCGCGGTCGGCCCGTGGCGTGCGCAGCCGTCCCGCGGCGCGGTCGGCGCGCAGCCGTCGCGGCGCGCGCCCGCTGGCGGTCAGGGTTTCGTGGGTGAGTCGCGGGGCGCGCCGCTCCGCCGGGTCTCTGATCGACGGCGGAACCCTCAGCGTGCCGGCGCCTCCGGGGCCGCGAGGCCGCTGCCGGGGTCGAAGATGTGGCGCTCCAGGTGGTCGAGGGCGTGCTTCACCGCGCCGAGCGCCACCGCGTCCTCGCCGAGCGCCGACTGGAGCACCTCGGGCGTGCGGACGCACCGCTTGTCGAGCTCGCGGCGAAACGGCTCGAGGAGCACGTCGGCCGACCGGGAGAAGCCCCCGCCGACGACCACAAGCTGCGGGTCGAGCGCGAGCACCAGCGCCGACGTGCCGAGGGCCAGGTCCTTCACGTACCGCCGGACGATCGCGAGCGCCTGGCGGTCGCCTTCGCGCGCGGCCGCGAAGACGAAGCCCGCCATGTCGTCGGGGTCGGTGCCGTCCGGCGCGCCGGACCAGTCGCGCAGGTGGTCCTGCGCGCGGATCCAGCCCATCTCCGGCAGCACACCGATCTCGCCGGCCGCGCCGCCGAACCCGCGGTGTGGCCGCCCGTCGATGATCAGGCCGGCGCCGGTGCGCAGGCCGGCGAGCACGTAGACGACGTCGCGCGCGTAGCGGGCGACGCCGCGCCAGGTCTCGGCCAGCGCGGCGAGCCGGCTGTCGTTTTCCACCAGCACCGGCCCGGACACCTGCCGGCGCAGGTGGTCGGCCAGGTGCAGGCCGGTCCACTCGGGCAGCGCGACGGACAGCGCCACCCGGCCGGCGGCGTCGACGAGTCCGCTGGTGGCGACCGTGGTGGCCCACATCTCCGAGCCCTTGCGGCCGGCGCCGGCCAGGCACTCGGCCACCACCTTGTCGACGACCGCGAGCCGGTCGACCCGCCCGGCCTCGGGCGAGACCGGCTGGCGCGTGCCGAACTGGGTGCTGCCGTCGAGGTCGGTGATGATCGCCCGCACCGTGTGGCCGCCGATGTCGACGCCGAGCACCCAGCCCGCGTCGGCGCGGAACCTGTAGCGCCGCGCCGGCCGCCCCATCGTGCCGGCCGCCGGGTCGACCTGCTCGACCCAGCCCTGCGTTTCGAGCTCGCGCACGACGTCTTCGGTGGCGGGGCGGGACAGGCCGGCGGCGCGGGCGACCTCGGTCAGCGTCCGCGGCGGCTGGCGGCGCAGGGCGTGCACGACCGCGAGCGTGTTGAGCTGTCGCAGCCGGGAGAGGTCTCCGCCGGCGAACTGTCCGGTCACGTGCGCACCCCTTGACGTCCGGGTCTTGCCCGCCCACTAATGATGGATAGTTTAAAAAGTAGCTCCGGCGGAAGGCACGTGAAATGACTTTAGGTGGGGTGCGGCTGGTCGTGGCGGGCGCGGGGCTGCGCGGGCTCGGCTACGCCCGCCGCGCCACCGCTTCCGGGCGCGCCCGGGTGGTCGCGGTCGCCGAGCCGGATCCGGTGCGCCGGGCGCGGTTCGCCGCCGAGTTCGGCGTCCCGGCCGACCTGGTGTTCGCGGACTGGCGCGACCTGGCCGCCGCCGGCCGCGTCGGCGACGCGATCGTGGTCGCCACCCAGGACCAGATGCACGCCGACCCCACGGTGGCCTTTGCCGAGCTGGGTTACCACATCCTCCTGGAAAAGCCGATGGCCACCACCGAGGACGACGCGCTGCGCATCGCCGCCGCCGTCGAGAAGGCCGGCGTCATCTTCGGTGTCTGCCACGTCATGCGGTACACGCCGTATACGAACGCGCTCAAGCGGCTGCTCGACGGCGGGGCGATCGGGCGGCTCGTCAGCGTGCAGCACCTCGAGCCGATCGGGTGGTGGCACTACGCCCACTCCTTCGTCCGCGGAAACTGGAACAGCAGCGACACGTCCGCCCCGCTGCTGCTCACCAAGTCCTGCCACGACATCGACTGGCTGCTGTACCTGTTCGGCGCCGCGCCCACCCGGGTCAGCTCCTTCGGCGGGCTCAGCCACTTTCGGCCCGACCAGCGGCCGGAAGGCGCCACCGACACCTGCCTCACCTGCCCGGTCGAGCCGACCTGCCCTTACTCGGCGCCCAAGCTCTACCTCCCCTGCGTCGGCGACCCGGACCGCGAGTTCTGGCCGCTCTCCGCCGTCACCGCCGACCACACGCCCGAGGGTGTCGAGGCGGCGCTGCGCACCGGGCCGTACGGGCGGTGCGTCTACGCGAGCGCCAACGACGTGGTCGACCACCAGGTCGTCTCGATGTCCTTCGCGGACGGTGCGACGTGTGCGTTCACGCTGACCGCGTTCACCCCGATGGAAGACCGCAAGACGCGGCTGTTCGGCACGCACGGCTACCTCGACGGCGACGGCACGCTGCTGCACCACACCGACTTTCGCACCGGCGAGCGGCAGACGATCGACACCGGCCCGCCCGGCGGGCACACCGCCGCCGACGGTCACCACGGCGGCGACGCGGCGATCACCGACGCGTTCCTGGCCGCCGTCGCCGAGGGCGACCCGTCGCTGCTCCCCTCCGACGCCGCGTCGAGCCTGCTCAGCCACCGCGTCGTCTGGGCCGCCGAGCGGGCCCGCACCACCGGCACGATCGTCGACCTCCCATCCTGACCTGGCGCCCCAGCACCCCACCGCGAAAGCTCACCCCAGAAGCTCAGCCCCACCGCGAAAGCTCACCCCCTGAAGCTCAACCCCACCACCGCGACTCACCCCACCGCGAAGCCCTAAAGCTCGATCCCACCGCGAGAAGCCGACCACAAAGCTCAACCCGCCGCGACGGCGAAGCCGAGGATCACCGCGGCGGATACCACCACGTGGCCGGGTGCCAGGTCCTGCGGAGACGCCGCGCCGGCCGAGCCGTGACCGCGGTAGCGCTCCGCGCCGACGCGTTCCGGGTCGACGTCCTCGATGTGCAGGACCGCGCCCAGCCGCACCCCGGCCGCCTCGGCGTACAGCGCGGCCTTGCGCCGGGCGGCGGCCACCGCCTCGCGGCGCGCCTCGGCCCGCAGGTCGGGCTTGGCCCGCACGTCGAACTCGACGTCCTCGATCTCGTTGGCACCCGCCGCCACCAGGTCGACCAACAGCCGCTCCACGCCGTCCAGGTCGGTCGAGTCGACGGTGAACGACGCCTTGCACTCGTAGCCGAGGAACGTGCGCTTGTTGCCGTAGTCCCACCGGGACCTCAGGTCGAGCCGCGAGCGCTCCACCCCGCTGTCCGCCACGCCGTGCTCGCGCAGCGCCTGCCGGACCGCCCGCACGGCCTCGTTGGCCCCGGCGAACGACTCCGCCGGCACCTGCTCCGACCGCACCACCTGGAACCGGATCCGCACCAGGTCGGGCATCGCCTTCACGCTGGCCGCCCCGTACGCCGACACACCCCACGGCCGCTCCACCATCTGCTGCATGGCGGGTATCCAACCAGCCGCATGCCGGGGTCCGCCGCCCCGTTCAATTAAGACTCTTGAATAAAGCACCGGTATCGGCCTATCCTCATGAGGCCATGGCATTGAACCGTTTAAATCGTTGATTGGCTACCGTGCCTTCTCCGCCCACCGAGGAGAGCCCGCATGTCCGCAACACTCCGGTTCGCCATGGCCTCCGTCCTGGCCGTCGCGACCATGATGCCCGCGTCCACGGCCACCGCCGCCCCGAGGCACAAGCGTGTTGAAACGTTGACGAACGCACACTGGATCTGGTTTCCCGAGGGTGATCCCGCCGTTGCGGCACCCGCCGCGACCCGCTACCTGAGGCGGACGTTCACGGCGCCGTCCGGGCCGTACACCGACGCGCACCTCGTCGTCACCGGCGACGACACCGTCGACGTCTGGCTCAACGACACCTGGCTCGCCGCCTCGCCGCGGGTCGCCGACTCGTGGCGCCAGGGCGTCTACGTGGACCTCACGGCCGCGCTCAGACCCGGCGCCAACACCCTCCTGGTCGCCGCCCGCAACACCAGCCAGGGCCCGGCCGGGGTCGCCGGCCAGCTCACCGTCGCCGCGACCGGCGGCACCGTCAGCCTCGCCACCGACGGGGCCTGGCAGGCCGCGAACGCGGTGCCGCAGGCCTGGGTGGCCGCGCAGGACCTGGGCGCGTACGGCACCGGCCCGTGGCGGTCGGACGTCCAGGTCCCGGTCCCCGGCGGGTCCTCGCCCGTCTCGGTCACCGGCCTCACCACCGAGCGGCGCGCCAACCCGGTCGGTGTCGACGCGCCGCGGCCCCGCTTCGGCTGGCAGCTCGCCACCGCAGCGACCGGCCAACTCCAGGGCAGGTACCAGGTCACGGTCGGCACCGGCCCGGGTGCGGCGGACGTCTGGGACAGCGGGCAGGTCGCGTCTCGGCAGTCCGTCGACGTCCCGTACGGCGGGCCGGCCCTCGCCGCCAACCGCACGTACCACTGGCGGGTGCGGGTCTGGGACGCGCAGGGCCGGGCGAGCGGCTGGAGCGCGCCCGCCCGCTTCGACACCGCACTGGCGAGCTGGACGGCGGACTTCATCGGCGCGCCCGGCACGGCCGACCTCGCCGGCGCCTCGTGGATCTGGTATCCGGAAGGGGATCCCACAGTGGACGCCCCGGTCGCGACGCGCTACTTCCGCCGCGCCTTCGACGTGGCGACGCCGGGCCGCACGACGCTCGTGGTGACCGGCGACGACACCGCCGACGCGTGGGTCAACGGGGTCAAGGTGGCGGCGTCGAGACGGGTGACCGACTCGTGGAAGCGCGCCACGACGATCGACGTGACCGCGCACCTGCGCACCGGCCGCAACACCGTCGCGGTCGCCGCGCAGAACACCTCACCCGGCCCGGCCGCCGCCATCGCCAAGCTGCATGGCGCGGTCACCGTCCCGACCGACGCCGCCTGGAAGGCGTCCCAGAGCGGGCCGGCCGGCTGGGAGCAACCGTCCTATGACGACAGTGGCTGGCCGGCGGCCCGGGTGGCCGCGGCGTACCAGAGTGGCCCGTGGGGCAACCAGGTCACGGTGCCGAGCCCGGCGCCCCGGCTCGGCAAGACCTTCACCATCGGCAAGCCGGTGGCCCGAGCCCGGCTCTTCGCGACCGCGCTCGGCCTGCACGAGACGTACCTCAACGGCGAGAAGGTCACCCCGGAACGCCTCGCGCCCGGCTGGACGGACTACACCACGCGGCTCCAGTACCGCGCGTACGACGTGACGGCCACGCTCCGGCAGGGCGGCAACACACTCTCCGCGCTGCTCGGCAACGGGTGGTACTCCGGGAGCGTCGGCTTCGCCGGCAGCCGCTACTACGGCACGTCCCCCTGGTACTCGGCGCAGCTGGTCGTCGAGTACACCGACGGGACGCGGGCGGACGTGCGCACCGACGGGTCGTGGACGTGGACGAGCAGCCCGATCGTCTCCGACGACCTCTACCACGGCGAGGACCGGGACGCCCGGGTGGCGGGCGGACCGGCCCAGCCGGTGACCGTCCACACCGGACCGAAGCCGCGCCTCGTCGCGCAGGTCGACCCCGGCGTGACCGTGCAGCGGGAGCTGCGGCCGGTGCGCCTCACCCAGCCCAGGCCCGGCGTGTGGATAGCCGACCTCGGCCAGAACTTCGCCGGGTGGAACCGGCTGCGGGTCAGCGGCCCGGCCGGCACGACCGTGACGATGCGGCACGGCGAGATCCTGAACGCGGACGGCACGCTCTACACCGCCAACCTCCGCGCCGCGCAGGCGACCGACACGTACACGCTCGCCGGGCAGGGCGTGGAGACCTTCGAACCGTCGTTCACCGTGCACGGCTACCGGTACGTGGAGCTGACCGGCTTTCCTGGTACGCCCACAGTGGACAGCCTGACCGGGCTGGCGGCGTGGACGGCGGGCGCGGAGACCGGCACCTTCACCACCTCCGACCCGCTGGTCAACCAGCTCCAGCACAACATCCTGTGGGGTGCCCGCTCCAACCTGCTCTCCATCCCGACCGACTGTCCACAGCGGGACGAGCGGCTGGGCTGGACCGGCGACATCGCGGCCTTCGGCGCGACGTCCGCGTTCAACTTCGACACGCACGGGCTGCTCGCCAAGTACGCCGACGACCTGGTGGACGCCCAGCGCGCCGACGGGGCGTTCACCGACGTGGCACCGGACGTGCTCGGCTGGGCCGGCAAGGCCGGCTGGGGCGACGCGGGCGTCATCGTCCCGTACGTGCTGTGGCAGCGCTACGGCGACCTGTCCGCGGCCGACCGGCACTTCGACGCGATGGCGCGGTGGGTCGACTACCTGCGCGCCACCTCGGGTGCGGACCTCGTCCGCGACCAGGACACCTACGGCGACTGGCTCAACGTGGACGATCCCACCGCCAACGACCTCACCAGCACCGCGTTCTTCGGGTGGTCGGCGCGGCTCGTCGCGCGGATGGCCGCGGCCACGGGGCGTCCGGACCGGGCGGCCGCCTACAGTACGCTCGCCGACCAGATCGCGGCCGCGTTCGCCAACCGGTTCGTCGCCGCGGACGGCACCGTCGGCAACGGCAGCCAGACCGGCTACGTGCTCGCGCTGGCGTTCGGCCTCGTCCCTCCACAGCGGACACAGGCGGTCGCGGACCGGCTGGCCGCGAAGGTGGCGTCCCGAAACGGACACCTGTCGGTCGGCTTCATGGGCGTGGAGAATCTCCTGCCCGTACTGGCCGAGCACGGGCACCTCGACACCGCCTACCGTATCCTCCAGCAGCCCGACTACCCCGGCTGGGGCTACATGAACGCGCGCGGCGCCACCACGATCTGGGAGCGCTGGGACGGCATCCGCACCGACGGCTCACTCCAGGACGCCGGCATGAACTCCTTCAACCACTACGGCCTCGGCTCGGTCGGCGACTGGCTCTACCGGACAGTCGGCGGCCTCGGCCCGGCCGCGCCCGGATACCAGCGCCTGCTGGTCGCGCCGAAGCCCGGCGGCTCGCTCACAGCCGCGGCCACCTCACTGGTGACGCGGTACGGGCCGGCGCGCACCGAGTGGACGCGGAACGGCACCGGGCTGACCCTGCGGGTGGTGGTGCCACCGAACACCACCGCCACCGTCCAGGTGCCGGCGCCCTCCGCGGCGGCGGTCACCGCGCCACCGGAGGCGGTGCCGCAGGGCTACGCCGCCGGCGCCGCCGGCTACGCGCTGCCGTCCGGGTCGTACACGTTCACCGTGGCCTGACAGCCGAGGGCTAGGGCGCGGCGCACCGCGCGCCGGGCGCGGGAAGGACGCGGTCGACCAGGTAGCGGTCGACCGCGTCGACCGTGCACGGCGTGCGCTCGTACGCGCCGTGCCCCCAGCCCTCGTAGGTGAGCAGCCGGCCGTGCCGGCCCAGCTGCGCCGCGACGCTCGTGGCCCACTCGTAGCCGGTGCGCGGGTCGTGCAGCCCGTTGACGAGCAGGAGCCGCGCGTCGCCGGTCACCTTCGTCCGATGTGGAGGGTTGCGCACCGGGTTCGGCCAGCCGAGGCAGGCGTGCAGCGCCATCAGCCCGCCGCCGTACCGCACGTCGGGCGCGGCGGCCGCGGCCACCCGCACGAGCGCGGCGTACTCGGCGTAGCTTCGGAGCGGCACCGGGAAGTCCGCGCAGAAGACCGCCGTCGTGAGCGGAAGCGCGCGGGGCGGCGGTGCCACGCCCGCGGCCAGCCCTTCGACGGTCCGGGCGAAGCCTGTCCAGTTCGGACCGTTGAGCATGCCGAGCGGCAGCGCGGCGACGTCGAAAGCGGTACTCGGCGCGTACTCGCCCCGGTCGGCGCGGGCGAGCACCGACGTCCAGGTGGCGCGCACGTCCGTGCCGTGCAGCACGCACTCGGTCGAGCGGTCGCACCAGGACACGAACTCGTCGAACGAGTCCTGGAGCGTCGCCGCCTGGGTGCGGACGAACGCGCGCGGGTCGAGACTGTGGTCGAAGACTCCTTCCAGGACGATCGCCCGGACCCGGCCGGGAAACCGTTCGGCGTACTGCTGGCCGAGCAGCGTGCCGTAGGAGCTGCCGTGGAACGTCAGGCGCGGCTCACCGAGCGCCCGGCGCAGCGCTTCCAGGTCGTACACCTGGCTCAGGGTGTCGGCGTGGTCGAAGACCGGGCTGGTCGGCCGGCAGCGCGCCCACAGCTCACGGTTGTACGCGGCCATGGCGTCGAGGTCGGCCTGGCCGGCCAGCGGCACCGGCGGTTTGGGGAGGGTCGGGTCGGGCGCGCAGCGGGGTGCGGCGCTACGGGCGACGCCGCGCGGGTCGAAGCTGACGATGTCGAAGCGGTCGAGCAGCTCGTCGCTGAAGCGGTCGCCCTTGCGGATCCGCTCGACGCCGGAGTCGCCCGGCCCGCCGGGGCCGAAGACGAGCGTGCCCACCCGCCGCCCGGGCTCGCGCGCCGGGCGCCGGGCCACCGACAGCGCGAACGTGGCGCCGCGCGGCTCGGCCCAGTCGACCGGCAGCCGCAGCGTCGCGCATCCCACCACGGGATCCATCGGCACGCCGGGCAGGTCGTCCGCGCACGTGCCCCACGCCAGGGTCGGCCGGGACGCCCGCGCCGGCGCGGCGGCGACGAGTGTCCCGGTGAGGACGAGGGCGACAGCGGCGGCGATACCACGAAAGGTCACGACGTCCATCGTCGATCGCCGCGGCGGCGAGAAGCCATCCGGGGCAACCCCGACATCACCCGGAGAGTCAGATCCGGGCGAGCGCCTCGGCCGGGTGCTCGACACAGTCGACGACGAAGCGGAGGAAGCCGGCCGCCGTGCCCCCGTCGCAGACCCGGTGGTCGAACGTCAGCGAGAACTGGGCTATCTTGCGCGGCACCACCGCGCCGTCGACGACCCACGGCCGGTCGAGGATCCGGCCCACGCCGAGGAGCGCGGCCTCCGGGTGGTTGACGATCGGCGTCGCACCGTCCACATTGAACACGCCGTAGTTGTTGAGCGTGAACGTGCCGCCGGTCAGGTCGCCGACACCGAGCTCGCCGGCGCGGGCGGCCGAGGCCAGGCGGGCGATCTCGGCGTGCAGCTCGCGCACGTTGCGCCGGTGTGCGTCGTGGACGACAGGCACGAGCAGCCCCCGCTCGCCCTGCGCGGCGATGCCGAGGTTGACGCCGTCGAGGTGCACGATGTCGCCGGCGTCGAGGTCGACGCGGCTGTTCAGGTCGGGATAGCGGGCCAGCCCGGCGACCACGAACCTGGCGACGAACGCCAGGAAGCCCACCGGGTTGCCGGGATCGCGGGCCAGCATCTGGCGGCGGGTCTCGACGAGCGCGGTCACGTCGACGTCGACCCACGTGGTGGCGTCCGGGATCTCCCGGCGGCTGCGGGTGAGCCGCTCGGCCATCGACCGCCGCACGCCGGTCAGCGGCACCCGTTCGCGCACGGGCAGCGGATCGACGGGAGCCACCGGCCCACGCGCCGGCGACGCCGACGCGGCTATCGCACCCTCCACGTCGCGGCGGGCGATCACGCCACCGGGAGCGGTGCCGGTCAGCGCCGACAGGTCCACGTCGTGGTCGCGGGCCAGCTTGCGCACAATCGGCGAGATGACGAGGGGTCGCGGGCCGGCGGCCGGCCGGCGGCGCCGGGCCCGCCGCGACTGCGTGGTGCCGTAGCCCACGAGCACGTTGCCCGAGCCCTCGGCCGAGGCGACCGAGATGAGCGGGGCACCCACCGAGACCGTCGCACCCTCGGCCGCGTGCAGCTCTGCCACCACACCGCCGAACGGCGTCGGCACCTCGACGCTCGCCTTCGCGGTCTCCACCTCGACCACAGGCTGATCGACGGCCACGGTGTCGCCGACCTTCACGAGCCAGCGCAGCACCTCCGCCTCGGTCAGCCCTTCGCCGAGGTCGGGCAGGCGAAACTGCTGGGCGGTCACGCGTCCTCCCACTGCAAGGTGGCGACGGCGTCCAGAATCCGTTCCACGTCGGGCAGGTGGTGGTGTTCGAGTTTCGGTGAAGGGTAGGGAATGTCGAAGCCGGTGACCCGCCGCACCGGAGCTTCGAGGGCGTGGAAGCAGCGTTCGGAGAGCAGGGCCGCGATCTCGGCGGCCACGCTGGCGAACCCGGCCGCCTCGGCGACGACGACCGCGCGGCCGGTCTTGCGGACGCTGGCGACGAGCGTCTCCTCGTCGAGCGGAACGATGCTCCGCACGTCGACCACCTCGAGGTCCCAGCCCTCGTCGCGGGCCGCGTCGGCGGCGGCGAGGGCGACCGGCACGCTGGGCCCGTACGCGACGAGCGTGGCGTCGGCACCCGACCGCCGGACCGCGGCGCGCCCGATCGGCTCGCCCTGGACCGGCAGCGTGACCTCGTCCTTGCTCCAGTAGAGCCGCTTGGGTTCCAGGAAGACGACCGGGTCGGGCCAGGCGACCGCCGCGCGCAGCAGGCTGTACGCGTCCGCGACCGTCGCCGGCGCGACGACGGTCAGCCCCGGCGTGTGCGCGTAGTACGCCTCGGAGGAGTCGCTGTGGTGCTCCACCCCGCCGATGCCGCCGCCGTACGGCGCGCGGATCACCATCGGCAGGCTCACCTTCCCGCGGGTGCGGTTGCGCATCTTCGCGACGTGGCTGACGATCTGCTCGAACGCGGGGTAGGCGAACGCGTCGAACTGCATCTCCACCACCGGGCGCATGCCGTGCATCGCCATGCCGACCGCCATGCCGACGATGCCCGACTCGGCCAGCGGGGTGTCGAAGCAGCGCCGCTCGCCGTACTTGGCGGCCAGGCCGTCGGTGATCCGGAAGACGCCGCCGAGCGTGCCGACGTCCTCGCCGAACACGAACACCCGCTCGTCCTCCGCCAGGCAGTCGGCGAGCGCCTGGTTGATCGCCTGTGCCATCGAGACCGCCACGCCGCTCAGCTCCCGTCGGACTCGGCCCGCGACGGGGCGGATTCGGCCCGCAGCAGCGCGGCCTGGGCGCGCAGCCGCTGCGTGGGTCGGTGGTACACGTGCGCGAAAAGCTCCTCCGGCGCCGGCGGCACCTCGGCGACGAGGCGGGCGCGCAGGTCGGCGGCGAGCTCCTCGGCCTCGGCCGCGACGGCCGCCTCGACGTCGACGTTCAGCTGGCCGGAGTTGGTCAGGTACGCGGACAGCCGGTCCAGCGGGTCGCGGGCCAGCCACCCGGCGACCTCCTCGTCGGGCCGGTAGCGGGTGGCGTCGTCGGCGTTGGTGTGCGCGTCGACCCGGTACGTCATCGCCTCGACCAGCGTCGGCCCCTCGCCCTCGCGGGCCCGCCGCGCCGCCTCGCCCACCACCGTCAGCACGGCCGCGACGTCGTTGCCGTCGACGAGCACACCCGGCATGCCGTAGCCGACGGCCTTGTGCGCCAGCGACGGCGCGCTCGTCTGCCGGCTCACCGGCACGGAGATGGCGTACTGGTTGTTCTGCACGAAAAATACGACCGGCAGGTGGAAGACCGCGGCGAAGTTGAGCGCCTCGTGAAAGTCTCCTTCGGAAGTCGCGCCGTCACCGACGAACGCGAGCGCCACCGTGTCCTCACCCCGGGCCTGCGCGGCGAAGGCGAGCCCGACCGCGTGCGGCGCCTGGGTGGCCAGGGGCGTGCACTGCGGCGCCGCGCCGTGCGCGTACGGGTCGTAGCCGCAGTGCCACTCCCCGCGCAGCAACGTGAGGATCTCGACCGGGTCGACGCCGCGGGTGAGCAGCGCGACGCTGTCCCGGTACGTCGGGAAGATCCAGTCGGTGGGCCGCAGGGCGAGGACCGCGCCGACCTCGGCCGCCTCCTGGCCGCGCGCCGACGGGTAGACCGCGAGCTGCCCTTGCTTGACCAGGGCGGTCGCCTGCTGCTCGAAGCGCCGCCCGACCACCAGCGCCCGGTACGCCGCCCGCAGCGCCGTGCCGCCGGGCAGCGCGCGCCCGGCCACCGGCGTGCCGTCCGCCTCGATCAGCCGCACCGGCTCGGCCGTGGGAAGCAGGTCCATCTCCGTACCATGCGGCCGCCCTCGAAGATCTGTCCATATACTGGGACATCTTCAAGACAGATGCGCACCGGGGGGCACGGTGGAAAGACAAACGGGCACGCCATCAGGGACACCCGCGCCGCCGGCGAGACAACCGGCGGCAACCCTCGACGACGTCGACCGGCGGATGGTCGCCGAGCTCGTCAAGGACGGCCGGATCGCGGTGCGCACCCTGGCCGAGCGGCTGCACATCTCCCGCGCCAACGCCTACAGCCGGCTCGCCCGGCTGGTCCGCGACCGCGTGATCCGCGGCTTCTCGGTACGCCTCGACCCGGCCCAGGTCGGCCTCACCACCGCCGTCTACGTCACGATGCGGATCGAGCAGAACGCCTGGCGCGACGTCCGCGAGCGCCTCATCCGCCTGCCCGCGATCCAGCACTTCGCGCTGACCGGCGGCGCGTTCGACATCATCGCGCTGGTCCGCGTGCCCGACCAGGCGCATTTGCGCGCGCTCGTCCTCGACGAGATCCAGTCGATCCCCGGCGTCCGCAACACCCAAACCCAACTCGTCTTCGAAGAGGTCCCGGACGAGATGCTGGGAGGGTTCCCCCTTTAGCTCCTTTGTTGCATTACCCGGGTCCGCGTCAGCGGCGGACCGCCGCTCCCGCCGGAGACCGCGGGACCCGGCGGCTCGCCAGGGCTCGCCGAAACCCCCGGCCCCCGCTGCCAGCTCCGCGCCCCAAGCCCTGTCCCCCAAGAGGGCAGCCCTCTTGGGCGTGAAGTCCCAACAGGGCTCCCGTATACCCGCCCAGACAGTGACAGGGCTGCCCTCTTGGGGGACAGGGCGGGGGGCCGTGGGGGCTACGGATGGCCGGCTGGCGGTCCGACGAGCCGGGCGCAGGTCGGACCCCCAGCCGGGGTCTGTGGGTTACTGGCCGGTGGCGTGGAGGTCGGCCACCTCGGCCGCGGTGAGCACGCGGCTGTAGAGGCGGAAACCGTCCACGGCACCGTCCAGGTACGGGTCGGCGCCGTACTGGGAGCGGCCGATCCAGTTCTGTGTGGTGTTGCCGAGGTCGGCCGGGCGGCGGGTCAGTGCCGCGTTGCGGGCGACCTCGGCGCCGTCGACGTACAGGACGCCGACCGCGCCGGAGAGCGTGACCGCGACGTGCGTCCACACGCCGGTCGGCAGCGCGGCCGGGGCGTTGATGCGTTGCTCGCCGCCGGATCCGGAGGTCGTGATGGCGAAGCGGGCGGTGCCGCCGCTGCCGCGCGGCGTCAGGAACATGCTGGTCGAGGAGCCCGAGCCGAAGTCGAACAGCCGGGTCCAGTTGGCGATGGTGTCGAGGCGGACCCAGG
Source organism: Phytohabitans sp. LZ39 (assembly GCF_059359075.1). Taxonomy (NCBI): domain Bacteria; kingdom Bacillati; phylum Actinomycetota; class Actinomycetes; order Micromonosporales; family Micromonosporaceae; genus Phytohabitans; species Phytohabitans sp. LZ39. The sequence goes on along the minus strand of NZ_JCADBM010000007.1, from coordinate 6,469 downwards.
TGGCGACCGTGCAGGCGGTGGCGCCGGCCAGGATCCCCGGCGGCAGCGCGACGTACGCGTTGGTGCCGCTGAGGTTGACCGCTCCCCCGGTGCGGCCGGCGGTCCAGCCGGCGCCGCCGGCCAGGGTGGCGGTGCGGCCGTTTCCGGTGGCGTCCGCCGCGCTCGTGCCGGAGGTCTCGTCGAAGCGGTAGTGCGCGACGAACGGGGCCGGCGGCGGCGTGTTGTCGACGTTCCAGTAGACGGTGTACCGCTGGCCGTGCATCTTGTAGAACGGCAGCAGCGTCACCGCCCCGGTGCTGGCCGTCGCGGTGAACTGGAGCGGCGTCGACGTCGGGGCGAGCGTCGACGCGTTGAGCGCCGGCATGGTGGAGAGGTTGTTCGTGCCGTAGGCGCCGGCCAGCACGATCGGCCCGTACTTCACCGCCTGCACCGCAGCGTTGTCCGGTGTGGACTCGCGGGTCAGCGCCATCGGCAGGGTCACGTCGACGACGTCGCCCGACGTCCACGCGCGGGTGATCGTCGCGTAGGTGCCGGGGGTGACCGTCACGCCCGCGGCGGTGCCGTTGACGAGGATCTGCGCTCCGCTGGTCCACGACGGGATACGCAACCGGAGAGTGAAAGTGCCGGAGCCGGTGACGGTGAGCCGGGTCGAGGGCGTCTCCGGGTAGGTGGTCTCCTGCCGTACGGTGATGCCCCGGCCGGGCCAGCTGAGCACCGAGGCGATGAAGAGGTTGACGTACAGGGTGTCGCCGCCGTCGTGGAAGTAGATGCTGTCGACGTACTTGGTGTTGCTCTCCATGCCGGTGCCGTGGCAGCACGTCCAGTCGTTGTAGTCGTTGCTGTACGTCTTGATGCCGCCGGGCCGCAGCGGCACGTAGTAGCAGTGGAAGCCGTGGCTGGAGCTGGGGTTCTGCGCGCCGAGGATGTGGTTGTAGAGCGCCTTCTCGTAGTAGTCCATGTAGTCGGCGCGGGCCGGGTTGGTGAAGAACAGCTGCCGGCTCAGCTTGAGCATGTTGTACGTGTTGCAGCACTCGGCCGTGGTGTCGGACAGCTCGCCGGCGATCCGGTTGGGCGCCTTGAAGTACTCGCCGTTGGAGTTGCCGCCGATCGCGTACGAGTGGCGGCTGGTCACGATGTCCCAGAAGTTGACGGCGATGTCGCGGTACCGCGTGGTGCCGGTGGCGTGGTATTCGCGGATCGCGCCCAGCACCTTCGGGATCTGCGTGTTGGCGTGGTAGTTGTTCAGGTTGTCCACGTTGGACGCGAGCGGGTCGAAGATCTCGGCGTGGTCGAAGTACTGCGCCGTGGTCAGGTGGTTGGGGTCGGCGGTGAGCTGGTAGAGGTTGGTGAGCGTCTCGTTCATCCCGCCGAACTCGGTGTCCAGCATGTTCTGCCGCTGGGTGAGCGTGAGCCGGTCGTTGCGAAACTTCGTCCAGCCCGCCATCCGGGTCAGCACGGTTAGCGCCTGTGCGTTGCCGGCGAGCAGGTGCGTGTCGAGCAGCCCGGCCATGATCTTGTGGAGCGTGTAGTACGGCGCCCACACCGACTGCCGCGCCTCGACCCGGTCGATGAAACTTTCCGGGTAGGCGGAGAGGTAGCCGGTGTTGAACCCGGCGGTCGTGGCCCTGTCCTGGCATTTGGCGAGCTCGGCGACGAGGTAGTCGCCCTTGGTCTTGAACGCGGCCGGGCCGCCGTTCGCGTAGCCCTGGGCGAGCGCGGTGAGCACGTGCCCCATGGAGTGGCCGCGCAGCTCGGTCGTGGGCGACTCCCAGCCGCCCATCGCCGTGGCCGACGAGGGCAGCCCGACGTTGACCCGGAACATGTGCAAAAGCCGGTCGGCGTCGAGGAAGCCGAGGTAGCTGTGAGTGCGTCCGGTATTGGCCTGGAACGGCCCGGCGAGCAGGGAGACGGCGGAGAGCGGGAAGGGGTAGACGGAAACCCCGGTGTCCGGGCGGGCGGCGACGGCGGGCGTCGTGCGCGATGCGGTGACACCGGCGGCCGCGACGGCCCCGGCGGCGGAGGCGCGCAGCACGGTGCGGCGGGAGAGGGACACGGGTTACCTCCTGTCCTGTGTGGACGAGGCCACCGGGAGCCAGACCCGCATGGTCGCCGGACCGCGGTTGGCCCACAGGTGGTACGGAACGAGGGTGAGGTTGCCCGGCTCTGCTTCCGCGGTGCTGATCGATCCGTACGGCCAGCCGTCGCCGGCAGCGGGGGTGGTGCGTGCCGGGACTCCGCCTGCTGGCTCGCTCGGGTCCCGGTCGTCGGCTTCGTCCGTCCTCGTCGCTTCGCTCCTCGGATCGGACGTCGCCGAGGCCGGGACCGCCAGCGCGACGACGTCCCGGCCGAGCGCCGGCAGCGGCCGCTCGGTGAGCGGTGCGGAGCGGTCGACGTTGACCGCGTCCAGCGCCGTGGCCGGGTCGTGGTCGACCGACTCGGCGCAGTAGACGAGCGGGCCGCGTTCGACGGCGACGCAGCCGCGTACCGCGTCGATGCGCGGGTCGGGTGCGGTCCACCGTGGAGTAAGTGGCAGTTCGAGCCGCACGGTGTCGCCGGATCGCCAGGTGCGGGACACGACCGCGTATCCCGGCGTGACCCGTTGGGTGCCTTCGGGGGTAACGAGCGTGGCCTCGCCGGCCCAGGCGGGCACGCGCAGCGACAGCCGCCACGGCCGCTGGCTCGTGCGGTCGACCCGCACCTCCACACCGCCGTCCCACGGGTAGCCGGTCGCCACGGTGAGCGCGATGTCACCGCTGGCCACCGTGCCGGCCGCGTACTGGTGAACCTGCACGCCACCGTCGTCGACCGTAGCCACATACCCACCCAACGACGCCAGCGTACGAGCGACATTCGTCGGGCAACACGACACATCCCGCCACGGCGCCCGCTCGCCCGACGACGCACGCGGCCACGGCCGCGACCGATCCAACACCTCACCCGCCACCCGCTGCCGCAACGGATTGGTGTAGAAAAACGCCCGCCCATCCAACGACGTCGACGCCGCCACCACGTTGAACAAGGTCCGCTCCGCCAAATCCGCGAACCGCGCCTCACCCGTAGCCAGCAACAACCGCCAACACAACATCACCGACGCCACCGCCGCGCACGTCTCCACATACGCACGATCAGCCGGCAACTCGAAATCCTCTCCGAACGCCTCCCCCTCGTGCCGCGAACCCATCCCACCAGTCACATACGTACGAGCCGCGACCGTCCGCTCCCACTGGCGCACCACCGCCGCCAACAACTTGTCGTCACCGGTCTCCACCGCCACATCCACCGCACCGCACGCCAGATACAACGCACGCACGGCATGCCCCGCGAACACCACCCGCTCCCGGACCGGAACATCGTCCTGGAAATACGCCCGACCCAACTCGACATCCGGCAACGACGCCTGACCACGCCGATCCACGAACAACCGCGCCTGATCCAGATAACGGGCCGTCCCGGTAGCCCGAAACAACTCCACCAAAGCCATCTCGATCCCCGGATGACCGCACAACGCCTGCCGCCCGGTCGGACCGAACTCGACACACACGTGGTCGGCGGCCCGGATCGCGGTCGTGGCTAGGGCGTCCTTGACGCCGCCGCGCAGCCGGGCCACACCGGCCTGGATCAGATGCCCGTAGCAGTACAGCTCGTGACCCCAGGTCAGATCGGAGTAACGCGGCTGCTGACCCGGCCGACCGAACATCGTATTCAGATAGCCACCCGGCTCCTGCGCCGCCGCGACCACAGTGGACAACTCACCCACCGACACGTCACCACCACGCGCACACTCCCACGCCATCGCCTCCGCCAGCTTGAACACCTCAGAATCGGAAAACTCCCGACCTCGCCGACGATGCGGCACCAGGTCATCCGTCGCCGCCAAGCGGAAGTTGCCCAACCAGCCGGTCTCCTCCAACCAGTGATGGGCGTGCGGGATGGAAGCCTTGGCGTTGCGCTCCTGCCGCTCACCCCAGAAGCCGCCGGTGATACGCACGGCGTCGAGGCCTAGCGGGCGCAGCGCACCCGCCGATGGACGCACCGGTCCGATCATGGTCACCCCTTCGGGACCGCTGGCCGCCCGGTGGCCGAAAACCTTTTCGGCAATGTAGCGGCGATATTACGCACACGTCAAGAGAGGAGTTTGCCTATTTCGATGATGTAGGCTTTCGCCCCGAAAGCTTTTTCGAAAGGATTTCGGTGGGCAGGCAGCGATCCCGGACGGTCACGTTGACCGATGTCGCGCGTCTCGCCGGCGTGTCGGTGGCCACGGCGTCGAAGGCGCTCAACGCGCGCGACGAGGTCGCCCCGGAGACCCGGCGGCGGGTGCTGGAGGCGGCCGAGGAGCTGTCGTTCCAGCCCAACGTCCTGGCCCGCGGCCTGCTGACCGGCAACACGCGCACGATCGGGCTGCTCACCGACGAGCTCGCCCACCGGTTTTCCATCCCGATCCTGCTCGGCGTGGAAAACGCCCTGGCCAACGGCCAGATGTCCGTGCTGCTCTGCGACGCCCGCGGCGACGCGATCCGGCGCCAGCACTACATCCGCACGCTGATCGCCCGCCAGGTCGACGGCTTCGTCGTACTCGGCGACTCCAACGACCTGCGCCCGTCGCTCACCCGCCAGATCCCGGTCCCGGTCGTCTACGTGTACGGCGAATCGGACAATCCCCACGACCTGTCCGTCCTCGCCGACGACGAGCACGGCGCCCGCCTCGCCACCGAGCACCTCGTGTCGCTGGGCCGCCGCACCATCGCGCACATCACCGGCCCGGAGAGCTACCGCGCCGCCCGCGACCGCGTGACCAGCGTGCGCAAGGTGCTCGCCAGCGCCGGCCTCGCCCTGGCCGGCGGCGACCCGCTCTACGGCGAGTGGTCGCAGCGCTGGGGCCGAAACGCCGCCCGGATCCTGCTGTCGGCCAACCCCGAGATCGACGCCATCTTCTGCGGCAACGACCAGATCGCCGCCGGGGTCGCCGGCGCGGTCCGCGAGCTCGGCCGCCGCGTACCCGACGACATCTCCATCGTGGGCTACGACAACTGGCACGAGTTCGCGTCCGACTGCCAGCCGCCGCTGACCACTGTGGACCTCAACCTTCAGCAGCTCGGCGAGACGGCCGTCAAGCACCTGTTCGCGGCGCTCGACGGCGAGCCCGCCTCCGGGGTGGTGCGGCAGCCGTGCCGGCTCGTGGTCCGCGACTCTACCGGCCCGCGCCCGCAGGCCTGATCCCGTCGGTGTCAGCGCCGTGAAGGCTTTTTGAAACCGGCGTGTGGCACCTTCGCCGTCGTGCGTCTACAACGGATATTCCTCGTGATGCTGGTCGCCGCGGCCGGCACGGTGGTGGCTCACCCGCGAAGCGCCGGCGCGGCCGTCACCGCCGCCGCGCGGAGCGTCGCCTGGGCGGTGAACAACCGGGGTGAGGTGGCGGGCGAGTCGACGACGAGCTCCGGCCAGCGGCACGCGGTCTTCTGGGACCGCGAGCACTACGCGCGCGACCTGGGGACCCTCGGCGGCAAACACAGCGCGGCGCTCGGCGTCAACGATCTCGGCGAGGTCGTCGGCGTCAGCGACACACCGGACGGCTCGCGGCACGCGTTCCGGTGGTCCGGCGATGGCGGCATGACCGACCTGGGCGTGCTGCCGGGCACGACCGAGTGCGTCGCGGTGGACGTCAACGACCGGGGCGAGGCGGTGGGATACTGCAACACCCCGCCCGGCTACCACCACCGTGCGGTCCTGTGGTCGCGTGGGCGGGTACTCGACCTCGGGGACGGCGAGGCCCACGCCGTCAACGACCGCGGCGACGTGCTGGCCACCTGTGTGAACAGCTTCGGCTACCTGCGCGTGGGGCACGGCGCGGACGCCTGCCGCCAGGGCACCCTGCTGGGGAGCCAGCCCTTCACCGGGGCCGACCGCCTCGGCGACCTCAACGACGCGGGCGAGATCGTCGCCACCCAGCCGGGCTCGACCGCGTGGTCGAAGGGTACACTGTGGACACCCTCGGACGGCGGGTACGAGGAGCACGACCTGGGCACCCTCGGCGGCGCGGTCACGGATGTGTGGGACGTCAACGAGCGCGGCGAGGCCGTCGGCTCCAGCGGCCTGACCGGCGGCGTCGAAAGCCACGCCTACCTCTGGGCCGACGGCGCCATGACCGATCTCGGCACCCTCGGCGGGCCCTACTCCACGGCGTACGGGGTCAACGACCGCGGCGCCGTCGTGGGCTCCGCGAGCCTTCCGGGCAACGCGTCCAGCCACGCGTTCTTCTGGTACCGCGGCACGATGACCGACCTCGGCACGCCCACCGAGCCGTAGGCCGTCCCGACGCCGTGGCGCGCGCTGGGTCGCGCGCCACGGCACTTGAGTGTCGGATCAGGAAGCGGGTTCGCCGGACGGGGCCTGGATGGCCACGCCGCTGTTGACCGGGGTGCCGAAGTTGGGCGTGCCGTCCGCGTTCCAGGTGAACTTCTGCGCCCGC
>NZ_JCADBM010000069.1:0-726 GCF_059359075.1 Phytohabitans sp. LZ39 | reverse complement strand
GGCGAGGCGGAAGGTGGACCAGCCGTGGCCGATTTGGGCGGGTGTGGCGAAGGTGCCGTCGCCGTCGCCGGTCCAGCGGATGAGGGTGTTGTCGGCCTTTTTGATGCCGATGATGTCGGCGTTGTAGTCGCCGGTGACGTCGAGGATGGCGAATTCGCGGATGGCGTCCCAGTTGCCGCCTACGGTGGCGGCGCTGGCGAAGCCGCCGCTGCCGTTGCCTTTCCAGAACAGTAGGGTGCCGTCTGGTTTGGTGCCCCAGATGTCGGCGTCGCCGTCGCCGTCCGCGTCGGCGGCGGCGAACCGGTCGATCTGGGTCCAGCCGGTCCCGATCCGGCGTGGTTCGGTGAAGCCGCCGCGGCCGGTGCCGGTGTAGAGGTTGAGGTAGTCGCCGACCTTGGCGAGGATGTCGGCCTTGTCGTCGCCGTTGACGTCGGCGACGGAGAACCACTGGACGGCCTTCCAGCCTTGCCCGATCTGGGTGCGGGCGCTGAAGGTGCCGTCGCCGTCGTTGTGCCAGTACCACAGCACGCCGTCGGTGGCGGTGGCGAACAGGTCGGCCCAACCGTCCCCATTGGAGTCACCGACCGCGATCCGGTTGTAGTTGTCGATCCAACCCGCACCGATCCGCACCGCCGTACCGACCGTGCCGCCCGAGCGACCCGGATACGACCACAGCACGTTGCCGGAGTCGACCGCCAACAGATCCTCGTACCGATCCCCGTTCAC
>NZ_JCADBM010000068.1:0-754 GCF_059359075.1 Phytohabitans sp. LZ39 | reverse complement strand
CCCGAGCGACCCGGATACGACCACAGCACGTTGCCGGAGTCGACCGCCAACAGATCCTCGTACCGATCCCCGTTCACACTCTCCGCCGCGAGGTTCGGGGTGGTGATGTTCGGCGGCGAGACGTAACCAGAGATGAGCACGTCGCGCTCGCCCGCGCGCTGGGTCACCGGGTTGATGCGGCGCTTGACCACCGCGTCGTCCTGGTTACCCTCGACGGTGGTGATGGTGCCGTCCGAGTGTACGTTGTGGACGATCCCGACGTGGCCGCCCGTGCCCGAGCCCGGTGCGCCCCACACGACCACATCGCCCGGTGCCGGGCTGCCGGTGCCGCCGGAGGGGCGAGCCTTCCAGAGACCCTGCTGCTGGCCCCACGTGCCGACCGCCGTGGCGACGTCGGTCGTGAAAACGGGGGACACGCCAGCGGTGCGCCACACCCATTCGGCGAACATCGCGCACCACGCGGTCGTAATGCACGGACCGTACTTCTGGCAGCGGCCGTTGGCCTCGGAGTTGCCGATCTCAGCCTCGGCGACGGCGACGATCCCGGCACGCGTGGCCGCATGCGCCGCACGTCCGAGGGTAACCTCCTGGAGCGCGAACGTGGCCAGCATGGCCAGCGCTCCGACGACCGCGGTGACAAACCTTCTTCTCATGGTTGCTCCAGGGGTTTAGTAGCGGGCGAGGCGGAAGGTGGACCAGCCGTGGCCGATTTGGGCGGGTGTGGCGAAGGTGCCGTCGCCGTCGCCGGTCCAGC
>NZ_JCADBM010000067.1:0-757 GCF_059359075.1 Phytohabitans sp. LZ39 | reverse complement strand
GCTGGACCGGCGACGGCGACGGCACCTTCGCCACACCCGCCCAAATCGGCCACGGCTGGTCCACCTTCCGCCTCGCCAACTACTGACCGCTGGGAGCAACCATGAGAAGAACCTTCCTTGCCCGGCTCGCCGTCGCGGCACTTGTCGGTGGCCTGCTTTCCACGGCGGCGATCGGCAGCGCGTCGGCGATGGCGCCGGACGCGTACATCAGCGCCTACGCCCCGTCCGCCCAGACCGTCCAGCAGCAGTATGGCGTGCCGGCATCCGTCGCGCTCGGCCAGTCGATCCTCGAGTCGGCGTGGGGCGAGAGCCGCCTCACCCGCGAACGGCGGAACTTCTTCGGCTTCAAGTGCGTGTCGCCGAGCGATCCCGGGCCAATCGCGACGAGCTGCCACAACTACCCGACCCAGGAGTGCGACTCGTCCGGCTGCTACACCGTCAACCAGTACTTCCGGGGGTACGCCAGCAGCACGGACTCCTTCCGCGACTACGGGCGGCTGCTGCGCACACCGCGGTACGCGGCCGCGTTCGACCACGTCGACGACCCGGACCAGTTCATCCGGGAGGTGCACCGGGCCGGCTACGCCACCGACCCGGAGTACGCCAACAAGGTCATCAGCCTGATGCGGACGTACAACCTCTACCGGTTCAACAGCGCCCGCAACCTGGCTGCGGAGAGTGTGAACGGGGATCGGTACGAGGATCTGTTGGCGGTCGACTCCGGCAACGTGCTGTGGTCGTATCCGGGTCGCTCGGG
>NZ_JCADBM010000066.1:0-802 GCF_059359075.1 Phytohabitans sp. LZ39 | reverse complement strand
TCGCGGCCGTTCGGGCCGGTGACACCGCCGCCTACGAGCTGGTCTACCGCCGGCACGTGGACGCCGCCCGGCGGATGACGCGCACGCTCGTACGCGACCCGGCGGACGTCGAGGACCTCGTCGCCGAGGCGTTCGCGAAGCTGCTGGCCACGCTGGAGGAGGGCGGCGGGCCGGAGTCCGCGTTCCGGCCGTATCTGCTCACCACCATTCGCCGGCTCTTCTACGACCGCACCCGCAAGGCCCGCCGCGAGTCGGTGACCGACGACCCCGAGGCCCACGACCCCGGCGTGCCCTTCGTGGACACGGCGGTCCAGGGGATGGAGTACGGCTTCGTCGCGCGCGCCTTCGCCCGCCTGCCCGAGCACTGGCAGGCGGTGCTGTGGCACACCGAGGTCGAGGGCGAGAACCCGGCCGACGTGGCGCCGATGATGGGGCTGACGCCCAACGGCGTGGCCGCGATGGCGTACCGGGCCCGCGAGCGGCTGCGCCAGAACTACCTACAGGAGCACATCGCCGCGGACCCGGCCGACGAGTGCCGGTGGTCGATCGAGCGGCTCGGTGCCCATGTCCGGGGTGGACTGTCCCGCCGGGACGGTCGCCGGGTCGAGCAGCACTTGGACGAGTGCCGGCGGTGCCATCTGCTGTTCGTCGAGCTCGGTGAGGTCAACGCGGGTATGCGCGAGATCCTGGCGGGCGCGCTGCTGGGCGGCTCCGCGGGCGCGTACCTGAGCGGCGCCGGCGCCGGCTCCGCGGGCTCGGCGGGTTCCGCGCTCGTGCGGCGGCTGCTGCGGCGCCGCTCGGT
>NZ_JCADBM010000065.1:0-883 GCF_059359075.1 Phytohabitans sp. LZ39 | reverse complement strand
GTGGCGGCGATGACGGTGCCGGTTCTGGCAGCGGCTCGGACGATGGGAAGATCGTTCTCGGGTTTTCCCAGGTCGGTGCCGAAAGCGGCTGGCGTACCGCGAACACCAAGTCGATCCAGGACTCGGCCAAGGAAGCCGGGATCGAGCTGAAGTTCTCCGACGCCCAGCAAAAGCAGGAAAACCAGATCAAGGCGATCCGCTCGTTCATCCAGCAGAAGGTCGACATCATCGCCTTCTCCCCGGTGGTCGAGTCCGGCTGGGACACCGTGCTCAAGGAAGCCAAGGACGCCGACATCCCGGTCATCCTCACCGACCGGGCCGTCGACTCCCCGGACACCAGCCTCTACAAATCCTTCCTCGGCTCGGACTTCGTCGAGGAAGGCAAGAAGGCCGGCGACTGGCTGGTCAAGGAGTACGCCAGCAGCACCGACCCGGTCAACATCGTCGAACTGCAAGGCACCACCGGCTCCGCCCCGGCCAACGACCGCAAGAAGGGCTTCGGCGACGTCATCGCCGCCGAACCCAAGTTCAAAATCATCGCCTCACAAACCGGCGACTTCACCCGCGCCAAGGGCAAAGAAGTCATGGAAGCCTTCCTCAAGGCCAACCCCGACATCGACGTGCTCTACGCCCACAACGACGACATGGGCCTGGGCGCGATCGAAGCCATCGAAGGCGCCGGCAAGAAACCCGGCACCGACATCAAAATCATCACCGTCGACGCCGTCCGCGACGGCATGCAAGCACTCGCCGACGGCAAAATCAACTTCATCGTCGAATGCTCTCCCCTGCTCGGCCCACAGCTGATGGAACTGGTCAAGAAGGTCAACGCCGGCGAAGCCGTCGAACCCCGCATCATCACCAAGGAAACCACCTTCACCCA
>NZ_JCADBM010000064.1:0-920 GCF_059359075.1 Phytohabitans sp. LZ39 | reverse complement strand
GGATGGCCACGCCGCTGTTGACCGGGGTGCCGAAGTTGGGCGTGCCGTCCGCGTTCCAGGTGAACTTCTGCGCCCGCGTGGTCCGGTTGATGTCACACCCCTGACTCGCCGAACTGTTCGCGTGATACACGATCCAGTCCTCCGTACCATCCGGCGACTTGAAGAACCCGTTGTGCCCCGGCCCGTACACGTTACCCGCCCGCTGGAACACCGGACTCGGGAACTTCCGCCACGACGACGCGTTCAACGGATCCCCACCGACATACTCGATCATCCCCAACTTGTAATCCGGCGTCGAACAATGCGACGCCGAGTACACGATGAACGTCCGCCCGTTACGCTGCAACACCTCACCACCCTCGGCCACCGCACCACCCACCGTCTCCCACGACAAGCTAGGCGTCACCAAAATCCGCCGCGTCCCACTCGCCGTCCACGGATTCGACAACGGCCGGATGAACAACGGCTGCGACCCGTTGTAGAACGTCCCCAACAAATACAAGTTCCCGTTCAACTGAAGAATCCCCGGATCCAGCTCCCACGTGTTGTCCGACACCGGATCCAACATGTCCGCCTTGAACGTGTACGGACCCATCGGATCCAACCCCGCACTCTCCAACACATGAATCCGCTGCGAACCCAGATCGAACGGCTCACGCCCCGCCGTGTAATAGAAATACCACCGCTGCCCATTCGGCCCGTTCAACAAATGAAACTCCGGCGCCCACATCGTCCCCGCACCATTCGGCCGAGTCAACGTGAACAACAACGTATCCGAAGCCGACGACAACCCCGCCAACGTCCGCGAACGACGCATCGTAATCGTGTTGTTCCACGTCGTCGTCGCCAAATAGTAATAACCGTTGTAATACTGCATCCACGGATCCGGACCACGCATCTTGATCGGGTTGGTGAACGTG
>NZ_JCADBM010000063.1:0-1003 GCF_059359075.1 Phytohabitans sp. LZ39 | reverse complement strand
TGGTTACCGGCTCGGCCGGCTTCATCGGTGGCTACGTGGTGGAGGAGCTGTTGGGCCGTGGCCACGAGGTGGTCGGGCTGGACAACTTTTCGAAGTACGGTCCGGTGACGCACAGCTATGACGACAACCCGCGTTACCACTTCGTCGAGGGTGACGCGACGGACACCGAGCTGGTGACGAAGCTGGCCGCGGATTGTGACCATTTCATCGCGGGTGCGGCGATGATCGGTGGGATCTCGTATTTCCACGCCTACGCCTACGACCTGCTCGCGACGAATGAGCGGATCATGGCGGCGTCGTGTGACGCGGCGATCGCGGCGCATCGGGATGGCCGGTTGCGGAAGGTCACCTACATGTCGTCGTCGATGGTGTTCGAGTCGACCGAGCACTGGCCCTCCAAGGAGGGTGACGAGCGGCGGGTGCCGCCGCCGCTGTCCTCGTACGGTTTCCAGAAGTTGGCGGTGGAGTATTACGCGCGGGCGGCGTGGGAGCAGTACAAGCTGCCGTACACGATCGTGCGTCCGTTCAACTGCGTCGGTGTCGGCGAGGGTCGGGCGTTGGGTGAGGCCGAGGTGCTGTCCGGGAATGTGAAGCTGGCCATGTCGCATGTGGTGCCGGATCTGGTGCAGAAGATCGTGAAGGGTCAGGACCCGTTGCACATTCTGGGTGAGGGTAACCAGGTGCGGCATTACACCTACGGTGGTGACCTGGCCGCCGGGATCGTGACCGCGATGGAGCATCCGGCCGCGGTCAACGAAGACTTCAACCTGTCCACCGCGGAGTCGACCACGGTGCTGGAGTTGGCCGAGCTGATCTGGCGGAAGATCAAGGGCCCGGACGTGCCGTTCCGGTACGTGTCGGACGACCCGTTCGAGTACGACGTGCAAAAGCGGGTCCCGGACGTGACCAAGGCGCGTGAGGTCCTCGGCTTCGAAGCGACCACCAGCCTGGACACGATGCTCGACGAGGTCGTCCCATGGGTGACCCAGGCCGTACACGACGG
>NZ_JCADBM010000062.1:0-1020 GCF_059359075.1 Phytohabitans sp. LZ39 | reverse complement strand
GGGTGAGGACCTCCTCGGTAGGTGTGGAGCTACCACAACAGCCGCACCATCCGAGGGAGGTCCTCGTGCCCCACCGTAACGCCCCGTTGACCGAGCTGGGCCGGCTGCGTCTGGCCCGCTGCATCGTGGACGAGAAATGGTCGCTGCGGCGAGCCGCGGAACGGTTCCAGGTCAGCCCAACGACTGCGAAACGGTGGGCCGACCGATACCGGGCCCACGGGCCGGCCGGGATGGCCGACCGGTCCAGCCGCCCGCACCACAGCCCCCGCCGCACGCCGGCGCCGGTCGAGCGCAAGGTACTGCACCTGCGGGCCAACAAGCGGTGGGGACCAGCCCGGATCGCCGGCCGGCTCGGCCTGCCCACCTCGACCTGCCACGCCATCCTGACCCGCGCCGGTGTGCCACGACTGGCCCACCTAGACCGGGCCACCGGCCAACCAGTCCGCCGCTACGAACACCCCCACCCCGGCGACCTGATCCACGTCGACGTCAAGAAGCTCGGCAACATCCCCGACGGCGGCGGCTGGCGCGCCCACGGCCGGCACATCGGCAACCGACACAAGCAACAACACCCCAGCCAACACGGCCGCAAGGGCGGCAAACCGATCATCGGCTACAGCTACCTACACACCGCCATCGACGACCACAGCAGGCTGGCCTACACCGAAATCCTGCCCAACGAAACCAAACACACCGCCGTCGCCTTCTGGCAACGCGCCCACGCCTTCTTCACCACCCACGCCATCACCATCACCCGGGTCATCACCGACAACGGCGCCTGCTACCGCTCCAAACTATGGCGCCACACCCTCACCTCGATGGGCATCCAACCCAAACGCACCCGCCCATACCGGCCGCAAACCAACGGCAAAGTCGAACGCTTCCACCGCACCCTGGTCGACGAATGGGCCTACGCCAAGCCCTACCCCACCGAAACCGCCCGCCGCGCCGCCTTGCCCCACTGGCTCCACATGTACAACCATCACCGACACCACACCGCCATCGGCGGCCCACCCGCCA
>NZ_JCADBM010000061.1:0-1035 GCF_059359075.1 Phytohabitans sp. LZ39 | reverse complement strand
CCCGACCACCTCGTGGCCACGGCCCAACAGCTCCTCCACCACGTAGCCACCGATGAAGCCGGCCGAGCCGGTAACCAGGACCTTAGCCACTAGCGCTGTTCTCCTTTTCCAGGGTTGGGTCGGCCGGCGTGGTCTCCGCCGTGCCGCGGCGTGCCGCGATCTGCTCGGCCGACAGCCTGCGGCCGTACGCGAAGAAGTACCACTTGAGGTACGAGGGCATGAACCGCCCGAGGTCGAAACGGGACTCGCCGAGCTGACGGTCGAGCCAGATCGTGGGGATCTCGGCCACGGGCAGCCGCAGCCTGTTGGCCTTGGCGGTCAGCTCCAGCCCGATCTCGAAACCGGTGCGCGACTCGATCCCCACCTGGCGCACGAACTCGGTGTCGTACGCCTTGAAGCTGTTGGTCGCGTCGCGCGTGCCCACCCGGGCGAACCAGTGCAGCGTGCGACCCGCCCAGCGGGACATCATCCGCTTGAACCGGGGGCCGCCCACCTGCTGCCCACCGGGCATGTACCGCGACGCGGCCGCCACGACCACACCCCGGTCGACGAGCCGGGCGAGGTCGTCGATCTGCCGCGGGTCGTCGGAGCCGTCGGCCATCGTGACCACCGCGACGGGCGCGGTCGCCGAGTCGATGCCGAAGCGGATCGCGTTGGCCGGGCCCCGCCCGTACGTGTTGAGCACGGTGCGGACGCGCGGGTCGGTGCGGGCGACCTCCTGCGCGTACGGCACCGTGGTGTCTTCCGGCATGTCGTGCACGACGAGCACCTCGGCCGGCAGCAGCACCTCACGGAGGATCCGGTCGAGGCACCGGACGATCGACTCCCCCTCGTTGTAGACGGGGATCACCACCGACACGCGGGGCGTGATCGTCATATCTTCACGCCTTGGCCGGTGAGCCCCCACATGTCCACCACCGGCGTCGCCGTCTCGAGGGCCGTGTACTCCTGGTGTGGGCAGGCGATGACGAGCAGGTCGGCCTTGGCCAGCACCTCGTCGAGCGATACGAAGCGCTCGTCCTTGATGTGCGGATC
>NZ_JCADBM010000060.1:0-1048 GCF_059359075.1 Phytohabitans sp. LZ39 | reverse complement strand
GGTGACCTTGCCGGGTCGGGCCGGGCTGTGAACGCGTACGACGTGATGCCGTACGAGTTGGCCAAGGTGATCGGGGCCGCGCTGCCCTTCGTCGAGATGGCCCTCGGTGTGCTGCTGCTGGTGGGTTTGGCCACCCGGCTGGCCGCCGGTGTTTCGGCGGGGCTGTTGGTGGTCTTCGTCGCGGGTATCGCTCAGGCGTGGGCGCGTGGCCTCCAGATCGACTGTGGCTGTTTTGGCAGTGGTGGTCAGCTTGGCGCCGGTCAGAGCCCCACCTATGGTCCGGAGATCCTGCGTGATCTGGGGTTCCTGGCGCTCGCCGGGTTCCTGTTGGTCTGGCCCCTCACCCGTTTGTCCATCGATAGCTGGCTGGAGAAGAAATGAGTACCAGGGTCGGGCAGAAGCAGGCCTCGCGTATGGTGCGTGATCAGATCGCCCGGGAAAAGCGGCGTTCGCGCACGTTGTGGACGTCGGTCGCCGCGGTGGCCGTGTTGGTCATCGCGGGGCTGATCGGTTGGGGTGTGGTGGCGAGCCAGGATTCCGGCAGCTACGTCGCGCCGGCCGGTGCGGTGGAAAACGGCACCGGCATCAAGGTCGGCTCCGGACCGGTGCGGATCGACATCTACGAAGACTTCATCTGCCCGGCGTGTGGGCAGTTCGAGAAGCAGACCGGCGCCACCCTGGACCAGCTTGTTTCCGAGGGCAAGGTCTCGGTGGTGTACCACCCGTTGGCGTTCCTGGATCGGGCGTCCTCGACGCAGTATTCCACGCGGGCGTCGGCGGCTTCCGGGGCGGCGGCGCAGGGCGGTAAGTTCCGGGAGTACGTCAAGGCGCTTTTCGCGCAGCAGCCGGCCGAGGGCAGTGCCGGTCTCAGTGACGACCAGCTGATCCAGATCGGCCGGTCGGTGGGCCTCGGAGACGCCTTCGCCCAGGCGGTACGGGACGGGAAGTACAAGCCGTGGACGGCACACGTGACCGACGAGGCCAGCGGGGACGGCGTCACCGGCACGCCCACCGTGCGGGTGGGCGGCAAGGACGTCCAGCCCACCAC